>JAHWJH010000100.1 GCA_019348555.1 Actinomycetota bacterium
CCGGCAGCTCCATGCGCATCTCCGTGCCGCTGATCGACGCCTTCGCCATACCACCTGAAGTGCCAGGGCTCCCGGAGGTGCCGGTGTCATCGGCGCCCGAGCCCGAGGCGCCCGACGATCCGGCGGGACCGACCGCGAAGGCTCCCAAGTCCGCCGACGACGAGCCGGCGCCACCACCCCCGCCACCTCCGCCGGGTCCCGCCCCCCGCCCCCCGGGGCCGCCTGCGCCGGCGACGCCGACGACCGCGGTCCTCCGTCTGCCCGACTCCCCACGACCCCGGCCCCGGCCGGCGACCACGCCCACAACCGCCGCCATCGACCCCGGCAGCAACAACAAGCCGAGTGAGCCAACCACCACTACCACCACCACCACGACCACCCCGACGACACCCCGACGACCACCCCGACAGAGACGAGCACCAACCTGTCCGTCAGCTCACCGTCGACCCCGCTGGAGGGCGGCGAGTAGGCGACCGCACCCCGCTCAGCCGGCCGGCCGACCTCCGGCTCGGCGTCGGAGGCCCCGGACGAAGTCGTTGACCTCGTAGTAGGCGTCGATCGACTCGCCGGCATCGCCCCAGAAGCCCTCGAGCACGTCGAGCTCCATGGTGCCCTGATCGACGTACCAGTTGTTCACGTCGGTGATCTCCAGCTCTCCTCGGCCGGACGGCCGCAGCGTGGGGAGCACGTCGAACACGCTGGGGTCGTAGAAGTACAGCCCGGTGACGGCGAAGCGACTGGGCGGCTCGGCCGGCTTCTCCACGATGCGCACCACCCGCCCGTCGGCATCCAGCTCGGGCACACCGAGGTGGCGCAGGTGCTCGAGATCGTCCACCGGTGCCAGCACGATCCGGGCTCCCCGGTCCTGGGCGGCGAAGCGGTCGACGAGGGGGCGGATCGATTCCTCCACGATGTTGTCGGCGAGCATCACCAGGACCCGATCGTCACCCACGAACCGCTCGGCGAGGCTCAGGGCCTCGGCGATGCCTCCGGGCCGTTCCTGATAGGCGTAGAAGAGCTGGTCGATCCCGTGGTCGTGCCCGTTGCCCAGGAGGCGGAAGAACTCCCCGGCGTGGACGCCCCCGGTCACGACCATGATCTGGTCGACACCGGCACCGACCATGGTGTCGATGGCGTAGGTGACCATCGGCTTGTCGTAGATCGGCAACAGGTGCTTGTTGGTGATGCGGGTGAGCGGGTGCATCCGGCTGCCCGTTCCTCCCGCGAGGATGACGCCCCTCACGTGGTCCGGCGCTTCAGCCGCCGGGCGAGGTCGGCGTCAGCGCCGGCAGCTCGATACTCCGGCACACCAGCGTCTGGGAGTCGTCGCCGGCCAGGGCCGCCATCCGCCCGGCAGCCTCGTCGAGGCGGCTCTCGGGCAGCCGGCCCGAGCGCACGGCCTCCACCAGGGCGTCGCGCATGCCGAGGGCCTGGGTGCCGTCGGTGGTGAGCACGGCATCGGCGCCGGCGCTGATCGCCAGCACGGCGGCCTCGGGGAACGGCCAGCGCAGGTTGACCGCCCCCATGCCGACCGAGTCGGTGATGGCCACACCCTCGAAGCCGAGCTCGCGCAGGAAGGCGTAGGCCTTCGGCGACAGGCTGGCGGGAAGGTCCGGGTCGAAGACGCGGTAGGCGATGTGGTCGAGCATGATGACCGGGACGCCGGCGTCGATCAGCTCGACGAAGGGCACGAGGTCGGACTCGCGCAACTCGTCGAGGCCGGCGTCGACGAGCGGCAGCTCCAGATGGGTGTCGGCGATCACCCGGCCATGGCCGGGGAAGTGCTTGGCCGTGGGGTGGACGCCGGCACCTGCGAGCCCCCTGGCCCAGGCCAGGCCGTACTCGGCAGCCTCGGCCGGCTCGGCGGAGAACGAGCGATCGCCGATGATTCCGCCGGCGGGGCCGGCATCGAGGTCGACCACGGGGGCGAAGTCGAGGTCGATGCCCAGTGCTGCCAGCTTCGACCCGATCTCACCGGCGATCTCCTCCACCTGTGAGGGCGTCGAGCGGGCGGCCAGGGTCCGGGCCGACGGAGTGGCGCCGAACACGTCGCGGAACGTCGCCACCCGCCCCGACTCCTCCCCGGCGCTGACCAGCAGGGGCCGCCCGGCCAGAGCGCGGAGGTCGCTGACCAGCTGGCTCATCTGGGCGCTGGACACCACGTTGGGTTCGGTGACGAGCACCCCGCCGACGCCCACGTCGAGGACCTCGGTGACGATGGGCTCGGACGAGGCGGTGACCCCGGGCAGGCCGACGACCAGCACCCGAGCGGCGCGCTCCTCCAGCGACGCCGGAACGCACGCCCCGTCCTGGCCGCCCGGCGCAGCCGACACGGGAGGTTCCGCTATAGGGGCGGCGGCGGTCGCTCCGGGGCCCTGGGCCTTGACCAGGGTGGCGATGCCGGCGGCGCTGACCACCAGGGCCAGCATCAACGCCGCCCCCCAAGCCGCCGAGCGCTGCACCGGCGGCGAGGCTACACGGCCGGCCGGACGGGTCCGTCCCGGGCGCCGTTCAGCGCCCGTTGACCGACCAGTGCCAGGGCTCGGCCGGGAGGTTGAAGAACCCGAAGCGGCCGGCGTTGGCGTCGAGCCAGCGAAAGCCGGGGTTGGCGCGTGAGCTGATCAACGAGCCGTTGTAGGTGAAGTCGACGGCGAGACCGCGCTCGTGCATCGACGCCCCCGGTCGGGCTGTCGGCGGCGAGCACGTCGAGGCCGACGCCTGGTAGACGTCGTAGTCACTGCCGCCGCAGTTGGCCCGGCGCAGCGCCACTTGAGACGACGGGTCCCGGTAGCCGCCGCCGCCGAGGCGGACCCCGTCGGCGTCGGCGGCGTCGAGCAGGTCACCCAGCGCGGCGGCGATCTGGGTGTGCACCCGGATGCCACGCACCGAGACGATGGACCCGTTGGCGATGGTCAGCGACGGCACGGCTGCTCGGGCGGACGAGGGGCGTGGCCGGCTCCGTGCCAGCTCGGCGGCGATGCGGGCCTGTTCGGCGGCGATCTGGTCGGCCAACCGCTTGTCCAGGGCGGCCAGGCTGGCCGCCTCGCCGAGCGCGGTGTCGAGGCGCTCGTCGACCGAGGCGGCGAACTTCTCCTGTTGCGACTCGGCGGCTTCCAGCTCGTCGACCCGTCCGGCGAGCTGGGCGCGTTCCTGCTCGGCCCGGGCGGTGGCCGCCTCCGCCTCCTGGCGGCGTAGGGCGACGTCTTCGCGAGCGGCGCGCAACTCGTCGAGGAGCTCGGCGTCGCGGTCGCTGCGGAACCCCAGCAGCGCCTGGCGCTGTGCGGCTTCGCCCACCGACGCCGCCGACAGGATCACGGTCGGGTCGGCGGTGATCGGCCGCATGTACGCCTCGATGGCGACGGCCCGCACCTGGTGCTGCAGCGCCTCGACCTCCCCCACGGCCTCGCGCTCCTGGGTGCGGGCGAGCTCCAGGCTCGCCGCTGCCTGATCGGCGGCGCGCTGTGCATCCGACAGCAGCGCCCGCTGGTCGGCCACGTTGGCGCCGATGGCAGCCAGAGCTGCCTCGACCTCGGCGCTGTCGGCCTCCAGGGCGTCGACCTCGGCGGCCACCTTGGCCTGATCCGAGCGCACCCGCTCCCGTTCGGCCCGGGGGTCGCGGCCCTGCGCGGCGTCGACGGTGGAGGAGGCGACCAGGGAGAGGAGGGCCGCCACCATGGCCGCTCCCGCAGCCGGCCGGCGAACCTCGCGTGCTCGCCCCACGGACCTCCCTCGGTGTGACTCGGCAGGTGGTCCCGCCATCTTCGTCGAGGCGCATGGTAGGCGACGACCGGTGCAGGCCCGTAACAAAGTGACGAACTCCAGCGGGCACCAAGACGGTCAGCCGGGCAGCAGGGAGCTCCGGGCCAGGGCCTCGAGGAGCGGCTCGGCGGCGAGGCCGAGCGCCACCACGCCGAAGCCGCAGGCCACCGTGGCCCCGCCGGCCCAGCGACCGAGCACGGGCACCGGCCCGGGCAGGGGCTCGAAGTAGCTGGGAGCGAGCACGCGAACGTAGTAGGCGAGCGACAGCACGGTGTTGGCCACGGCGAGGAGGGCCAGCCAGGTGTAGCCGGCGTCGACCGTGGCGCTGAACAGCAGGACCTTGGCCGCGAAGCCGGCGAGCGGGGGAATCCCGACCAGGGAGAGGAAGCTCAGCACCAGGACCCCGGCCAGGACCGGCCGGGCCGTGGCCAGCCCGGCGTAGGAGGCCCGGTCGGTGCGTCCCCGGAGCTCGACGACCACGCCGAAGGCGGCGAGGTTTGCCACGGCGTAGGCGGCGAGGAAGTAGAGGAGCGACGTGACGGCGAGGTCGCTGCGGCCGAGGGCCACCACGGCCATGAGGCCGTAGCCGGATTGGGACACCGCCGACCAGCCGAGGAGCCGGCGCACGTCGTCCTGGTGCAGGGCGGCCAGGTTGCCGAGCGTCATGGTGGCGGCGGCGAGGACGGCCACGACCACCCGCCAGCCCACGTCGGGCTCGGGAAGGGTCGCCGCCAGGCGGCCGACGGCCACCAGCGCGCCCACCTTGGGGGCGGCCGTGAGGAAGGCGGCGGCGGGCGCCGGAGCCCCGTCGGCGACGTCGGGCACCCAGGCATGGGCGGGCACCGCCCCCAGCTTGAACGCCAGGCCGAGCACCACCAGGCCCGTGCCGGTCACCAGCGCCGGCCCGTCGGCCCCGGGGAGGGCGTCGACCAGGCCCAGCAGCGTGGTGGTGGCGCCCAGGCCGAAGAGCAGGACCGCCCCGTAGACCATGGCCCCGTTGGTGAGGGCGCCGAGGAGGTAGTACTTGATGGCCGCCTCGCCGGAGCGGGCGTCGGTGCGGTGGTAGGCGGCGAGCACGTAGCCGGTGGCCGACGACAGCAGCACGCCGAGGATCACCGCCATGAGGTCGGCGGCGCCGGCGAGCACGACGGCCCCGAGCGCCGACAACAGGAGCAGGGTGTAGTACTCGCCGTGGCGGGGATCGCCGGCGAACCACTCCACCGAGAGGGCGACGGTGACGGCCGTCACCGCCAACACGATGAGCTTGGCCCACACGGCGGCGTCGTCGGCGGCGTAGGTGTCGAAGAAGGTGAGCGTCTGCGGCCCACGCAGCATCACCGCCGACGCCGCCGCCGACGCGGCGAGGGTCAGCAGTGCCAGCACGGCCGAGCCCCGCTGGAGCCGGCGGGGCGCGAACAGGGCATAGACCAGCGTCGCCACCGCCCCGAGCACGAGGATGATCTCGGGCGTCACCGACCCGACGGGCATGCTCATGCCGCCCATCCCCCCGCCCTCCATGCCCTCCATCAGGGTGAGACCAGCTGGGAGGCGGTGGCGTCGATGACGTCGAGGACCCAGGCCGGGGCGACCCCGATCACGATCACCAGGACGAGCACGGGAACCAGCGCCGCCACCTCGATGCGCGACAGGTCCGGCCAGGTCGACCACCGCTCCGGCAGGGGCCCGAGGAAGGCCCGCTGCACCATGCGCAGGAACAGCGCGGCGGATATGACCAGGCCGACCAGGGCGACGGCCGCCAGCGCCGGGTAGATGGCGAAGGTGCCGGCGAAGACGTGGAACTCGGCCACGAACCCGGCCAGGCCGGGAAGGCCGAGACTGGCGAAGGCGGCCACCACCACGGCTGCGGTCATGGCCGGGGCCCGTGCGGCGAGGCCGCCGAGCTCTCCGATCTCGTAGGTCTCCCCCCGGTTCCACACCGAGCCGGCCAGGAGGAACAGCGCCCCGGTGATGAGGCCGTGGGCCACCATCTCCAAGGTGGCGCCGTCGAGGGCGAGCGCGGCAGCGCCGACGTCGTCCCCCCGACCGGCGGCGGCGACGGCGACGCCCAGGATGACGTAGCCCATGTGGTTGATGCTGGAGTAGGCCACCAGGCGCTTGAGGTTCGTCTGGGCCAGCGCCACCAGGGCGCCGTAGACGATGCTCAGCGCCGCCACGATGGCGACGGGCACGGCGAAGCGGGCGAAGGTGTCGGGCATCATCGAGAGCAGGATGCGCACGAAGCCGTAGGTGCCCATCTTCAGCAGGACTCCGGCGAGGATGGCCGACGCCGGGGCGGGGGCGTCGACGTGGGCCGGCGGCAACCAGGTGTGGAAGGGGACGATCGGCGTCTTGACCCCCAGGCCCACGACGAAGCCCAGGAACACCAGGCCCGCCCGCAGGCCTCCGCCGGTGAGCGGCTGCTGGCGGATCAGCTCGGCCATGTCGAAGGTGCGGGGAGCAGAAGCCAGGTAGAGCCCGAGGATGGCGAGGAGCATCGCCAACGACCCGGCGAGGGTGTACAGGAAGAACTTGAGCGCCGAGCGCTGCGAGTCGCCGTGACCCCAGACGGCGATGAGGAAGTACATGCCGACCAGGCTCAGGTCGAAGAAGACGTAGAAGAGGAACAGGTCGAGGGCCAGGAACACCCCGAGGGAGATCGCCTCCAGGAACAACATGGCCGAGAAGTACTGGCGGGCCCGTCCCCGGAGGTCGACGGGGTAGGCGATGCTGACGCTGAACAGCAGGGCGGTCATGGCGGCCAGCGGGAGCGACACGCCGTCGACGCCGACCTTGTAGCCGACCCCGAGGGACGGGATCCACGGCACCGATTCCACGAGCTCGAAGCCGCCGGCACCGTCGAAGCGCGTCCAGGCCACGACCATGACCACCATCGGCACGGCGGACACCGCCAGCGCCAGCCGGCGGGTCGAGCGCTCGCTCAGGCGCCTGGCCCCCAGCAGGGCGGCGGCGGCGACGAGGGGGACGAAGATGGCGACCGACAGCATCACGACCTCCCGAGTGCGGCCACGGCGACCAGGGCGACCAGGCCGAGAGCGACGAGCACGTAGTAGTGGTGGGCCAGCCCGGTCTGGAGCTTTCGGCTCCGACTGCCGGCGACCCCGGCCCCCCGGGCCAGGTCCTCCACCGCCCGGTCGACGCCGCGCTCGTCGACCAGGCGGGAGCCGGCCGCGGCGCGCAGCGTGGTGCCGGCCACCGCCTGCACCACGCCGTCGACGCTGCGCTCACCCCACCACGACAGCACCGCCGACAGCGCCACCGGGACGCGGGCGGCGGCTCGGACGCCGGCGTCGACGACGCGGTCGTCGAAGGCGGCGAGCCCTCGGGACAACGCCAGCACGGGGTCGACCACCAAGAGGCGGGCCAGCCCCGGAAGGCCCAGCCAGCCGGCGACGGCCGCCCGGAGCCGGTCGGGGAGGCCGAGGGTGACCAGGGCCGAGGAGCGGTGGAGCACGGCGAGCAGCCCCCCGGCGGCGGCGATGGCCGCGAGCGAGCCGGGGAGCTCCCAGCCGGCCGCCTCGAACAGTCGCCCACCGCTCGCCCGCTCCACCACCCCGCCGGCGCCCGGAAGCCACAGGACCCCGAGCGCCACCGACGCCGCCGCCAGGCCGCCGAGGGCGGCCCGCTCCAGCCGGCTCGGGCCGGCGGCTCCGGATTTGTGGACCATCGGAGCGGCTGAGCCGCCTCCAGGCTCCACAATTCGAGCAGAGGCGGCGCTCGACGGGCCGAAGGCGAGCACGGCGAGGCGTCCGGCGTAGAGGGCGCTGAGGAACGACGCCACGAGCACGCCGGCGCCGAGCCAGGCGCCGGCGTGGGTGGCGGCGGCCAGCACCTCCTCCTTGGACCAGGCGGCGCCGAGCGGGGGCACGGCGGCCAGGGCGGCGGCACCGACGGCGAAGGTACCGGCGGCGAAGGGGACGACCCTTCCCAGGCGGAGTCGGGAGAGGTCGAGGGTGCCGGCCTGGTGGAGGGCCACCCCGGCCCCGAGGAAGAGCAGAGCCTTGAACACCGCGTGGGTCACCAGATGGGCACCGGCGGCCGCCGTCGATCCGGCGCCCACGGCCACCAGGACCAGCCCGTACTGGGCCGAGGTGGAGGCGGCCAGGGCTCGCTTGAGATCGTTCTGGGTGCCGGCCACCAGGCTGCCGGCGATGGCCGTGGCCACGCCGAGCGCGGCCACGGCGCCGGCCAGCCACAGCACGGCGACGAGGGTCGTGAGGGGCGCGCCGGTGGCCTCGGCGATCAGCTCCGCGGTCCGGTCCTCGATGGCCTGTTCGAGCCGGGCCATGAACTCGCCGCGGGGGAGGCCAGGCGGAATCGGCTCCAGGAACTCCAGCACGGCTGAGCCCGGGCGCTTGCGGAACTCGATGCCCGGCCAGAACAGGCCAAGGTTGGTGGCCGCCGGGACCACCGGGACGGCGAAGGTCCGGTACATGTGGAACACGCCCGAGCGGTAGGGGTACCGCTTGCCAACCGGCGCCAGGTGCCCTTCAGGGTAGATCAGGATCCGCCGGCCCTCAGCCCGGACCTGGGCGGCGTCCTGCATCAGGGCGCGCCGCGAGGACTTGCCGCCCTCGTTGTCGACGATGATCACACCCAGCTTCCGCAGGATCAGCCCCACGCCGGGGTATTTCTCCATATGCGCGCCGATGACGAAGGCGAGGTCCTCGAACTGGGCGTAGGTGCAGAAGCCGTCGCCCCAGCTCTGGTGCTTGGCGGCGATCAGGAAGGCGCCGGCGGGCAGGCGCTCCTTGCCGCGGACCTCCAGCTCGATGCCGGCGAACAGCCGCATCGCCTGCACCATGCGCCGGGTGTAGCGGCGGATGATCCACTGGGTAGGCCCGCGCCCCGGCAGGGCCGCGGCCACGACGGCCATCAGGGCGTAAACCATCGAGAGCACCCAGTAGGCGATGTTGAACAGGAGGCTGCGCACCCGGCCCGGCTAGCACGCCGCCGGACGCCGGTCTAAGCGCGCCCATGGTCGCCTCGGTGATGGTCTACTCGATGGGCGAGGTGATCGGGGACGGACTGATC
>JAHWJH010000101.1 GCA_019348555.1 Actinomycetota bacterium
ACTTGTCAGAAAGGGACGTGCCGTGAACGTCGCCATCCTGCGGGGCCGCCTCTCCCGCCCGCCCGAAGAACGCCTGCTGCCGTCAGGTGATGTGGTCGTCAGCTATGACGTGACCGTGCCCCGCCCCGGGGAACGTGCCGAGACCGTTCCGGTGGCATGGGTCAACCCGCCGGCCTCCGCTGCCGACCTCGACGTCGACGTCGAGGTGGTCGTCGTCGGCCGTGTCCGACGGCGGTTCTTCCGGGCCGGGGGGGCGACCCGGAGTCGCACCGAGGTCGTCGCCGAACGCGTGGTGCCGACGCGCCGGCGTGCCCGAGCGGCACAGGCGGTGGCAGCAGCGTTGGCGACGGCCGGTGAGCAGGCGGGCGGGTCGTCGTGAAAAGGGATGCCGTTCAGCCCGAGGCGCCGTCGGCCTGGCTCGCCTTGGCCACGGCCTCGGTCAAGGCCGCCCCGTCGAGCACGTCGGCCATGACGCCGATCTGGGCATCCCAGATGTCGTCCGGCACTTCCTGTCTGATCTCTTCGTCGAGAACATGGCGTACCTCGAGGCCCAACTGGACCCCTGCCAATGCACCTGCGTACGAGGGATCCCCCTTGGCGATGGTCTCGGCGGTGACTGCGGCGCTCTCCGGGTCGGGAGCTCCGATCACCACCACGAGATCATCACGTCCGTGGGTCTCCGACAGCCGGAGCAACTGCTCCTGGCTGTCCAGGTCCATGGCTCCTGCGGCGGTTCAGACGAAGCACTCGGTGGCGACGAACACCACCTTCGCTCCGGCCGCTTCGGCGCAGGCGGCGATGGAGGGGCCGGAGACCCCGTCGCGCTCGCCGAGGGCGATGACAGGACGACCTTCGAGCACAGCTGTACCTCCTCTCGACTCAGCGCTGGCGACGGTTGCGTTCGAGCACGATGCTCATACCGTCGGACAGCTGCGACATCCGCCCCAGGAAGAGGCTTCCCTTGGCGATGATCATGGTTCTGGCGGCGTCCCCCGTGGTGAGGCGTTGGAGGGCGTGGGGAAGGTAGCAGAGCCCCGAGGCCAGGTGACCCTGGGTGGGGGCGAAGCCCGGCATCCCTCTGGTCTCGACGAAGCCGGGGATGTCCTCCCGGGTGATGTCGCCCCTGCGGGCGGCGAGGGCGGCGAGGGTCTTGTAGTTGCGCGCCGGCACGTCGCCCGAGCCCTGCGGCTCGGTGACCTCGGGGTTGTGCAGCTCGGTGGCGTAGTCGTCGACGTCGGTGGTGGCCAACCCGAGGCGGTCGAGGGGCTCGAGGGCCAGCGCCTCCATGATCTGGGGTGCCGACCCCCCGGCCGACACCCGGTGGCGGCCGACGGCGTCGAGGCGCAGGGTGGGCGAGGCTCCGTCGTCGCCCTGCACCAGCACGGCTGCTCCGCCGAGGACGTCTTCGAGGACGGGCAGACGGTGGCGGAGGTGGCCCTGGAACTTCATGCCCAGCTTGGCCAGGCTCCCACCGGCGACGACCGCCACCCGCTGGAAGACGCCGGCCTTCACCAGGCTGGCGGCCACCACCAGGGCGGGGATGGGCGCGGCGCAGAAGTCCTTCACGTCCATGCCTGATGCCTCCGACAACCCAGCCGACTCGGCGACCGCCTTGGCCAGGTTGCCCCCGCCGCGCTGGTAGCGGTCGCCCACCGCCTCCTCCCCGCAGCCGATGACGTAGTCGATCGACGCCGGGTCGATCTGCTCCTTGTCGAGCAGGTGGAGCAGCGCCAGCGTGGCGGTGGCCTTGGCGGCCAGGTTCTCCAGCAGCACCATGCCGGTGAGCGACTGGTCGGCTTCGTCGCCGGCCCGCACGACCGCCTCCATCGGCCCCGCTCCCACGCCGACGGCGCAGGCGGCGATGCCCGCAGCGGCGGCCTCGACGTCGCCGCTGGCCCGCTCCAGCTGGCCCAGGGCCAGGTGCTTGGCCAGGGGATGATCACTGAGGGCCGCCAGGGCCCGCTCGGCCAGGTCGGCACCGAGGGTCACCAGGCCCGCCTGGTCGACGGCGGCGAGGAGTCCGAGGAACTCCTCCTCGGGCATCACCTCGCCCCGGGGGGCCCACCGGCTTGCGTCGTCACCGGGGGTGTCGGTCCAGGGACGGGCCGGCAGGTTCCGGGGGTGCACGGCGCCGAGGTAGGCCTGGTGCGGGGGGTAGGCGCTCGCTGCCCCGAAGCCGCGGAGCGCGCCGAGGAACGCCTCCTCGACCGCCGGGTCCCGGGGCAGCTCGCGTGACGGCTTCGAGCCGTGCCGCGCCATGCCGGGCACGTGGGCCAGCACCTGGGTCGCGGCCACCACCACCGGGTCACCGGTCTGCTCAGCCACTCGTGCTCCCTTCGACGGTGAAGACGGTCGGTTCCGTCACCGGTACGGTAAGGACCTCGAGAGCTCGTTCCACCAGGCGCCGACGCCACCGCCGCTCCTGGTCGGGCGACAGCGAGGGGTCGCCGGTCGGGTACGGGATCCCCCTGGCGGCGACGATGCGGGGCGCGCCGACCCGGCTGGCCACCGACACCAGGTTGCAGATCACCACGGTGGGGATCCCCGCCCGCTCCAGCTCCTTCGCCAGCGTCGCCCCGCAACGCGTGCCGGTCCCTCAGGTGGCGGTGAGGATGGCGGCACGGGCGCCGCTGTGGCGGAGGTCGGCGGCCCACTCCACGCCGAAGCGCCGGGCATTGCCCACCGACGTGCCGTTGCCCGCCGTGACCAGATACTGCTCGTGGAGGTGACCGATGGCGCCTTCGCCCTCGAGCTCGCGGGCCACGTCGAGGGGCAGGATGCGGTGCGGGTCGGCGTTGGCCCACACCGTGGAGAACCCGCCGTGCACCGACTGGTACGCACCGCTCGGCAGCTCGGCGACGCCGTCGAGGGGGTAGCGCAGCCACCGGGTGGCACGGGCCGACTCCAGGCGGTCGGGGTTCCCGTCGGGGACCAGCCCGCCCTCGGTCACAAGGGCCACCGTCGTGTCGGCGACGTCGTCGACCGGCGGCGCCGGCGTGATCCGGTCGAAGCGGGGGAGCGGCACCTCGGTGCGCTCGCGGTCACCGGCCAGGCGGGCGAGCACCAGGTCGACGGCCCGTACCGCCGCCGGCTGATCGGCGCGCACCACCCGGCGCCGGGTTCGCCCGATGCTGCCGTCGGCGGCGGTGAGGGGCTCGCCCGAGGCGACGACCTTGGCGGCTCGGGCCAGCTGCTCCAGGGACGGGCCCATCTCCCGGGCGGCGACGCCGCTGGCCACCACCGGCGCCGGCCCCGCCTCGTCGAGGCCGGGGTTGTCGGGGTGCATGGCCGCCAGCACGGGTATGCCGGCTTCGACGGCGGCGGCGGCGATGCGGGCGCAGGCCAGTCCGTAGCGGCCGCTGGTGAACGCCGGACCCACGACCAGGAGGTCGGGCTGCTCGTCGGCCACCAGGGCCAGGATCTCGCCGACGGCCTCGGGCCTGCCGCTGGCGTCGTCGTCGCCGCAGTGCACCGTGGCCACGATCTCGAAGTCGTCGCCGAGCAGCTGTTGGAGCTTGCGGCCGGGGCCGACCGGGCCCGCCGTGCGGCCCGGAGGGCTGCCGGCGGCATCTTCGCCGCCCTGGCCGATGAAGAACTGGTTGAGGTAGTGCACCACCCTGGTCACGCCGCATCCTCACAGCGCAGGCGCCCCCAGCCGAGTGGGCTCAACGAGCAGTAGACCACGGCCGTGGGAAGGTGGAGCTCGTCGGTGGCCGGAAGGCCGACGAGCTCGACGGTGTCGCCACCGAGCGCCCGCTCGACCGCCGGCAGCACCAGGCGATCGTCGTAGTTCCCCGTGCTGACCATGGCCGTCGCCCGGCTGGGTGGGACCACGATGGAGGGGCTGGTGCCGTCGGGGCCCGCCATCTCGGCGAACAGTCCGACGGCGGCGATGCCGAGGTCCTCCAGCTGGTCCATCTTCAGGGCCACGTCGGCGTCGGCGTTCCCGCCGCCCTCCTTGGTCACGACGGCGCCGTCGAAGCCGGCCGCCGCGCAGACCCGGGCGGCGTGGGCCGAGATCAGCTGCTTGTGGTCCTGGTCGATCGGCTCCGGGCAGATCACCACTCCGGCCAGGGTCAGATCACGACCGGCGCGGGCCCGCAGGGCGGCCACCACCGGGTTGTTCTGGTGGAGGTAGGTGGGGTTCTTGAGGCTGGGGTGCCCGAACTGGCCGCTCACCACCGCCCCGTCATCGAGCTCGGTGGGACCGAGGAGGGTGGGGAGGCCTCCGGCAAAGGTCCGCCCGTAGACGAACACGTCCTTGAACGTGCCCTGGGTCTGCAGGTTCACCACGGCGCCGACGCGGGGCAGTGGGCTCGTCGCCTCCCTCCCCTCGTCGAGCACCTCGACGGCGTCCGGAGGCGCCTCGAGCGCGGCTTCGGCCAGGAAGGCGGCCAGCGCCAGGGAACCCCGGCGCAAGGCGTCGTCGACGTCCTCCCAGCTGGCGTCGGGTGCGGGGGTGAAGGAGATCACCAGGTTGTGGGTGGAACCGAATGGCGACAGGGTCGCCGCCGGCCCGGACAGGTCGATGACCGCTTCTTGCGCCCGGGGCAGGTAGCCGGCGACGATGACCGCCGCGCCCCGCAGGACGTGGGTGGATCCACGGCCTTGCGGCAGGGCAGGCCCGAGCCAGCCGGGAAAGATGCCGCCGCCTCCCGGGCCCTTGGTGCGGGGCTCCACGGCGTCGAGGACCTTGACGATCCGGACCGGCTCGCCGGGCGACGCCCAGGTGAGCGCCACCTCGCCCAGAGCCGGAGAGGCCAGTCGGTCGAGCGCCTCGGCGCGCGAGACGTGCAGCGTGCCGCCGTCGTAGGCGGTGCGCTCGCCGAAGCCGACCGCTCGGACGTCGTGGACCACTCGGGTCAGGCCGGGAAAGCGCTCCGGTCGTCGAGGATCAGAGCTCAGCCTCGCCGCCTTCGGGCCTCGGTCCCGGTGCCGGGCGCCATCTTCTTCGCCGCAGCCTTCTTGGCAGGAGCGGCCTTCTTCGCCGGAGCCGCCTTCTTGGCCGGAGCCTTCTTGGCGGGGGCGGCCTTCTTCGCCGGAGCGACCTTCTTCGCCGGAGCGACCTTCTTCGCCGGAGCGACCTTCTTCGCCGGAGCGGCCTTCTTCGCAGGAGCGGCCTTCTTCTTGGCCGGCGCCGCCTTCTTCTTCGCCGGAGCGACCGCTTCGGCCGGTGCCGCCTTCTTGCCGAGGACCCGCCTTCGCGGCTCGGGCTCGGCGGCGGCGGCGGCGGGCATCGCCGATTCCCAGGCCATGGGCTGGTTCCCGGCATCGCCAGCGGGTGAGCTCGACGTCCAGGTTCCGGCGAAGCCCCGGCTCGTGGGGCGCGGGATCGACGTCCGGCGAATGGGCTTGGCGAAGCGGGCCTGGCGGGCGATGGCCTCGCGCAGGGCGCGGTCGCGGGCTTCCTCGGCCTGTGACGGGTGCAGACGGGTCATGGCGTGGTCTTCGAGGGAGCCCCCGCCACCCCGGCGCTCGGCCAGTTGCTGGAGCGCCATCTCGGTGACGGCTTCCTCCTCCTCGGCGGCCGAGCGCCGGGGAGCCTCCCAGTAGTTCTGCGGCGGACCGGTGTCGTCGGGGTCCTGTTCCCGTTCCCACGCTGGTGGCTCAGGGGCGCTGAAACGTGACTCGCCGTAGGACGAGGGCGAGGACGAGTAGGGAGACTGTTGCGCACGCGAGCGCTGCGACAGGCGGTCGAGCTCGGCCGCCGCCTCTCGCTCGAGGTCCTCTCTCGAGGGCTGCCGCTTCTTGGCCATGGACAACCCTACAACGGCGCCGTGCGGCGGTCGATGGAACGGAACACCATGCCGGTGCGAGGTTTGGGATGGAAGTAGGTCGTCGTGTGGAGCACGAACCCACTCGAGCGGGTGAACAAGGAGATCAAGCGCCGCACCAACGTCGTGGGCATCTTCCCGAACGAAGCCGGCGTGCTGCGCCTGGCCGGATCGATCCTGCTCGAGGTCCACGACGAGTGGCAGATCGCGGAACGGCGCTACCTCTCGGAGGGCTCGATGGCGAAGCTCTACGAGACCGACAACGATGGAGCCGAGACAAAGGAGGTGGGAACCAACAAGGAGCTGCTCGCCGGTTGACGAGCGGCCGCACCGACGCTGAAGGTCACGCCGGTGCTCTCATTTCCCACCACTCCGCGGGTCACGGCCCACGGCCACGCGTAACGACGGCTCGGGTAACTCCGGCGCGGCACCGATCAACCGTGAGCGATGCTGCGTTCATGGATGACGGCCCTGTCATTCGGGTGGCTGGCCGAGAAGCAGCACCAGCCCTCGCGTTGTTGTGGGCGAGGGCCGAGGCGCGTCGCAAGGGCGAGACGATTCCGTCCGATATCGACGCGTCCGCCGTCGACGCCCTTCGGTCCCGTCTTGACTCCTACGGTGCTGTCGCGGTGGTCGCCGTCGAGGCAGGGGAGCCTCTGGCAGGGTGCTTTGCGACCCAGGCGCTCGAGCACGATGAGCCCGTCCATGGACGAGCACACGTGAGCGGGATCTCGGTCATGCCCGAGCGCTGGGGTGAAGGACTTGGACGACACGTTCTCGCGCGTCTCGAGGGAGTGCTTCTGGATCGGGGGTACGACGCAGCACAGCTCATCGTGCTTGAGACCAACGACCGCGCTCGGCGCCTGTACGAACTAACCGGCTGGCGCCTGGTGAGCACCGGGGAGCCGCATCCCGCTGGGCCACATGCGGTGTACGAGAAGACGCTCGGCTGAGGCCACCGAACGACGGTTCCGGTGAGCGAGGATCGAACGCCAAGTGCTCCATAACACTCGCCCAGAACGCGCGGCCGGAGGCGAGCCCGGCCGCCCCGAGGTGCCGGTTGGTGCGACCAGCCGGCGACGGCGCTGCGGACGCCCCGTCAGGGTGTAGTCGCTCCGATCGTCCAGGTCGGCGTGGTGGCGTCCGACGCGACAACCCGCTGCTGCCCCCGGCGCGGGAGCCGGTCAACCTGACCGGACCCCGATCGTTGGTCCACCCGCTAGGGCCCGTTGTGCATCGTCGTCGAGCCGGACCGAGATCGCCTGGGGCACGTCGTCAGCGTATCATTTATCGTAGTACGGCTGAGTGTAAAGCCCGCGGCGAGGCGTCGATAGCGACACTGTCGCAGCCCTGGTACAAATTCACGGCGTTAGCGGAAGGTGGATCCAAGCGGCGTGCCACTCCGCTCGTCGCTCTGGTGGTCGTTTGGCGAGGGCTTCGCCATCTTCCCACCTCGCACCTGCTGAACTGGCAAGCCCGCTTCGATGTCCAAGTGCCTTCCACCGACGAGGCCTTCGTGGAAGGGCGGCTCCGACGAGCACGTGCGACGCGGGCCGTGATGGCGGCCACGGGAATTTTGGTCGGCGGCTTTCCCTCCTACATGAACCTGCGATGCGCCCTCCTTCGGGCGTTATCGAGCCGGAGAGACGGTTCGGCAGCCTCTCGTTCCGCGTCGACGGCGACTCGCGCCACCGCGGAAGCCTCCTACGCGCCGATAGCGGCGGGTGAGACTTCGACGACGTGGCGTGTCATGTCCGCGCGTCTGCGGCGTCTCGGGAGCCCCTGGTGCTACCAGAGCCGTCGTTCGGTGCGGTCTCGATTTCCTGATCGGAGCGCTACTGACACCAGCAGCGCGGTGCGCAAAACCCGTGGGAAACCCCTGGCACGAGGTCACTGGCGTCGGCCATGCTCTGGGAATGGGCAGCTCTCGGCTCGTCGTGTGCGACCTGGGCGGCGTGCTCATCCAGTACTCGTGGGAGCGGGCAACGGCGGCATGGGCGGCCGCGGCGTCCGTCGACGCTGTGCCAGCAGAGGCAGCCTCCTACGACAGCGTCTGGAACGCCTTTGAGGTCGACGCGATCGATGAGCGCCGCTTCTTCGAGCACCTCCGACGGCGGTGCGGCCACGACATCGACCACGAGTCGCTCGTGGCCGGGTGGAACGACATCTACATCGGCGTGAACGCCGAGGTGGCTGCGCTGCTGGTCGAACTCCGAGACGCGGGACTCCGCCTCGTGGCGGCAACGAACACCAACCTGCCACACCAGTGCGAGTGGAGCCGACGATTCGCCGAGGACCTCGACGTGTTCTCGACGATCTATTCATCGTGCGAGATGAAGGAGCGCAAGCCGGATCCGGAGTTCTTCGAGAGGATCCTCACTGCCGAAGGGCTAGCACCCGAGGAGGCCGTCTTCATCGACGACCTCGAGGAGAAGATCCGCGGAGCAGAACGTGTCGGAATCCGGTCGATTCACTTCACGGGAGCAGCGGACCTGTGGATCCGGCTCCGCCAGCTTGGCGTTGTGGTAGACGCCGGGACAGGACCGGTAGGAGTTGGCCGTGGTGTTGCCGGCGCGATCTGTCGCCGCCCGGACGGCGCACGTCACCGTCGTTAGGTGCGGCGACAGCTACCACTCTCGAAGCCTGTAACGGCCCAAGCCGTACCATCACCGAGTGCGCCGTACCGACAAGGCATCGCGAGTGGTCGCGGCTCCGCCAGAGCGTGTCCTCGCCGCAGTGACCGACCCGGAGGCCTTGACGACATGGCTCCCTCCCACCGGCATGACCGCGAGATTCGATCTGCGGCCGGGCGGCTCATACCGCCTCGTGCTCACCTACGAGGCACTGGCCGACGAGGTCCCGGCGGGGCGGCTGGTCGAGCAGGTCCTGCAGGCCGTCGACCCGCCGCAGGTGGCTCCGTCGCAGCACTTCCGGCCCACCGAAGGGGTGGCGTGACGGCAACCCTGCCGCCGACGCCGCTCGCCCCCGAGGCGTCG
>JAHWJH010000102.1 GCA_019348555.1 Actinomycetota bacterium
GGCACGACGTACCGCGACGGAGACGAGTGCGGCGGCGAGCCGGCGGAAGTGCGGGTCCTCCGCGACGGCGAGGCGGTCGACGGCGAGCCGGAAGAGCTGCGTCTGCGGGACGGCGGCACGGTGGCGTTCGTCTTCGCACCTGCCGACGCCGAGATCCCCCCGGTCCCGGCGGACCCACCTCGCGACAGTGGGGGACAGGAGCCGCCGGGCGCAGAGGCACCGAGTGGAGACGTCCCTGATGTGCCGGCAAGCTCGACACCGTCGGAGTGAACGAACTGGATGGCCTGCGACGACCGATGGGCAGGACGGTGCGGTAGATGCTCCTGGAGCAGTTCCACCTCGAGAGCCTGGGCCATGCCTCGTACCTGGTGGGCTCGGAGGAGACCGGCGAGGCGCTGGTGTTCGACCCGAGGCGCGACGTCGAGCTCTACCTCGCCGCCGCCCGCCGGCGCGGCCTTCGGATCCGCTACGCCCTCGATTCCCACGGCCACAACGACTACCTGAGCGGGCTCAGCGAGCTGGCCGGCAGGGTCGATCTCCAGGTGCTGGGGTCGGCGGCCGGTGACTTGCGCTACGCGCACCGACCCATCGGCGACGGCGACGTCGTGGAGCTGGGCGAGGTGGGGGTGGAGGTGCTCCACACTCCCGGCCACACCCCTGAGCACGTGAGCCTGCTGTTGTACGACCGCTCTGCGGGCAGCGCACCTGCCGTCCTGCTTTCCGGCGGCGCGCTGCTGGTCGGGGACGTGGCCCGCCCCGACCTGCTGGGCGGCGAAGAAGAGGCCAGGCGGGCGGCCACGACCTTCTGCCACACGATCCAGCGCAAGATCCTGTCCCTGCCCGACCACGTCGAGGTCTTTCCCACTCACGTGGCCGGCTCGCTGTGCGGCGGCAACATCGGCAGCCGCTTGTCGACCACCGTGGGCTACGAGCGGCTCAGCAACGAGATCCTCGCTCGGGTCTCCTCCTCCGAGGAGTTCGTGGAGGAGTGCCTGCGGCTGGACAACCTGCCGGCGGTGCCTCCTTACTGGCGACGGATGCGCAGCCACAATCTGGCCGGTGTCGAGCGGCTGGGTGTGCTCGGTGAGCCGCCGGCGCTCCAGCCCGAGGAGGTGACGCACCTGCAGGCGGACGGCGCCGTGGTCGTCGATGCCCGGGCCCCGGAGGCCTTCGGGGCCGCCCACATCCCCGGCGCGCTCAACGTGGGCCTCGGCCCGTCGTTCGCCACGTGGGCGGGCACCGTGCTGCCTGAGGGGGCCCGGGTCGTGCTGGTGCTCGACCGGCCGGACGACCTCTGGGAAGCCGCTTGGCAGCTGCTGCGGGTCGGCTACGACCCGCCGGTGGGGTGGCTGGCCGGGGGGATGCGGACGTGGCGCCGGTCCCGGGACATCGCCCATCTGGCCCAGATCACCGTCCATGAGCTCCGCGGGCGCCTGCAGCGTGACGAGGTCGACCTTCTCGATGTGCGCCAGCCCGCCGAGTGGGCGGCGGGCCACGTCCCCGAGGCTGTCTTCGTGACCGGTGCGGAGTTGCCGGCGCGGGCGCACGAGCTGCCCGACGGCAAGCCGTTGGCGGTCATCTGTGGGAGTGGCTACCGCTCCTCGGTCTCGGCCAGCCTCCTCGCCGCCCGCCGAGGTCTCCCGGTTCTGAACGTACTGGGGGGGATGGCCGCCTGGAAGCAGGCTGGCTACCCCAGCGTCGGATGACCGGCCTCGGAGTCGGCGACCAACCGAGTGGTCCGCAAGGGTGCCCCCTCCATGGGTGCAGCGCTCTCAGCGAGCCTCTGCGCCGAGGAAGAGTCGTGTGATCGTCGACTGCATCTCCGGCAGTGTCAGCTCGCCGGTGCGGCGCTCCAGCAGCTCGCCGTCAGCGGCGATGAAGATCGTCGTGGGCATGCCGAACAAGCCGTAGTCACGTGCCACCGACCCGTCCGGGTCGTAGCCCGACGGGTAGGCCACCCCGGTCTCGTCGAGAAGCTCGATGGCGAGGTCGCGAGTGTCCTGGTGGTTGACTCCGAGGAAGGCCACCCGGTCACCGAACTGCCGGTGGGCTGC
Source organism: Actinomycetota bacterium (assembly GCA_019348555.1). GTDB lineage: Bacteria > Actinomycetota > Acidimicrobiia > Acidimicrobiales > CADCSY01 > JADDRA01. The sequence goes on from JAHWJH010000102.1 coordinate 2,055, forward strand.
GGCGAGGGCGGGCATCTCCCGGCGGCACGGAGTGCACCAGGACGCCCACACGTTCACGACCGTCGGCCGGTCCACCACGTCAGCCAGCGAGACCCTTGGCTGGCCCGGGCGGACGTTCTCCAAGTCGAAGGGCGGTGCCGGCCCGTCGAGGGTCACGGTGAGCGCCAGCTCGTCGGCGGCGTCGGGCTGGAAGGCGAGGGTGGCCACCGCGACCGCCGCTCCTGCAACCGCCACGACGGTCCACATCCACCATCGACGGCGCCGGCGGGGCACCAGGGCGCCCTCGGTGACGGGCTCCTGTCCGGCTCGCTGCGGCCGGGGTTGGTGGCCGGCCGACGACGTGGGGGCGAGCCCCTTCTCGGTCAAATCGGAGGCCAGCCCAGGCGGGACAGGCGGGCGGCGACGGGGATGAAGAAGGTGCGCCAGGCCCCGGTCACGAACAGCACCCCCACACCGACCAGGAGAACACCGCCGGCGGCCTGAAGGCGTGCGAGGTTGCCCCGCAGCCACGCCAGCGTCGTCGTCGCCCGATGGAGCCCCAGCGCCATGGCGACGAAGGGAATGCCGAACCCTGCGGCGTAGAGACCGAGCAGAACGGCCCCTTGGACGACCGTGTCACCGCTGCTCGACAGCGTGAAGACGGCGGCCAGCACCGGGCCGAGGGTAGGCACGAAGGAAGGCGCAGAACACCCGCCAGCCGCAGGCCGATGGCGATGATGACCACGCCGGCCACTCGCTCGACGCCGGGCAGGACCCGAACGAGAACTGGGCCGACGACGCCGAGCGATGCCCCGAGCGTCACGAACACCACGGCGAACCCGGCGACGAAGACCAGCGCCGCCCGGAGCGCCGCCGACCGAGCTTCTGGACCGGGGCTCCCGTCGCTGGCCCCGGACACATAGGAGAGGTAGGCCGGGATCATCGGCAGGCAGCACGGGATCGTGACCGACAGCGCCCCGGACACCACGGCAAGAGAAGCGAGCACCACCGACGACATACTGTAGGAGCTGATACTCCGGCGTGTTGGCGCGCTTCCAAGAGGTTGCCCGGACACGAGCACGGCGCGGCTTGCTCGCCGGGCCCTCGGCCGTCACCATGACCGGCGGTGCTACAAGGTGTCGTGCGTAACACGGCGAGGATGAGGGTGTTCGGATGACCAGGTCAGGGCGCTCATGGTGATGGTGCGCCGCCGTGGCATCCCGGAGGGTGGCGGTCGGAACAGCCGCTTCCTCCTGGGACGGACGACCTGCACCGGAGTGGTGGCCGCCGTGGTGGTGGCCGCCGGGTTGTTGATGGCGGCGTCGCCGGCCGGTGCCCACGCCTTCCTGGTGAGCACGTCGCCGAGCCAGGGACAGCGACTGGGAACAGCGCCCGACGCCGTGGTGCTCGAGTTCAGCGAGCCACCAGATCCGGCCACGGCGGTGCTGCGCCTGGAAACGGCCGGAGGCGCCGAGGTCGACCTGCCGCCGCTCGAGGTGCCCCCCGGCGGTGTGGCGATGCAGGTCCCCGTCCCCCGGGGCCTGGAGGACGGGATCTACGTCGTGGCGTGGCAGGCGTTCTCCGCCATCGACGATCACGGCACCTTCGGCGAGTTCTCCTTTGCCGTGGGCGACATCGAAGGGGCGATCCCCACACCGGTGACGTCGACGAGCGCGGGGCCGTGGTCGACCGTGGCCAGCTGGGCCTTCTACCTCGGCCTGGCGTTGGCCGCCGGGACCCTCGCCCTGGCCCTCGTGGAGCGGGACCGGCCCCCGGTCCTTCCCGTCCGGCTGGGGTTGGCCGTGGCCCTCGTCGGCGCTGGCGGGGAGTGGGTGCTACGCCTGCGGGGAACGGCGTCCTCCGCCGCGCTCGTCGCCGGGTTGACCGTCGCCCTGCTCGCCGCTGCTGCGTGGGCCTACTCAGTGTCGCGCCGCGCCGCCCCGACCCTGGTCATGCTGGTGGCCGGAGCCGGCGCCTGGTCGGCGCGGAGCCACGCCGCGTCGGTCGAGGGTCTGCTCGGTGGCATGGTCGACACCGTCCACCTCCTCGCCAGCGCCACCTGGGCCGGTGCCCTCGCCGTGGTCGTGGCCAAGCTCTGGCGGGCACGGCGCCAGGGCGGCCCGTGGCCGGCGGTCCTGCGCCGCTACGCCCGCCTGGCGCTGGCGCTGGTGCTGGTGCTGGCCGGTGCCGGCACGGTCTCGGCCCTGCTGCTGGTGCCCACCTGGGGCGACCTGTGGTCGACCACCTATGGCCAGCTGCTGTTGGCCAAGGTCGCGGTCTTTTCCGTCGCCGTGGTGCTCGCCGTGGCGGGTCGCTGGGGGATCGGCCGTCAACAGCTCCGCTTGCTGCGGCGCACCACCACGGCGGAGGTGGCGCTGCTTGCCGTGGTGCTCGTCATGGCGGGAGTCCTGGCCAACCAGCCGCCGCCGCCGCCGGCAATCGCCGCCGAGGCCCTGCTCGGGCCGCCGCCGCTGGAGGAGCCGATCACCCGCGACGCCGGCCTCGCCGGGCAGCTCAACGTCGAGCTGAGCAGTGACGGTTCCCGGCTGGACGTCCGGGTGTTCTCCCCGTCAGGACCGGTGCCGGACACGGAGGTGGGGGTGTCACTGCGCCAGCCCGACGGGACCAGCGCCGATGTGCTGCCCAGGCCCTGTGGGGCCGGCTGCTTCACCCAGGAGCTGGCGTTGGGCGAGGGCACGACGACCGTCGCCGTCGAGGCGTCGGCGCCCGGATGGACGGCTGGTAGGTACGAGGCGGCGCTGGTCTGGCCTCCGGGGCCTCCGGCCGCCGACCGCCTGCGGGAGGTCATCGCCGTCACCCGGGGGGTCCCTCGCCTCAGCGTTGCGGAGACGGTGACCAGCGGGCCCGGCTCGGTGGCCAGCGAGCAGATCTTCGAGCTGAGTGGCGACCAGTTCGTCGACCTCGAGCCCTACGCCGCCGGCAACGTGAGCGAGGTGCACTCCCTCCCCGGGAGGCCCGAGCGACTCAGCCTGTACGTCCCCGGCTCTCAGATCTACGCCGTGCTCACCCTCGATGAAGGGGGCCGCATGGTGGAGTCACGCCTGGTCAGCCCCGGCCACGAGATCCGCCGCCGCTTCCGCTACCCCCCGTCCTGAGCACGTCCCCCGCCGCCCTCCGTTGGACGGCGCCGACCACGCTCGGCGGTGGCTGCTTGCTACATACTGTCGTTGGTGGGCGGGAACGGCCCCGGCTCAAGGCTGGCATTCGCCGGTAGCAGAAGAGGAGGGTGAGGGTGACCGATCTGGAGCAGGGGGCGGACGAGCACGGGGTCGAGGTGGAGCCGGGGGCGAGACGCCGCCGCCGCAACCCCGTCCGCTGGGCCGTCGTGTCCGTCGCCCTGGCGCTGATCGTCGGCTGGGCCATCGTGGCCGGGCAGCGGTTGGGGCAGGACCCGAGCGTCGTGCGCTCGCCGCTTCTGGGCAAGCCGGCACCCGCGTTCGACCTTCCCGGGCTCGAAGGTGAACGGGTGGCCAGCCGCGACTTCGCCGGCGGCATCTACATCGTCAACTTCTGGGCGTCGTGGTGCGTTCCCTGTCGAGAGGAGGCACCGCACCTGCGGGCCTTCTACGAGCGGTGGGGGCCCGAAGGCATCGGCATGGTGGGCATCGTCTACAACGACACCGAGGACAAGGCCCGGGCGTTCCGGGACGAGTTCGGCCTCACCTTCCCCCAGGCCATGGACCCGGGCGGGCGGACCGCGCTCGACTTCGGCGTCTTCGGCATCCCGGAGACCTACGTCGTCGACGGGCGGGGGGTGGTGATGGCCAAGCTCATCGGCGCGGTCGGGCCCACGACGCTCGACCAGGTCGTCACCCAGGTCCTCCAGGGAGAGACGTTCTCCAGCAAGAACGACCAGTACCGCACCGGTCCCGGCGACGGCGGCTCGCCGTAGCGCGCTGCGCCCGGCTGCTCACCCGCCGCCGCTCTCGCCGGCGCCCGCCTCCACCTCGGCCAGCACCGCTTCGACCTGCTCCCGCAGAGGGCCGTCGGGTGCCAGGGCCAGGTAGGCGCGCAGCTCCTCGGCGGCGCCGGCCGCATCCTCCCGCCCATCGCGCAGGGCCATCCCCCGGAAGAAGTGGGCGTCGGGGTAGTCGGGGTCGGCGGCCACGGCGGCGTCCAGGCGGGACAGCGCCTCGTCGTGCAGGCCCGCCAGGAAGAGGATCCAGCCCCCGTAGGCGGGGGCCTCGGCGTTGCCCGGGTCGAGGCGGGCGGCGGCGTCGAACTCCCGCAGCGCATCCACCGGCTCCCCCGAGGCGAGCAGGAACCGGGCGTAGGCCAGCCGGGCGTCGACGTCGTCGGGAGCCAGCTCCACCTGGCGGGCGAAGGCGGCGCCGGGATCGCCGCCGCTCTGGTCGTTGCCGGTCACCGTCTGGCCCGGCTGGCGCAACCCCAGCGACGACGCCAGCAGGACGCCGGCCACGGCGGCCACGGCGACCACGGCGGCGCCGGCCAGGATCCCCCGGCGCCCCGGAGCAGGTGGGGCGGCCGGCCCGGGGAGATCGCCGCCTTCGAGCGACCGCAGCACGGCGGCGGCCCGGGCCGTGTACCGGTCGAGGAGCTCCCGGTAGCGCTCGTCGTCGAGCTCGCCGGCGGCCCTCTCCGCCTCCAGGTCCTCGATGGAGCGCAGCAGGAAGTCCCGCTCCACCTCGAGCGCCGCCCGGTCGGCGTCGGTGTCGACCGGGGCGGTCACGGCTCGACGGCGCGGCCGAGGGCCTGGGCCACGATCTGGCGGTCGCCCGGCCCCGCCCCGGCGGCCGCGTGGGACCGCCGCCAGCGGCGCAGGGCCAGGGCCAGGCCACCGGCCGCAGCGACGAGGGCCATGGCCGGCAGGGCCCAGACCAGCGCGCCGAAGCCGTCGGCTGGCGGCCGGAGGAGGATCCACTGCCCGAAGCGGTCGACGTAGGCCTGGCGGACCTCGGCGTCGCTGGCCCCGGAGGCCAACCGCTCCCGGATGTCGTCGCGGATGGACCGGGCCGTGTCGCTGTCACTGTCCTTGACCGACAGCCCCTGGCACACCGGGCACCGCAGCTCGGAGGCGATGGCGTCGGCGCGCGCCTCGAGCGAAGGAGGCGCGTCGCCCGGGCTGGCGCCGAGGGCCAGGGCCATCACCACCAGTCCGACCACGGCCAGCCAGGACGCCCGTCGGAGGGTCACGAGGCCACCTCGGCCGGCGCTCGCACCGGGACGGCGGTGGGCACCACCTCGGCCGGCGAGGTCACCGGCCGGGGCCGGCGCCGAGAGGGCCAGGCGGCCACCGCGGTACCGACCACCATGACGCCGGTGCCGATCCACAGCCACGCCACGAGCGGGTTGATCCGGACGCCGACGAGGACCTGATCGTCGCCGTCCTGAGGCCCGGCGACGAGGGTCAGGTAGACGTCCTCGACCGGGCCACTCCTGACCGACGGGGTCCCGATGGCCTGCGTACTGCCCGGGAAGCGGGACAGGGCGGGCTCGTAGACGCCGAGGTGCCGCCCGCCGCGATCGACCCCGAGGCCGACCGAGACGGTGGTCTTGCGAGGTGTGGACGACGACTCGGTTCCCAGGTAGGTGATCTCGTAGCGACCAACCGTCGCCGACTCGCCACGAGCGAGCCTCACCTCGCGCTCGACGCCGAACGACGACGACATGGCGAAGGCGACGGCGAAGATGACGACGCCGGCGTGCACCACCAGCCCTCCGTAGAGGCGGCGGTTGGAGCCGATCAGCCGGGGGACGGCGAGGAGGAGGCCCTCGCCGGTCGATCGCCGGCGGGCCCGGGTGCCGACGATCACCTGCCGGACGATGCCGGCGAGGGCGAACGTGCCGAGTCCCAAGGTCAACAGCGGGGCGATCCCCCGGATGCCGGCCACCACGGCGAGAACCATGGTGCCGGCGCTCAGCCAGGCCGGTACGGCGAGGCGGCGATGGAGGACGTCGGCGCCGCCCGCTCGCCAGGGCAGCGCCGGGGCGACAGCCATGAGGAACAGCACGGCCAAGCCGATGGGCATGGTCATCTCGTCGAAATACGGCTCCCCCACGGACAGCTGGCGACCGTCGTAGGCCTCGGCGAGCAGGGGGAAGACGGTGCCGAGCAGGACGACGAGGGCGAAGGCGGCGAACAGCAGGTTGTTGGCGAGAAAGGCCGCCTCCCGGGACACCGGCGAGTCGATGCGACCGGGGGAGCGCAGCAGGTCACCCCTCCAGGCGATCAGGCCGACCCCGGTCACCAGGACCACGGCCAGGAAGCCCAACAGGGCCGGGCCGATGGGCGACTGGGTGAAGGCGTGCACCGAGTTGACGACACCGGAGCGGGTGAGGAACGTCCCCAGGATCGTCAGTGCGAAGGTGGCGAGCACGAGTGACAGGTTCCAGACCCGCAGCATGCCCCGGCGCTCCTGGACCAGCACCGAGTGGAGGTACGCGGTGCCGGTCAACCACGGCAGCAGCGAGGCGTTCTCCACCGGGTCCCAGGCCCAGTAGCCGCCCCAGCCCAGCACCTCGTAGCTCCACCAGCCTCCGAGGACGATGCCGGCG
>JAHWJH010000103.1 GCA_019348555.1 Actinomycetota bacterium
CATCGTGCGCATCCGCTCGATCTCCTTGGCCGCCAGCTCGATGTCGGCCGCCTGGCCCATGGCCTGGCCGTAGGGCTGGTGGATGATGATGCGGGCATGGGGTAGTGCGAGTCGCTTGCCCTTGGTCCCCGCCGCCAGCAGTACCGCCGCCGCCGAGGCCGCCTGGCCGAAGCACAGGGTGGTGATGTCGGGCTTGACGTACTGCATCGTGTCGTAGATGGCGAACAGCGCAGTGATGTCGCCGCCCGGCGAGTTGATGTAGATGTTGATGTCGCGGTCGGCGTTCTCCGACTCGAGGTGGAGGAGCTGCGCCACGATGAGGTTGGCCACCGTGTCGTCGATGGGCGTGGCCAGGAAGATGATGTTCTCCTTGAGCAACCGGGAGTAGAGGTCGAAGGCCCGCTCGCCACGGTTGGTCTGTTCCACCACCGTGGGCACGAGGTAGCTGAAGGCCCGCAGGCGATCATCGCCGCCGGCGAGAAGCTGGAGGTTGCGGATGGGGTCGGTCATGCGGGCTGCTCCTCGGCACTGGCCACCCGGAGGTGGACGGACTCGACGTCACCCTCGGCCGATGGGGCCTCGGCGGACTGCTCAGGGGGGGTGGGCTCGAGATCGCCACGCTCGACCGGCCTACCGTGCTCGTCGACGATCTCGGCGTGCTCGGACAACCACTGGAGCGCCTTGGCCCTCTCCACATCGGAGCGTACCGCCTGCAGCCCGGGGTCGGCGCCCTCCAGCCGGCGACGCAGATCGGCGGGCTCTTCGCCCATCTGGTGGGCGATCACGTGGATCTGCGCCTCGACGTCGTCGTCGGTCGCCTCGATGCCCTCGGCGGCGGCCACCGCCCGCAAGGCGAGGTCGGCCTTGACCGCATCGGTGGCCCGCTGGCGAAGCATGTCGCCGAACTCCTCGGCACTTCGGCCGGTGGCCTGGAGGTACTCCTCGATGGACATCCCCTGGTTGCGCAGGCGCAGCACCAGTTGCTGGGCCTGTCGCTCCGCCTCGGCATCGACCAGGGTGGCCGGCGCCTCGGCATCGACAAGCTCCACCAGCGCGGCCAACGTGCCTTCCTCGAGTGCAGCCCGGCTCTGGGCGGGCTTGATGTCGGCCAGGCGTGCGCGAAGGTGCTCCCGCAGCTCGGCCACGGTGTCGAACTCCGAGGCCTCGTTGGCCCACTCGTCGTCGATGTCGGGCAGGACCTTCTCTTTGACCTCTTTGACCAGCACCCGCAGCTTGATGGAGCGGGTTTCGTCGGGATCGGGGTGGTCGACGGCGAACATCAAGATGTCGCCGACCTTCGCCCCCCGGAGCTGCTGGTCGAGCTCGGGGACGATCGACCCGCTGCCGACCTCGTAGAGATAGTCGTCGGCGGTCAGGCCCTCGACCGGTTCGCCCCCGAGGGAGCCGGCGATGTCGATGGTGAGGTGATCGCCGTCGCGGGCGGGGCGCGACACGACCGACAGCTCGCCGAACTGTGCCCGGAGCCGCTCGAGCTGAGCGTCGACCTCCTCGTCGCTGACTCGGGGATCGGGCACGGTGACCCGAAGATGCTCATAGCCGGGAATGGCGACGCGAGGTCGAACCTCGACCACGGCGTCGAAGGCCACGGGACCGCTGTCCTGGCCCGACGTGATGTCGATCTCGGGGGGGGCGATGGCGTCGACCGCCGACTCGGCCACGGCCCGCTCGTAGTAGTCGGGCAACGACTCGCGCAACGCCTCCTGGCGGGCTACGCCGGCGCCGATGCGGGCCTCGAGGAGCCGCCGCGGAGCCTTACCCGGCCGGAACCCGGGGATGCGGGCCTCCCGGGCGATGCGTCGGAAGGCGGCATCGACCGCCTTCTCGAACTCGCTCTCGTCGACCTCGACGACCAGCTTCACCCGGTTGCCTTCGAGAGGCTCGACAGTGGTGCGCACCAAGACGGGCAGTGTAACGGCGGCGGGGATGGTCCCGGACCGGTACCCTGCGACGGTCCCGGGGAGTAGCGCAGCGGTAGCGCACCTGCTTTGGGAGCAGGAGGTCGCGGGTTCAAATCCCGTCTCCCCGACGCTGTCGGGCGCGGTTGCACCGGGGTATCCTGGAGCGGTCGCGGGTGTAGCTCAACGGTAGAGCTCCAGCCTTCCAAGCTGGTGACGCGGGTTCGATTCCCGTCACCCGCTCTGCGGATGTGAGATTGGAACGGCTCCACGTCTGTCGGCCAAGAGACAGGGCGGAGGACATCGGGCTATCCTGCGAGCCGGGTGGGCTACGAGCCTCCCTACTTCACGGGCAGAGCACAAGGGCGTGGGGCCGGGTTCCAAGACCAGGAGGGTTCGATGAAGTTCATCGTTGATGTCACCATGAAGAAGCTTGACTACGACGAGGATCCTGCGGAAGTAGGTGAACGCCTTATGGCCGTTCTGGCGAATACCGAGGTCCACGGCGTCGAAAGCATCAACGGGGTCGAAGTGAGCAGTGAGGCTGGCGAGCAGCAGCCCCACGAAAAGGGAAGTGGCGTAAACCCCTAACCGCAGCGGGCTGTTGCCGAAGTTCCTTCAGCAATCAGCCGTTGTCCGGGCCCTCGGACCAATCGACGCAGAGCAAGGTGGCGTCGTCGCGCAACGAGTCGTCGCGGTGGTCGACGACCCGTCGGATCAATCGGCGGACGAACTCCCGCGGTGGCACTGCTCGATCGGCGTCGAGGTGGGTGGAGAACCGACCGGCGCCGAACGATTCGTCTGCTGAAGGGCCCGCCTCGAGCACCCCATCGCTCAACAAGACCAGGCGGTCGCCCGGGTCGACCTCGATGGGGTGGGCGTGGTACCGGCTGTCCGGGAACAGCCCGAGCGGGAGATCGGGAGCGAGGGCGAGCCGCTCGGCGGAGCCCCGTCGATGCCGCCACGGCTGCGGGTGGCCGGCGTTGACGGCGTGGCCCCGGCCGGTGTCGAGGGCGATGTTCATGATCACGACGGTGGCGAAGGTGTCGCCGCCGAACTGCTCGCACAGGACCTGGTTGGCCACGGTGACCTGCTCGACGATGCCCTCCCCGGCGCGCCGGCAGTTGCGCATCGCCGCCACGACGAGGGTCGACAAAAGCGCCGCCTCCAGGCCGTGGCCCATGGCGTCGGTCACCGACACGGTGAGTCGCTCGCCGTCGACGGCGTAGTCGAAGTTGTCACCGCCGACCTCGTACGCCGGCTCGAGGGCGCCCGCGAGGGTGAAGGTCTCGGCGTCGTAGCCCAACACGGGCAGCAGCTCCCACTGCAGCTCGGCCGCCAGAGACAACCGCCGGCGTCGGCGCACCCGTTCGAACACGTCGGTGTAGCGGCGGGCGCTGGCCACCACGTAGGAGACAACCACGGCGACCTGGGGGACAATCGCCAGGAGATCATCGCCTGGCTCCTCGGCGACCTCGACGGTGAGCACGCCGAAGCGCTCGCATCGCACCGACACTGGCGCGTTGATCCTCCAGGTCGACCCGAGGGGTTCGACGGTCAGCTCTTGGGAGCGGTAGCACCGTCCGACCTCGGTCCCCTCGACGTGTACGGACCGGCTCGTCGACGTGGCAGACCGACGCTCGTTGTCGAAGACCTGGAGCGCGACTTCGGCGTAGTCCGCCAGGAGCAGCGTCACGCCGAGGGCGCCGATCGCCTCGCGCAGCGCCGCTTCGACCACCGGCATCACGGCATAGGGAGGGGCAGCGTCAAGCGCCACCTGCAGGTCGTCGACGAGGTCCGGCGGCTCCGCCACGACGCCATCATCGCCCACATAGGGCGCAGGCCGCCGGTTCAGCGCACCCGGACCAGTCGGAGGGTGTCGGTGGTCGGCTGCGGGTCGACCGGGGACCCGACGAGGACGGCCACCAGGTCGCCGGGGTGCACGTAGCCACCAGCGGCGGCGGCCTGCACCGCGAACCAGACGATGTCGTCCGTGGTGCCGTGACGATCGGTGAGGATGGGGGTGATCCCCCACGCCATCGCCAGCTGTCGCACCGTCCGCTGGGACGGCGTAGCGGCCAGCACCGGCACCGTTGGACGGAACCTCGAGATGGCCCTCGCCGTGTCACCGTTGTTGGTGCAGGCGATGATGGCGACGACGTCGGCATCGGTGGCGGCACGCCAGGCGGCCGCCGAGATGGCGGCGGTGATCCGTACCGACGCCGGTGCGCCCTGGGCATCGGTGGTCTGCAGGAGGCCGAGGTTGCGCCCCCAGTTCAGGTAGTCGAACTCCCGCTCCGCCCGCTCCGCCACGCGGACCATGGTCCGCACGGCGAGGGCCGGGTCGTGACCGATGGCCGTCTCTGCCGACAGCATGAGCGCGCTGGTGCCGTCGAACACGGCGTTCGCGACGTCGCTCACCTCGGCCCGGGTGGGAGCCGGTGCCCGCACCATCGACTCGAGCATCTGGGTGGCGGTGATGACCGGCCGCCCGTAGGCCACTCCGGTGCGGATGATGCGTTTCTGGTAGTGGGGCACGTCCTCCAGGGCGCAGCGGATGCCCAGGTCGCCACGGGCGACCATCACGCCGTCGGACACGGCGATCACCTCGTCGAGGTTGTCGACGGCCTCCTGGGTCTCGATCTTCGCCACCAGCATCGGGGCGGGAGCCTCCAGCGCCTCCCGGGCCCGCACGATGTCGCCCGCCGAGCGCACGAACGAAACCGCCACGGCATCGATGCCCGCCGCTGCCAGCCCTCTGAGGAGGCGGAGATCGTCGGGGGTGGGAGAAGCCACCGCCGAGCGACCCGGGGGCAGGATGACCCCGGGTCGGCCCTGAGCCCAGCCGCTCGCCACCACGCTCGCCCGAGCCCGCAGGTCGTCGACGTGGTCCACGACCAACTCGATGGCGCCGTCGCCCAGCGCCACCCGATCGCCCGGCACCAGGTCGGCCAACACCGATGGCAGGTCGACGACGATGCGTGAGTCGTCGCTGCCGCCGCCCGCGCCGTCGCCGTCACCGGGGACCAGCTCCACCTGCGTCCCGTCGGCCAGGTGCACGCCGTCGCTGGGAAAGGGGGCGGTGCGCACCTTCGGGCCCGGCAGATCGGCCAGCACGCCGACCACGGCGCCTTCGTCGTGGGCGATCGACCGAATCAGCTCCATGCGGCGCAGGGTGTCGTCGAGCGAGGCGTGGGAGAGCGAGAGGCGGGCGACGTCCATGCCGGCGGCGATCATCGCCCGCAAGGTGGACGCGTCGTGGCACGCAGGCCCCACGGTGGCGACGATCTTGGTCCTCGACCGTGCCCGTGGGTTCCACAGCACCGGCGTGGCTGGGCTCATCGACTCGTTCTACAGCGTGGCCGGCCCCGAACCACAACCGCCGAGGCCGGAGTCGTGTGACCGGGTCGCGGTCCCTCCGCCAGGCTCGTCACTCGCTCCTGGCCACGTCCGCTTCACGCCGTCCCGTCCCGAGCCAGACGGTCTTGAGGTTGCAGAACGACCGCACCCCCTGGGCGGCGAGCTCGCGGCCGTACCCGGACCCCTTGATCCCGCCGAAGGGCAACTGCGGGAACGACGTGGTCATGCCGTTGACGAACACCGCCCCGGCTTGGAGGTCGCGCACGAAGCGTTCCTGCTCGGCGCGGTCATCGGTCCAGGCGTTCGACCCGAGCCCGAAGTCCACCGCGTTGGCCAGCTCGATGGCGTGGTCGAGGTCGGCCGCCCGCAGCACCGAGGCCACCGGCCCGAACACCTCCTCGGCGAACATGCGCATGCCCGGTGCCACGCCGCTGACGACCGTCGGCGGGTAGAACCAGCCCGGACCGTCGAGGCGGGCGCCGCCGCATCGCACCGTCGCGCCCTTGGCCATGGCGTCGGCGACCAGCTCCTCCACCTCGACACGTCCTCGCTCGGTGGCCAGCGGCCCCACGTCGGTGGACGCTTCAAGTGGGTCGCCGACCCGCAAGGCTTCCATGCGCTCCACGAACCGGCGCTCGAAGGCGTCCGCCACGGCATCGTGGACGATGAAGCGCTTGGCGGCGATGCAGCTCTGCCCGTTGTTCTGACACCGGGCGACCGCAGCCACCTCGGCCGCCCGGTCGAGATCGGCCGACGGCATGACCACGAACGCGTCGCTGCCTCCGAGCTCGAGTACCGACGGCTTGATCTCCGAACCGGCGATGGCGCCCACGGAGCGGCCTGCCCCGGTGCTGCCGGTGACGGTGGCAGCGGCGACCCTCGGGTCGCGCAGGACCGGCTCCACCTGCTCGGTGGTGATCAGCAGGGTCTGGAACACCCCGTCGGGAAAGCCGGCCCCGACGAACAGCTCCTCCAGGAACAGGGCCGTGCGAGGGACGTTCGAGGCGTGCTTGAGCAACCCGACGTTTCCCGCCATCAGCGCCGGAGCTGCGAAGCGCACGACCTGCCACAGCGGGAAGTTCCACGGCATGACCGCCAGCACCGGGCCCAGCGGCTGGTAGCGGGCGAAGGCCCGCTCGGCGCCCACGTCGGCGCCGAGCACCTCCTCGTCGGCGAGGAAGCTCTCGGCCTGGGAGGCGAAAAAGCGACACGCTGCCGCGCACTTGACCGTCTCGGCGCGGGCGGCCGCCAGCGTCTTTCCCATCTCGGTGGTCATCATCCGGGCGACGCCGTCGATGTCCGACTCGAGGAGGTCGGCCGTCGCGCGCAGCCATCCGGCCCGGTCGGCGAACGAGGTGAGCCGGTAGGCGCCGAAGGCGGAGTGGGCGCGACCGATGCGCTCGTTCACCTCGTGCGCCGTCAGGGGGTCCCACTGCTCGAGGAGCTCTCCGGTGGTCGGGTTGACGGTGGCGATGGTCATGGCGCCCCTCCGGCTCGTCGCTGTCGTCCCGCATCGGCCAGTGCCGGTGCCAGGCACTGGGTGGCGCGAGCATCTCCCGCTGGACGTTGTCCGTGATGGATGTGGCGCAGGCGCAGCTGGACGGTCGTGGCCATCGGCATCTCCGTGTCAGGGCGTCGGTGCCTCAAGACTGAGCCGTCTTGGCCGTTGTGTCGAGTGGTTCCCCGGCAGGCTCGGACACGGGCCGTCACACCCTGATGACGACCTTGCCGCCGCCGATGTCGAGGATCACGTCGTAGCGCACGCGACCCCACCTGATCGCTGCTTTGGGCACGCCGATGCTACGCCGGCGTGTGCCGAGCGAAGCCGCTCGGGTACATCCAGACGACATCGAGACCCAGTACCGCAGACCGATCTAGGAGGCATCGTGGCCAAGGTGGCGTTCGTGCTCGCAGACGACTTCGAGGACTCTGAGTTCCAGGTTCCCTACGACCGGATCAGGGAAGCTGGGCACGACGTGGTGGTGATCGGACCGGAATCCGGCAAGGAGGTTCGAGGAAAGAAGGGCACGACGTCGTTCACGGTCGAGGCCACCCCCGACGAGGTGAGCGCCGACGACTTCGACGCGTTGGTCATTCCCGGCGGGTACGCACCCGACAAGCTGCGCACGTCGGCGGGCATCGTGAAGTTCGTGAGGAGCGTCTTCGACGGTGACAAGCCGGTTGCCGCCATCTGCCACGCCGGGAGCCTGCTCGTCGAGGCCGACGTCGTGCGGGGGCGCACCATCACCTCCTGGCCCTCCATTCGCACCGATCTCATCAACGCCGGCGCCGAATGGGTCGACCGGGAAGTTGCCGAGGACCGCAACCTCATCACCTCGCGCAAGCCCGACGACCTCGACGCCTTCGTCGCCGCGCTCATCCGCCGCCTGTAGCCGCCATGCCGCCGCCGAGGCGGCTCCACCGCTCGTCGTTGTCGACGAAGAGGGAACTCCCGGACTCACCTGTCGCGGGACCTGGTGGAGCTGGCCAGGGGCATCATCCCCTGGCCGATGGCACCCCGATGGCACAAAGCCAAGGGCCAGTCGAGAGACCCTGGTGCGAGTGAGCGCCACGCTCTCATTGCCAACGAACGCACTCCGCTGCCTGAAGCCCTCCTTCCGACGGGGCTTCTGGCGATCCCATGTCCCTCACTCGTCGTCACCGCAGGGCGAATGCCAGTCTTCGTCTCCGTGCGAAGCCGGAGGCGTGCCAGCCTCCGGCTCAGTTCGGGCCTAGCGGATCCCCAGGCTCTTCAAGAGGTCGCCAACGAGATTTCCGTTGCCATCACGGTTTCCCGTTGCGGGTCCCGCGGTCACGACCCCGGGTGGACCGCTCGTCATCTGATCGGTCCACCCGCTGGGGGTTGTCGAGTTCGTAGCCCTGGTGGGGAGTAGCCAGGTAGGGGAACTCCTGCAGGTAGGGGCGGTCGTTGGCATTGGCCCCGTCGGTGAGCTGGTTGTTGGGCGCCACGTTGAACTCAGGGGTGAAGGGCGTGGCGCCGGCCACCGCCCGAAGGGCGATGTCGATCACGTCATCGCCCACCCGTCGGCCGTTGGGCCAGCCGTCGGCCTGACCGGCGAGCAGTCCCAGGCGGTCCTGGTTGGCGAAGTCGGTCGGGTCGACGTCGGTGTTGAGCCGCAGCAGCTCGGCCGGCTGCACGTTGGCGGGCTGGTTCACCTCAGGGATCCCGGTGAGGAAGATCGAGACCAGGTCGTT
>JAHWJH010000104.1 GCA_019348555.1 Actinomycetota bacterium
TGGGGACCCCGCTGGCCAGCGTCGTGCTCCTCCACGACGGTGAGAAGCTGGAGGCCAGCGCCGACGGCGACGGCATGATCGACGCCGCCTGCAGGGCCATCAAGTCGGCCACCGGCGTGGAGGCGGCGCTGGTCGACTTCAACGTCTCCTCGGTCACCGGTGGCGTCGACGCCCTCGGCGACGTCATCGTCCAGCTCGACGCCGACGGCATCCGGGTGTCGGGGCGGGGACTGTCGACCGACGTGGTCGAGGCGTCGGCTCGAGCCTTCCTCAGCGCCGTCAACAAGGTGGTGCGGGTGCGCCAGCGCCACGAGACCGTGCGCCGGCCCGAGGCCACTCCCTGACCGCGACGCCGATCGCCGGTGGCAGGCCACGTTTGGAGCCGGCGACGTGTCGGGCAGGCCTTGGCCCACCGACCAGGAGGTTCCCATGAGCAGCGAGCACACCCCGGCCGACGACATCGTCTACAACCTGGTGAGCATCCAGTACCACGCCCTCAAGGCCGCCGAGGCCTACGACAAGTACGTCGAGGATGCCCACGGGCACGACGACGTGGTCGAGTTCATCAACCAGTGCAAGGACCAGGACGCCCAGCGGGCGATCCGTTGCCACGAGCTGCTGGTCGACCTCACCAAGGGCGGCGGCATCGGCTGACCGGCCGACACCGGCCGGGCGCTCCGGCTCAGCCGGTGAGGGGGAGCCACTCCGGTCGGGTGGCTTCGTAGGCACTGATGGCATCGGCGTGGCGGAGCGTGAGGTCGACGTCGTCGAGGCCCTCCAGCAGGCGGTGCCGGGTGAAGTCGTCGAGGGGGAACTCCACCTCGATGCCCGCCCCCGGCGCCGACAGCGTGCGCTCGGCGATGTCGACGGTCACCACCAGGCCGGGGTCGGCCTCCACCGCCCGCAGCAGCGCCGCCCCGGTGGCGGCGTCGACCTGCACCGGCACGAGGCCGACCTTGGTGCAGTTGGTGCGGAAGATGTCGGCGAAGCGCGGCGACACCACCGCCTGGAAGCCGTAGTCCTCGAGCGCCCACACGGCGTGCTCGCGCGACGAGCCGGTGCCGAAGTTGGAACCGGCCACCAGCACCGTGGCGCCGGCGAAGCGCTGCTGGTTGAGCACGAAGGCAGGATCGTCACGCCAGGCGGCGAACAGCCCGGCACCGAAGCCGGTCCGCTCCACCCGCTTCAGCCACTGGGCGGGGATGATCTGGTCGGTGTCGACGTCACTGCGGTCGAGGGGCACGGCGGTCCCGGAGATCGTGCGGCGGGCTTCCATCAGGAACGGTCCTCCAGGTCGGCGGGCGAAGCGAAGTGGCCGGCCACGGCGGTGGCCACGGCCACCGCCGGCGAGACCAGGTGGGTGCGGCCGCCCTTGCCCTGGCGGCCCTCGAAGTTGCGGTTGCTGGTGGACGCGCACCGCTCGCCGGGGGCGAGCGTGTCGGGGTTCATCCCGAGGCACATCGAGCAGCCGGGTTGGCGCCACTCGAACCCGGCGCCGGCGAACACCCGGTCGAGGCCCTCCGCCTCGGCCTGGGTCTTCACGAGGAAGGAGCCGGGCACCACCAGCGCCCGCACCCCCGGGGCCACCTGGCGACCCTCGGCCACGGCCGCCGCCGCCCGGAGGTCCTCGATGCGGCTGTTGGTGCACGACCCCACGAACACGGTGTCGACGGGGATGTCGCGCACGGCGGTCCCCGGCTCCAGGCCCATGTAGCTGAGCGCTCGGCGGGCCGCCTCTCGCTCGCCGGGCTCGAGGAAGGTGTCGGGATCAGGCACCGAGGCGTCGAGAGGCACGACCTGGGCGGGGTTGGTCCCCCACGAGACGTGCGGCACGAGGGCGGAGGCGTCGAGCACCACCTCCTTGTCGAAGGTGGCGCCGTCGTCGGTCACCAGGGTTCGCCAGTCGTCGAGGGCCTGTTCCCACGCCCGGCCCTTCGGCGCATGGGCGCGGCCTTCGAGGTAGGCGAAGGTGGTGTCGTCGGGGGCGACCATGCCCGCCCGGGCTCCGGCTTCGATCGACATGTTGCACACGGTCATCCGCCCCTCGACCGACAGCGCCCGGATGGCTGGCCCCCGGTACTCCACGATCGAGCCCACCCCGCCGCTGGTGCCGATCCGGGCGATCACGGCCAGGATCAGGTCCTTGGCGGTGATCCCGGGCGCCAGCGCCCCCTCCACGGTGATGGCCATGGTGCCGGGGCGGGCCTGGGGCAGGGTCTGGGTGGCGAGGACATGCTCGATCTCGGTGGTGCCGATGCCGAAGGCCAGTGCCCCGAGCGCCCCATGGGTGGAGGTGTGGCTGTCGCCGCACACGATCGTCATGCCGGGCTGGGTCAGACCCTGCTCCGGGCCGATGATGTGGACGATGCCCTGGCCGGGGTCGCCCATGGGATAGAGGCGTACGCCGAAGTCGGCGCAGTTGCGAGCCAGGGTCTTCATCTGCTTGGCCGAGACCGGATCGGCCACGGGCTGGCCGAGGTCGGACGTGGGGACGTTGTGGTCCATGGTGGCCACGGTGAGGTCGGGGCGTCGAACTGTCCGGCCGGCCAGGCGCAGCCCGGCGAACGCCTGAGGGGAGGTCACCTCGTGGACCAGATGGAGGTCGACGTAGAGCAAGTCGGGCTCTCCGGGGGCGGAACGCACGATGTGGCGCTCCCACACCTTGTCGCTCAGGGTCGTGGGCTTGGTTGCGGTCATCGTTATCTCACAATCTGAGATGGTAATCTCGCTGGGTGGGACCAACTGTAAGCGGCGTGGGAGTGCTCGACAAGAGCGTTTCGGTGTTGCGCGCCCTCGAAGCGGGTCCATTGACGCTGGCCGAGCTGGTGGCCGCCACCGGACTGCCTCGGCCGACCGCCCACCGCCTGGCGGTGGCCCTGGAGGTGCACGGCCTGGTCCGGCGCGACGAGGACGGGCGCTTCGTCCTGGGGCTGCGGCTCGTAGCCCTGGGAGGGGCGGCGAGCGAGGGGCTGTCCTTGGTGGAGGCCGCTCGCCCGGCGCTGGCGACGCTTCGCGACGAGACCGGCGAGAGCGCCCAGCTCTACGTGCGCGACGGCGAGGCCCGGGTGTGCGTCGCCTCGCTGGAGTCGCCCCACGGCCTGCGCACGATCGTGCGGGTCGGGGCGAGGCTCCCCCTCGACCGGGGTTCGGCGGGGCGAGTGCTGAGCGTCGAGCCGCTGGCCCTGACACAGGGGTGGGCCCAGAGCGTCGGGGAGCGGGAGGCCGGCGTTGCGTCGGTGAGCGCCCCGGTGGTCGACAACAAGGGCCGGGTGCGGGCAGCGGTGGGGGTGTCGGGTCCGATCGAGCGCACCACCCGCTCGCCCGGGCGGCGCTACGGCCCCGCCGTGGTGCGGGCGGCGACCGCCGTCCAGTCGGCGCTGAGCTCGACCGGCACGGGTAGCAGGTAGCCCCTCGTCCGAGTCAGCTCCCCAGATAGGCGGTCGCTTCCACCTCCACCAGCATGTCGGGGTCGATGAGGCCGCCCACGCCGATCATGGCCGTGACGGGCGGAGCGCTGGCGAAGACCTCCTCATGGGCGCGCGCCACGTCGTGCCACCGGGTGATGTCGGTGACCGACAGGCGGGTCTGCACGACGTCGTCCAGAGTGGCGCCCGCCAGTCGCAGGGCGACGTCGACGTTGTGGAGCGCCTGGAGGGTCTGGGCGTAGGCGTCGCCGGGGGCGACCACGCTGCCTTCCACCGTCCCGGTCGTGCCGGCGACGAACACCCATGGACCGGCTCGCACGGCACGGCTGTAGCCGACGATCACCTCCCACGGCGCCCCCGAGGCGAATCGCTCGATGGGCCTCGTTGCTCGGGGATCGGCGCGGCGGTCGATGGCGGAGAGCGTAGGCGGCGGTCGCAGACCGGTTCTTGTCACCGGCCGGTGCCAGGATGGCGCCATGGGGCAGCGGAACCGCCGGCGGCGGCCTCGGACCACCGACGAAGCCGCGGCCGTCGAGATGGACGTGCTGGCCGCAGCCGGTGCGCTTCGTCGGGGCGACGCCGCGGCTGCGATCCGCCACCTCGGCCGTCTCGGCATCGGCGACGCCGGGCCCTGCTCGCCTGGGTTTCCGACGATGGTCGCCCAGGTGGTCGAGCGGCTGGTCGAGCGCTCCATCGAGGCGGCGTGGGAGCGCGGCTGGCAACCCGCCGACCTGGCTCGGGCGGTGCGGCGGCGCTGGAGCGCCGGTCACGTCGCCCCGCTCGCCGCCGCCATCGCCTCGCAACATCGGCGCTACGGCGCGGCGACGGTCGATCGGGCATGGCGGGAGCAGCTCCGGGCGATCGGTGCGGACCCCTGGAGCCCACCGGAGCCCGGATCCGCTAGCGCCCACCTGCCGCTCGACGGCCGAAGCCAACGCTGCGACGAGGCCGACCCCCGCCTCCTCGTCGACGTGCTGTCGGTGCTGGCGTGGCTGCCGACGCTGCCTCGGCTCGGTCCATTGCCGGGTGAAGGCCGCACGTCGAACGGCATGGCCGACGCAGCCGTCGACGCCCGGGTGCTCGAGCGGGTGCGGGCGCTGCTGGCCAAAGCGGAGTCCACCACCTTCGCCGACGAGGCGGATTCGTTCACCGCCAAGGCCCAGGAGCTCATGGCCCGCCACTCGGTCGACCGCGCCATGGTCGACGGCGCCGGCACCGAGGCGGGGCCTCGGGGTCGGCGCATCGGCGTCGACGATCCCTATGCCAGGGCCAAGTCGCTCCTCCTCGGCGAGGTTGCCGCCGCCAACCGGTGCCGAGCGGTGTGGACGTCGGGGCTCGGTTTCTCGACGGTGTTCGGCCACGAGACCGACCTCGACGGCGTCGAGCTGATCTACACCTCGCTGCTGGTCCAAGCGGTCGCCGCCATGACCCTGACCGGGCCCCATGTCGACCGCCACGGGCGGTCGAGCACCCGCTCGTTCCGCTCGGCGTTCCTGGTGGCGTACGCACGGCGCATCGGCCAGCGCCTCCGCGCCAGTGCAGGGGCGGCGGAGACGGCGGCCGCCGCCGAGCACGGGGCCGACCTGCTGCCCGTCCTCGCTGACCGTCATCAGGCCGTCGAGGACGCCGTGGGCGCCACCTTCCCACGCCTGCGCACCCAGTCCATCTCGGTGACCAACGGCGCCGGGTGGGCGGCGGGAACCGCGGCCGCGGAGCTGGCCACGCTGGCTCCCTTCGAGGCGATGGAGCCGGGCGTCGCAGGTGGCGCAGGAACGCCCCGGCCTCGGGCAGGCCCCCGCCGCCTCGGGAGCCGCGGCCGTCGGTCAGCGGGCTGCTGACGAGGCGCCGACCCGCACGGCCACCGAGTGGCAGGCGTCCAGCGCCGCCGGGACGAAGCGCTCCGGAGCGCTGACGCAGGCATCGTGGCCTCCGTCGACCGGGTGGATGGTGGCGCCGGGAATCGACGCCGCCAGCGCCCGTTGGCGGGCGGGTCGTACCTGGCGATCGGCCGTGGTCACGACGACAGCGGTCGGCACGTCGATCTCATGGCTCCACGGGCGTGAGTCGAAGCGACCCAGGGCATGGCCGGCCTGGAGGAGGGCGGTGGCGTCGTTGCGGTGCAGCTCCTCGAGCATCCACTCCCGCAGCTCGCAATCGATCACGCGGCGGTCGACGACCCGACGAGCGAGCCGGCGGCGCAGCGGGCCGGGCGTCAACCGAGCGGCCAGGCCCAGCCCGCCGAGGGCGGCGAAGTAGCGGCGCTCATCGTCGGTCTCGGCGAACGACCTGCTGGTGGAGCACAGGACCAGGCCGTCGACGGCCTCGGGGTGGCGTCGCCACGTCAGCTGGGCGACGCAGCCTCCCAGCGAGTAGCCCAGCGCGATGACCGGTCGGTGCCGGCGAAGGCCGAGCACGTCGACCAGGGCGGCGACGTCGTCGGCGCAGTCGTCGAGGCGGAACCGCTCGGCGCTGCGGATGCCTCGACCGTGGCCTCGCTGGTCGATGGCCACCACCCGGAACACCTGGCCGAGGGCCTCGTAGCAGCGGAACCACGTGAGATCGGAGGGAGCCGTCCAGCCGTGCAGGAGCACCAGGGCGGGCGCATGGGCCGGACCGGGTAGTTCCCGCACGAAGGTGCGGCCTCGGCCGGGAAGATCGAGGTGGCGACCAGGAGGGAGATCGGGACCGGTCATCCCGGGTCGATGGCGACCACCTCGATGCCGAGACGGTTGCCGTTGACCTCGTAGACCCGGTGCTCGCCGACGGAGGCGCCCAACACCGCTTGGCCGAGGGGCGAACCCGGCGAGAGCACGTCGAGGCCTTCGCGGCGCTCCTCGATGGACCCGACCAGGAAGCGCTCGACGTCGTCGTCGCCCTCGAAGCGCAGCAGCACGATGGTGCCGACGGCGACGGTGTCGCCCCCACCGGCAGGCGCATCGACCACCACGGCGTCGGCCAGCAACCCGCTGATCTGGCGGATGCGGGCCTCCATCTTGCCCTGCTGCTCCTTGGCGGCGTGGTAGTCGCCGTTCTCCGACAGGTCGCCGAGTGCCCGGGCAGCCTCGATCTTGTGGGCGATGTCGATCCGCCCCTCGGTGCTGAGCACCTCGAGCTCGGACCGGAGCCGGTCGTAGGCGGCCCGCGACAGCTCGTGCACCTCGGCCATCTCTCGATGCTACCGGCGCTCGCGCCGGCGAAACGGGTTGACGTCCCCGTCCCCATGGTCGACACTGGCGTCGATGTCCAGGACCGAGCGCGTCATCATCGTAGCCATGTAGCACACGCCCATCCTCGGCGTGTGCCCTCTGACCGTCCACCCCGGTGGGCGGTCTTTCTCTTCTCAGGAGCGAGATCATGAGCCACAGGGTCGGCGTGATCGCCGGCGACGGGATCGGCCCCGAGGTGGTGGCCGAGGCCCGCAAGGTGATCGACGCCGCCGGCGTGGTCCTCGACGTGGTCGACTACGACCTCGGGGCCCGTCGTTACCTGCGCACCGGCGAGGTCTTGCCTGCCGCCGTGCTCGCCGAGCTTGCCGGCCTCGACGCCATCCTCCTCGGAGCCATCGGCAGCCCCGACGTTGCGCCCGGCATCCTCGAACGAGGGCTCCTCCTCGAGCTGCGCTTCCGTCTCGACCTCTACGTCAACCTCCGCCCGTTCCTGGCGCCCCCGGCGGTCGACCTGGTGGTGGTGCGCGAGAACACCGAGGGCGTCTACGCCGGCGAAGGCGGCATCCTGCGCAAGGGCACGCCGCACGAGGTGGCCACCCAGGGCTCGGTCAACACCCGCATGGGGGTGGAGCGCTGCGTGCGATTCGCCTTCGCCCAGGCGGAGTCCCGTGCCCGGCGCCACCTCACCCTGGTGCACAAGACCAACGTGCTCGCCTACGCCGGCGACCTGTGGCAGCGGGTCTTCGACGAGGTGGCCGCCGAGCATCCCGACGTCGCCACCGCCTACGCCCACGTCGACGCCGCCTGCATCCACCTGGTGGAGACCCCGGAGCGCTTCGACGTGGTGGTCACCGACAACCTGTTCGGCGACATCCTCACCGACCTGGCCGGAGCGGTGTCGGGAGGCATCGGCGTGGCCGCCTCCGCCAACCTCAACCCCGCTCGCACCGGTCCCTCGCTGTTCGAGCCGGTGCACGGCTCCGCACCCGACCTCGTGGGCACCGGCCGGGCCAACCCTGTCGCTGCCATCCGCAGCGCGGCCATGATGTTGGAGTACCTGGGCGAGGCCGACGCCGCCGCCCGCATCGACAAAGCGGTCGCCGAGCCCGGCGGGCTCGCCGGCTCGACCAGCGAGATCGGCGACACCATCGCAGGAAGGGTGTAGAGCGGATGCCACTGACCAAGAGCGAAAAGATCTGGATGGACGGGCGTCTGGTCGACTGGGACGACGCCACCGTCCATGTCCTCACCCACACCCTGCACTACGGCACCGGCGTGTTCGAGGGAATCCGGGCCTACGCCACCAGCCAGGGTCCGGCGGTGTTCCGCCTCACCGACCACATCGAGCGCCTCTTCGACAGCGCCAAGATCTTCATGATCGACATCCCCTTCTCCGTCGAGGAGCTCGTCGAGGCCACCAAGGAGACGGTGCGGGTCAACCGCCTGGAGTCCTGCTACATCCGCCCGCTCGCCTATCTGGGCTATGGGGAGATGGGCCTGAACCCCCTGCCCTGCCCGGTCAACGTCTCCATCGCCGTATGGCCGTGGGGCGCCTACCTGGGCGACGACGGCCTCCAGCACGGCGTGCGCATGAAGATCTCGTCGTTCTGCCGTTTCGACCCCAACTGCATCCCGCCGGCGGCCAAGGGCACCGGCATGTACATCAACTCGTCGCTGGCCAAGGTCGAGGCGCTCAAGGCCGGCTACGACGAGGCCATCATTCTCTCGCCCCAGGGCTACGTGAGCGAGTGCACCGGGGAGAACCTCTTCGTGGTCAAGCGGGGCACGATCCTCACCCCGCCCGTCAGCGCCGGTGCGCTGGCGGGCATCACCCAGCACTCGGTGATGACCATCGCCGCCGACCTCGGCATCGAGTGCCG
>JAHWJH010000105.1:0-1765 GCA_019348555.1 Actinomycetota bacterium
AGGAGGCGAGCGGGAGGAGGCGACTCCAGCGGTAGGTGCAACCGCCCTCTCAAGGTGGAGACACGGGTTCGAATCCCGTTGGGGCTGCTCCTGAAGTACGGACGCCAGGATGGTCACCGACGGTCAACGCATGGTCACGGGTTCTACGTAGCGTCGCCCGCGTGCAGGGCCGATCGAGCGCCGCGGGAAGTCCTGGCGCCTACGGGTTGACCTCGGTCGCGACCCGGTTTCGAGCCATCGCCGACAGCGCACGCCCGGCCGCGCCTGGAGCCGAACACGGAGCAGCCGGTGCGCTGGCAGTGGCTGGCCGAAAACCCGGCGTTGCACGCGTCACAACCACGGTGGAGGACGCCCGGGCGCTGGTTGAAGCGGCTCGGGCGTTGACGCGCGCCGTGGTGTGGCGGCTTCTCGACGACAGGTCGGTGGGGGTCTGGACGGGGGGTTACGGGGACGGTGGCGCGGGATGAGATCGAGCGGCGGGGATGACCCAGGTGCCGCGCTTCGGGACCTGGGCAGCGCGCCGGGTCCAGAAGGGCTGCGATACCGCCCATAGGAGGTCATCGATTTCGGCCGTCGCCCCCACCAAACCTCGTCCTCGTCGCAGTGACCCGTCAGCAGACCGCCAGCGAGACGTCAGCGATCGGTCCCGAGGTGGCGCTATCGCTTGTGTACGTCCATGTACATGCAGGTACGGTTGAGTTATGACGACGAGGATGACCGTCAGCGAGGCCCGCGCCGCCCTGCCCCAACTCCTGGATCGCGTTCTTGCCGGCGAGGAGGTCACCATCACGCGCCATGGGAAGCCCGTCGCCGTGGTCGTTCGTCCGGACAACCTCCGCCCACGACGGGCCGCGCAAGCCCTCGCCGGCGCTGCCGAGGTGCACGACCTCCTCGAACGGAGCCGACGGGCCCCCATGCCGCCGCCCACACTCAGCGAAGAGCGCGCAGAAGCCATGATCGCTGAGATCCGAGCCGGTCGGTCGACACGCTGACGGCCGACCTTGTGGACGCCTTCGACTCCGACGTCTTGATCTACGCCGTCGTGCCCGGACATGAGCTCGGGCGACGTGTTCGTGCACTGTTCGCTCACCAAATGTTCGAAGGCACCGATCTCATCGTCGGAATCGGATCGGTGCTTCTTGTCCCGGAGCTGTTGACCAAGCCGTCACGGGAGCGGTCTGCCGACGAGATGGCCGACCTCGGTGCACTGCTCAGCCGGCTTGACCTGCGTCCAACCGATCTCGCCACCGCGGAGCTGGCGACGTCGCTGGGAGCGTCATACGGACTTCGAGCTGCAGATGCTGTTCATCTCGCCACCGCCGTCGGCGCCGGCGCCGACCGCTTCATCACCAACAACAGGTCGGACTTCCCGAAGTCCATTACCGAGATCGACGTCAGGTACCCCGGCGACCTCCCTGACCCCGACGGCTACTGATCTGAGACGTCGGGGGCATCTACCGGCGCGCGCCCACGGGCAGCTGGAGCGATACGAGCACCTGGGAACCGATCGAGCGACCTCGTCGGATACTCGATACCCGTGCACCTGGCCAAGCTTGGCGGCAGGCCCGGCGTCCTTGTCCTGTGGCCAGACCCCTTGAAATCGGTCGACCTGATCGAGAGGGAGACAGACCACGGGTTCGACGGAACGTCCCGAAGGCCGACGAGTCTTCGTCTGCATCGCCGAGCATCCTGGCCACGTCGGGGAATGACCAGGACGCAACACCGCCCGGAAGGGTCTGGGTGACGCGGCGTTCGTCGGGGCGTG
>JAHWJH010000105.1:1865-8412 GCA_019348555.1 Actinomycetota bacterium
CGACGGAACGTCCCGAAGGCCGACGAGTCTTCGTCTGCATCGCCGAGCATCCTGGCCACGTCGGGGAATGACCAGGACGCAACACCGCCCGGAAGGGTCTGGGTGACGCGGCGTTCGTCGGGGCGTGGGAAGCGGGGCAGGCGGCGACGGTCGAAGAGACCGTTCGGCGCTATGGAGCGTCGTCGCCGCCTGATCCCCGCCTCGCGGTGGTGCACTAGAAGCAGACGGAGGTCGGTTCCCGGTCAGCCGGGACCGTCAGCGCCTCGCCCGGCTCACGAAAGTCCGTGATCACCACATGCGCCACCTCTGTTCCGGGGTTGTGGAGGGTGTGGATGTGGCGGGGCCGGGCCGAGCCGGGGTCGAAGAACCCCTGCCCGGCCTCGAATGCTCCCCCTCCACGAACAGTGCAATCCGTCTCGAAGACCTTCACCTTTCCTGCCGTCACGGAGACGACGTGGGGGCCAGGGTGGTGGTGCCACGTGGTGTGACCACCTGGCGCCACGCTGATGCGTGTCGTGGTGACCTCCGTCCCACGTCTCATGTTGATGTGGATCGAATCCTGCAGAGCCACCTTGCGATCGGACTCAACCTTGAGCCCCCAGGCCCCCGGCTGCGTGGCACCGGCCAGGCCCGTCAAACTGGCCAGGCCCCCCAGGGCTGTGAGCGCCAGGATGGCGGCCGTCTTTCGGGCATGTCTCGGATCAGTCATCTCGTTCTCCTTCTCTCGTCTCTTGGCTATGTGGTTTCTGGGTCACTTGGCGTCGTTCACGACGACCTGGAGGGGCGTCACCTGCATCACGCCGACGTCCTTGAACCCGGGCCTGCGCCGTCCACAGTGCGCACCGGGGTGTTCCCCGAGCGTTCCCTCAATCGTTCCCCGCCACGCGGTGGGCTGGAGGCGCTCCGCCGGCCGCCATGAATCTCCTCACGTCGTCGTGATGGCATCGTCTCCGGCGACCATTGAGACGCAGTGGAGGCGGAGTAGAAGCGGTCATCGCTCGCTCGTCGCCACGTTGTTCCCTGCGCCGGTCGTCGGTCCGACGTCTCCCGAGCAACGGCTCCCTCCGAACCGCCCCGCCCTCGCTCGCTCAGCGACGGCGAGCGCCGACGTAGGGCAAGGTCGCCGCTGGGCACGCTCGGTCGTCGATCCCTGGCCACGATGACGGCAGCCGGTACCCACCACAAGCTTGTGCAGCTTCCTGCCTTCGTGGTCCAGGGGCGCCCCCACCACGGCGATGTCGCTGGAGACGGCCGCCAAGAAGCCGAGTTGGTCGCCGCGCCGGCGTCGGCCGCGCTGAGCTCGGCCTGCCCCGTCCCCAACGCCAAGAGCCAGGTGGTGGCCCCCTGCCGGGCTATACCACGGCGCCGTATGGGCAGGCCGATACGGGGATGACGAGGTCGATGTCGCTGACCCAGACCTTCTCCCCGCCTCCCACCTCGGTCCGTACGGCGCTGGCGATCACCCGAGCGATGTCCTCGGCGTCGAGGAAGTCGCACAGGACCTCGATCCTCAGGCGGGGGAAGATGTCGACCTCGTAGACCGTGCCTCGATAGGTCCGGGCCTCACCTGCCAGGCGGACGCCGGCCTCCGAGACGCTCAGCTCGGGAACACCGAACGCCAGCAGGGCGGCCTTGACCGTGCCCAACCGGTGCTCGCTGATGATGGCGGTGACGAGTTTCACGATTGGGGTCCCCTTGTCGTTCGTCGAGTCAGTTCCGTGTCGTGGGCCGGACCCGTTGCTGCAGCCGAGGGTGTGCTCCGCAGCCTCGGCGTCAGCGTGGCGCTGCGGCTGGCGCCGCGAGTGCGTGTCACAGGCCAGCCTGTTGCCGGTCCCGGGTCGTGGAGGCATGTTCCCGAGGACCATTGAGCCGGAGTGGAGCCGGTGTGGAACCTCTTCGAACGCCAAGAGCCAGGCGGTGCGGTCCTCCCGCGATGCGGGAGGTGGGCGCCCTCTAGCGTGATCCCGGCTCGATGTTCTGGTTGAGGTGGAAGAGGTTGTCCGGGTCCCAGGCGGCTTTCACCTGGGCCAGGCGGCCGTAGTTGCGCCCGAAGTTGGCCTCAGTCCGGTGGGCGTCGTCCTCAGCCATGAAGTTGATGTAGCCGCCGTCGCTGCCCGAGTGGGGGTGGATCGCGGCGTAGTAGTCCCGCACCCATTGGGTGTTGGCCTCGTTGTCGGCCGGGTCCGGCCACATGCCGGCGATGACCGCGGCGAACTTCTTGTCGCGATGGCCGAAGGCCGTCTCGTCGGGGCCCACTCGATGCACGGCCCCGTTGATCGGGTAGAGGTGCATGGTCGAGTTGACCACCGGCGTCTTCATCCCGTGCTCGATGTGGGCTGCGATGGCATCGTCGCTCAGCTCGGTGACGAAGTCCGCCTTCCAGTAGTGCTGGAGCCCGGGAGGGACCAAGCCGTCGAACGCGCCGTTGAGCGCCGGGTAGGGCATGGGACCGACGTGCTCGGCCTTGACCTCGGCTACGTCCCGGAGCGGCTTCATGACCGCTTCCGCCTTGTCGAGGGGGCCGTTCCAACAGGTCACCATGGCGCAGAAGAGGTCACCCACCCGGTCCTCCGGCACGAACGGAAGCGGCGGCGCGATCTGCCAGGCGAAGAAGCACCCCAGTTGCTCGGGAGCGCCGTCGATGTACTCCCGGTAGAGCTGCAGGACCGCCTCGGCATCGTCGACCTCGTAGAAGAGCGGTCCGCCGACGATGGTGTCGCACTCGTGGAGCTCGAACTCGAAGGCGGTGACCACGCCGAAGTTCCCCCCACCGCCCCGCAGGGCCCAGAAGAGATCCTCGTTCTGATAGTCGCTGGCGGTCACCTGGCGGCCGTCCGCTGTCACCACGTCGGCTGAGAGGAGGTTGTCGATCGACAGTCCGAGGCCTCGTGTGAGGTACCCGATGCCGCCTCCGAGCGTGAGACCGCCGACCCCCGTGGTCGAGATGATGCCGCCAGTGGTGGCCAGTCCAAACCCGTGGGTGGCGTGGTCGAAGTCACCCCACGTGGCGCCGCCGCCGGCACGAGCCGTCCTCTTGACCGGGTCGACGCTGACGTAGCGCATGGGAGAGAGGTCGACCACCACGCCCCCGGTGCACGTGCCGAAACCCGGCACGCTGTGGCCGCCACCGCGTACGGCCAAATCCAGATCGTTCTCCCGGGCGTGGTGAACGGCGGCGATGACGTCGGCTGCATCGGCGCAGCGCACGATGACCGCCGGTCGGCGGTCGTGCATGGCGTTGTAGACGGTGCGGTGCTCGTCGTACCCGTCGTCGCCGGGGCCGATGACGGGGCCCCTTACTCGGGCTCGCAACCCTTCGATGGTGCTCATGGGACTCCTCCTGTCGATGACGCGTCCTGGCGTCTCCACCGTGACCGCCGGGGCGTTCCCCGAGCGTTCCCTCAGACGTTCCCCCGTCCGGCGCCGCCCGGAGTGAGGCCGACGCTCACCCGGCTGTGGCCGTCGACGGCTGAGCTGATGAAGCGGTTTGCCCCCTGCGCTGCGGCGACATCCCTGGCCCGGTCGAAGGCTCTCGCCGCCCCGGCGAGGTCACCCTGGGCCTCCAGCAGCTCTCCCTCGATCCGGTGCAGAAGCGGATCCGTGTAGTGCTGGTCGTGCGTTGCGGCCCATGCCAGACCCTCCCGCACCGCCGCGAGGCCCCGTTCCGTCCGGCCGAGACGAAGCTGAGCCCGAGCGAGGATGCTGAGACCGTGGGTGAGGTGCAGGCTGACCGACTCCACGCGGCAGGCCTCGACGGCGGCCTCCAGCTCGTCGAGTGCGGCCTCCCGGCGGTCGAGGATGCCGATCCAGGCCTCGTAGATGCGCTCGACGACTCTGACGAAGGCCAGTCCGTGCTCAGCCACTGCGGCCACCTGGGACAAGTCGCGCCGCAACCAGGACTCGTCCGAGAGCTCGATGGCGGCCATCGAGGTGAACAGCAGCACGTATCTCAAGGTCATCGGATGGTCGAGCGAGAGGGCGAAGGACCGGGCCTCCTCGGCGAGCTCCCGGGCCTCCTCGGCGTCTCCCCGCCAGAGCCGCGTCACCGCCAGGCGCACCAGGCACACCGCCTTTGGGTCCTGCGCGTAGTAGAGGCGGTGGGTCGGTCCGAGGTCCGGCCGGTAGCTGGAGACGGCCGCCCGGAGATGGTGCTCGGCCGACTCCAATGCGCCCCGCCAGAAGGCGGTGACACCGAGCAGGTAGTGGCCCTCGGTCCGGGCGATCGGGTCGTCTTCGATGGCCAGGAGCTCCGCACCGAAGGGGGCGGCGCGACCGAACTGACACGAGGTGACCGCGGCCAGGCCCAGACCTCGCAGGGTGGCCGGATCGACGCGGCGGCCGAGGTGCCGGCACAGCGCCAGCGTGCGACCGTAGACGTCCTGTCCGAGCGCGGAGCCGTATCCCTCGAGCGCGACCACCGGCGCGCCGAGCGCCAGCCGGAGCCGCAGCTCCTGCTCGTCGCGGTCGCGGCCGGGCGGCAGTTGCTCGAGCAGGGCGAGGCCACGCCGGCAGGACTCGATGGCCTCGTCCAGGCCGAAGACCGCAGCGGCGTGCTCGGCGGCCCGGCGGTGGGCGTCGACCGCGGCGCCCACGAGTCCAGCCGCCTCCAGCTGAGCGGCCAGGTGGGCGCTGAAGGGGCCCGGATCGTCGCCGTGGGCATCCAAGAGGGCCTGGGCGGCGGCCCAGTGGAGACGCCGCCGACGTACCGGGCTGATGCCGTCGTAGGCCACCTCCCGAATCTTGTCGTGGGTGAAGTCGTAGCCCGCACCCAGCTCGCGCACGATGCGGCGTTGCCACAGCTCATCGAGCGCATCGAGCACTTGTTGCGGTTCCTGTTCGGATGCCCTCACCACGATGTCGGCGGTGAACTCGCGCCCCAGCGCGGCGGTCAGCTCGACCAAGGCCCGGGCACCGGGCGACAGACGGGCCAGACGCGCGCCGATCGTTGCCTTGACGGTGGGCAACAGCGATACGGAAACGGTTGCTGGCCCGGTCAACCCCGCGCGCGCCGCCTCGACCAGGAACAGGGGGTTGCCGGCGGTATCGCGCCAGAGGCGTTCGAGCGCCCCGGGTGCGACCGCGACCCCGGTGAGGCGTTGCACCAGCTCGCTGGTGGCGGCGAGGTCCAGAGGTCCAAGATCGAGCTGGGTCACTGCCGCCTCCCGCTGGAGCCCGGTGACCAACCGGCGCAGGGGATGGTCGTCGGCCACCTCGTCGATCCGGACGGTTCCGGCCACTAGCACGGGGGACGAGGGGCGGGTGGAGACCAGGTAACCGATGAGGTCGATGGTGTCGAGGTCGCACCACTGGAGGTCGTCGATGACCAACAGGACAGGGCGGTCATCGGCCAGCAGAGCATGCGAGATGGCGTCGAAGAGCTGCGTGCGCGCCCCGGGGTCACCATCACGGCGGTGCGCGGTCCCGGTCCCGGTCTCGGCACGGAGCTCGGGGAGGAGCAGGGCCAACTCGCCCCGCCACCTCGGCGCCAGCCGTTGGCGCGCCTGTTCCATGCCGCCGGAGCGCAACCACTCGACGACCGGTCCCCACGGAAGCCGGCCTGCGGCTTCATAGGCTCGTGAGCGGGCGACTATGGCCCGGCTCTGGACCGAACGAGCCAGCTCGTCGACCAGCCGGCTCTTGCCGATCCCGGCGTCACCGGTGACGAGCAGCAGCTGGCTGCGCCAAGCCGTCGCCCGTTCCCACACCGATTTCATGCGGTCGAGCTCGACGCTCCGGCCGACGGCTGACGGAGACGAGACCACCGGGGCGGCGGCCGCGATGCTGACCGGTGAGCGCACGGCCTCGTACGCTCGGCGGGTGGTCGGGTCCGGTTCGACCCCGAGCTCCTTGGCCAGAACCTCGGCGCAGCGGTGGTAGCTCCGGAGTGCCTCGGCCCGGTTGCCGAGACGACCGTGCGATCGTATGAGATGGCGGTGGGCCGGCTCCCACCAGGGATCGAGACGGAGTCGGGCACATGCATGATCGATGGCGGCGAGGTGGTCCCCCCGGTCCTCGGCGGCGGCGGCAAGCCGGTCGAGCGCGCCGCCGGCCGCCTGGCGGAGCCGATCCCGCGCCTCGATGACCCAGTCGTCGTAGCAGTCCGGCAGCAGGTCTCCGGCGTAGATGGCGACGGCTGCGTCGTCCTCACCTCGCTCGAGGGCGTCCTGGAACGCGATCACGTCGACCCAGCTCGACGGGGCCGCTCGCCACCGCAGCTCCTGCTGGTCGACCTCCAGGTTGGCCCCGGCCCCGGAAAGCATCTGGCGCAGTTCGTGGAGCAGCTTGCGGAGGTTGGTTCGGGCTTGGGCTTCGGTCGATTCGGGCCAGAGTTGGAAGGCCATCCTCGACCTCGGGACGGAGGTGTCCGGCTCGAGGACGAGCGTCGCCAGCAGCCGCTGCATCCGTAGCGAGGAGAAGCCCACCACCGCCCTGCCCTCGAGCAGGAGGGTCGGGTGGCCGAGCAACCGCACCTCGACGGCCACGCCTCTGTCCGGGAGCGCCCTTCCCCCCGGCGGGGGGCCCTGCAGTTCCGGCGAAGTCATGCCCA
>JAHWJH010000106.1 GCA_019348555.1 Actinomycetota bacterium
TGGTTGCCCGCATCATGGCCGGGATCCCTCCGGCCGCAATGCACTCGTCTGTTGGAAGTGTGGGAGATGCGATGGTGGTCCGAGCCTCATGCATGACTAGGCCCCTGGACGGCACGGTCCCTCGCGGGATTCTTGTGACCGGTCGATCTTGTTCACTGAAGGTCAGTGCCGACGGTCGGATGTCTGTCGCGGCCTTTGGCGGTCCATGCCGGGCTTGAGACGCTCGCGAATCCCCGTCGGCGTGCCCTCGCCGTGACGCCCGCCGCCGGCAAGGTCGTCAAATATCCGGCATTCGGAGCGGGTCCGACGAGCAAAGATGGAGCCATGCCCGGCAAGGACGGAAGCCGTAGAAAGTGGCGAGGGTTGGTCGCACGACACGCCGACTATCTCGTCACGGTCGTGGACTGGCTGCCGGAGCACGACGCCGACCGCGCCTTAGACGGATGGCTAGACGATGTCGGCGGCCGGCGCCGCGAGATCACGCCGAAGGACCTCGTGGTCGAGTCAGAGAATCACGACGGAAGTGCATTTCGGCGATACCGCGTGCACCTCGACGCCAGCGGTCGGCGGGCGGGTGGTCGAGGTGGGCACCCACGATCAGCCGATCGCCCAGGGTGGGCTCTACGCCGAGCTGTTCACCATCCCGGCGTCCAGCTACGTCGACACCGCCTGATGGGCCGGGTCGACCATGCCGTCAAGCCGTCAGAGGTCGTAGGTGATGATGTCGCCGGTGCGGCGGGCCAGCTCCGCGCCGTAGCCCGTCCAGACGCCCTCGCCCCAATAGCGGTAGCAGCTCGTCTCGGCCGTGAGCAGGTGGAACAGCGCGTTCCGGTAGCGCCGGTCGTGTGTGGGGACGTTCTTGGACAGCACCCGTTCGTGGAAGAGGGCGCTGGCCTTCTCCATGGGTATGAGCAGGTCCTCGTAGCCCCGCACCCACGAGATGTCGTTGGTCCAGCTCCCTCCGTCCACGTGGAAACTGCCGTCCTCCTGCCCCAGCTCGGCGATGACCGCGGCCAGCCGGTCGGGCCCCTCGCCGGGGGTCGTCCGGTCCCAGATGCGGTGCTGGAGGACGGGCTGGACGACCGGCAGGTCGTTGGACGTCATGCCGGACTCCCACAGCTGACGTAGGTAGTCGGAGACGTTCATCATGGGCGTCCGGGTGCCCGAGCACTGCCGCACCACGTCGATGTACTTGGGCGGGAAGTCGTTCATCATTACCCCGCCGTTCTCCCCGTCGGCGATCTGAGTGACGAGGGGTGGCACCGTCCTTCCCCCCAGCTCCGCCCGACCGAGGCCCTTCGCCTCGTAGTAGGGCTGCATCTGGCCGACCAGCTTGGTGTCGCTGCCCTGGGTCTTGACGATCGCCACGATGCTGGCGGTCTGGCCGGTGGAGCTGGTGCAGCAGAGCAGGTGAGGGAGATGGGGCCGTTCCGGGTGCCGCCCGTCGGGTTGCTCGACGGTGTGCTCCTGGACGAGGACCCATTCGTACCCGCAGTCGGTCAGGGCCTTCACGAACTCGTAGGCGACGTCGGGGTGGTTCGGCAGCGCCATCTCCGACGGCGAGAACCCACGGACCCGGCCCAGGGCCTCGAGGCCGAAGAGGGCGGCGAAGTGGTGCTGCCAGGCCCGTACGTGCAGGCGGAAGTCCTGGAGCGGGGTCGACGGGGCCACGGCGTGGCCCCACGGGGCGCCCAGCCACTCGACCGCCTGCCGGTAGGACGGGTCGCACGTGATGCGGCCGAGCGCATCGAAAACCTCACGCGCGCCCATCTCGTAGAGCCCGTGCAGGAGGGTGCCCGAGTAGTCGAGCATCACCCGGGGCTGGTGCCCCTCGTCGACCAGCTGCGGAATCACCTCGCCCATGCGCTGGTAGCACCAGAGGAACGCCGGGGCGTTGTGGTTGTCGCCGATGTCTCGGTGCTCCATCATCCACCGCAGGTTGCTGATGGTGGCCGCCGTCCGCAGGTCGCCCCCTCCGGCGGGGATCAGCGGCTGGTGCATGTGGAGGGCGATGGAGAAGGCGGCGTCGATGTCATCAAGGCGCACGACACCGTCAAGGGTGGGCTCGGAGTCCGGCCGACCGGCCCTGATCGCCTCCTCGATCACCGGTTCCGATCCGCAGATATTCGGCAGGTCGTCGACACATGCCGGAAGCTCGCTCACGTCACACTCCATTTCACTGATTGCGGATGCGGCCGTAGATGTTGAGGTAATCCTGGCCCGCCGGGGCCCACGAGTGGTTGGCGCGCATCCCGTTGAGGGCCAGATCACGGAACTGCTCCGGGTGCGAGTGCCACAGCCCTATGGCCCGGGCCAGGGCCGACTCCAGGGCCATGTGGTCGACCTGATGGAACACGAACCCGTTGCGCTCGTGCAGCGGCCGCGACGAGTGGTCACGGTCGAAGACGGTGTCGACCAGCCCTCCGACGGCGCGCACCACGGGGACGGTCCCGTATTTCAGGGCGATCATCTGGGCCAGCCCGCAGGGCTCGAAGAGGCTCGGCATCACCAGGATGTCGGCCCCCGCGTAGATGAGGTGGGCCAGGGATTCGTCGTAGCTCATCTCCAGATGGCAGTCCGGATTGTCGTTGAGCTGGTGCTTCAGGTCCCAGAACTGGGCGTTGATGGACGGGTCGGGGCTGGAGCCGATGAGCACGAACTGGGCGCCCTGGGCCAAGGCGTAGAACAGGGCGTGTCGGATCAGGTGCACCCCCTTCTGGCGGTCGAGGCGGCCGACGTAGCAGACGATCGGCTTCCAGGCGTGGCCGAGCATCAGCCGATCACGCAGGGTCCTCTTGTTCTCGTACTTCTGCTCGATGGAGTCGATGCCGAATCGGGCGGGGATGAATTCGTCCACCTCCGGGTTCCACACGCCGTAGTCCAGGCCGTTGAGTACGCCGCCGAACTTCTCCTTGTGGAGGTGGAGCGTGTGGGCCAGGCCCATGCCCCGGTCGGTGTAGGTAACCTCCCACGCGTACTGCGGCGACACGGTCGTGACGAAGTTGGAGTAGACGATCCCGCCCTTCATCAGGTTGATGGCGTTGTGGTTGAAGTTGTCACGAAGCCGGTCGTAATCGAAGAACCGCTCGGGTCGGGTCAAGCCTGTCGCCCACAGGATGTGCTCCCGGGTGATCCCCTGATGACTGAAGTTGTGGATCGTGTAACACACCCGCTGGTCGTGCATCCCGCACTGCTGGTAGGTCTCGAACAACAGGACGGGGACAAGGCCGGTCTGCCAGTCGTGGCAGTGGATGACGTCCGGGCGCTTGTCGGCCTTGAGCAGGAACTCCAGGGCGGCCTTGCTGAAGAAGGCGAACCTGGCCACGTCGTCGGGCGACCCGTAGAGGTGACTGCGGTTGAAGAACTGGTCGGACGAGTGCGGGTCGAGGAAGTAGCACCTCCGCCCGTGCACGAATCCCGACCACACGGTGCAGTGGACGGCTCCGCTGTACCAGGGCACCGGCAGGTCGTGGTAGGCGACGTGAAGACCCTCGATTTGGTCGTACCGGAGGCAGTCGTACTTCGGCAGGATGATCTCGACCGCGTTCCCCCGCAGCTCCAGCTCCCGGCTCAGGCCGAAGACGACCTCGCCGAGGCCGCCCGCCTGGCGACCGGGGCGCACTCGGAAGCGATCATCACGATGTACACGGAGCGTCCCTCCGTTCTGGGCTCAAGGACTGCGCCGGCTGCGCCGGCGCCCGTCACGGAGCGTCGCTATTGCTCCTCGGGGCACAGCCAGAGGACCGCCAGTGGTGGGAGGGTCAGCTCGGCCGAATACTCGAAGCCGTGCGCTCCGACGTCGCCGGCGAGGATGGCGCCGAGCGCAGTACCCCCGCCCCCGAAGCGTTCGGCGTCGGTGTTGAGGAGCTCCCGCCACGATCCGCCCCGGGGAAGGCCGATGCGATAGCCGGGCCGGGGCACCGGCGAGAGGTTGGCCACGCAGGCCACCATGCGGGTCGCGTCGGCGCCGAGGCGCAGGAAGCTCAGCACGTTCGAGTCGGAGTCGCTGGCGTCCAGCCACCGGAACCCGTCAGCGCTGAAGTCCCGCTCCCAGAGGGCGGGCTCGGCCCGGTAGCTGCGGTTGAGCTCGGCCACCAGGGCCCTCATCCCCGCGTGCTCGGCATACTGCAGCAGGTGCCAGTCGACGCTGGCGTCGTAGTTCCACTCCTTCGACTGGGCGATCTCCCCGCCCATGAACAGCATTTGCTTGCCCGGATGGGCCCACATCCATCCCAGCAGGGCCCGCAGGTTGGCCGCCTTCTGCCAGCGGTCGCCGGGCATCTTCGACAGCAGCGACCGCTTGCCGTGGGCAACCTCGTCGTGGGACAGGGGCAGGATGAAATTCTCGGTGAAGGCGTACAGCAGGCCGAACGTCAGCTCGTCGTGGTGGTAGCGGCGGTTGACCGGATCCTGCGAGAAGTACTCCAACGTGTCGTGCATCCACCCCATGTTCCACTTCAAGCCGAAGCCCAGCCCGCCCATGTCGGTGGGCCGGGACACCGCCGGCCACGACGTCGACTCCTCGGCGATCATCAGCGCTCCGGGATGGGCCTGGTGGACCACCTCGTTGAGCTCGCGCAGTACGGCCACCGCCTCGAGGTTCTCCCGGCCCCCTGACGGGTTGGGGATCCACTCGCCCTCCTTGCGGGCGTAATCGAGGTAGAGCATGGAGGCCACGCCGTCGACCCGCAGGCCGTCGAGGTGGAACTCCTCCAGCCAGTAGCTGGCGTTGGCCACCAGGAAGTTCGCTACCTCGTTGCGCCCGTAGTTGAAGACCAGGGTGCCCCACTCCTCGTGGGACCCGATGCGGGGGTCCTCGTGCTCGTAGAGGGCGGTGCCGTCGAAGCGGGCCAGCGCCCAGTCGTCCCTGGGGAAGTGCCCTGGCACCCAGTCCAGGATCACCCCGATGTCCTTGGCATGAAGGGCGTCGACCAGGGCGCGGAAGTCGTCCGGGGAGCCGAACCGGGCCGTGGGGGCGTAGTAGGAGGTCACCTGGTACCCCCACGACCCGGCGAAGGGGTGCTCGGCCACCGGCATCAGCTCGACGTGGGTGAAGCCCAGCTCGGCTACATAGGCGGGCAGTTGCTCGGCCAGCTCCCGGTAGGTGAGCGGCCGTCGGTCCTCGTCGGGGACGCGCCGCCACGACCCCAGGTGAACCTCGTAGATGGACAGCGGCCGGTCCAGCCACTCCTCGGCGTGGCGCCGGGCCAGCCAGTCCCCGTCGCCCCACTGGTGGGACGATTCGGTGACGATGCTGTCGGTGGCCGGAGGCAGGGCGGCGGCGAAGGCGACGGGATCGGCCTTGAGGGTGAGATGGCCGGCCCCGGTCAGGATCTCGAACTTGTAGCGGTCCCCGACCCCGACACCGGGCAGGAACAGCTCCCAGAAGCCCGAGGACCCCAGGGAGCGCATGGGGTGCAGCCGTCCGTCCCACAGGTTGAACCCGCCCACCACCCGTACAGAGCGGGCGTTGGGCGCCCACACCGCGAACGAGGTACCGGCCACCCCGTCGATCTCCCGGGGATGGGCCCCCAGCACCTCCCAGAGCCGGCGGTGCCTGCCCTCGTTGAGCAGGTGCAGGTCGACGTGGCCCAGCGTGGGCCCGAAGCGGTAGGGGTCGTCGAAGTCGACAGTGACGCCTCCCGGGTACTCCGCCTCCAGGCGGTACCCGCTGGTCTCGGCCCCCGGCACGGTGGCCGAGAACAGACCGGCCCCGTGCACCGGCCGCATGTCGATCCGGTCGCCCGCGGGCAGGAGGACGCGCATGGCCACCGCGGCCGGGTGCAGGGCCCGCACCACCGTCTCACCGCCGTCGGCGTGTGGGCCGAGCAGCCGGTGAGGATGATCGTGATCGCCGCTGACCAACGACGAGAGCTCGCTGTCGAGATCGTCGCCGTCGCTGACCCGGGTCCCGCCCATGTCGTCGTTTCCAATGCTGGAGGAGGCGGGCAAGACCATATCCCCTAGCAGTCGACCTCATCCAGAAGAAAAAGGACGGCGGCATCGGGAACCTCATCG
The DNA here is from genome assembly GCA_019348555.1 of Actinomycetota bacterium. Classification (GTDB taxonomy): domain Bacteria; phylum Actinomycetota; class Acidimicrobiia; order Acidimicrobiales; family CADCSY01; genus JADDRA01. The sequence goes on from JAHWJH010000106.1 coordinate 6,019, forward strand.
GGTCGTGAAGCGCAACATCGTCGAAGGTACTGGCGCCACGACCGGGCCGCTGTCCCATACCGCCGAGACCTGGGGATGGTTGGCGGTGGTGGGTGACCTACCGCTCGAAGTGCTCGGTGAGATTCGCAAGGGACGAGCGAACCCGGTGGCGTGATCCTCGAAGTCCCGACGGACCTGAGCGTCGGTTCACCAGCGGCTTTCTCCGGTTGCCCCATGAGCATGGCGTGGGCGGGCCACGGTCGACCCAGGGCCACTCAAAGCACCGGACTGGGAAGCTCAGCAACCAGTGCGGGGATCACAGCCTATGGAGTGCGTGCCGGGGGTCCCGATGAGCAGGATGGTCCGGGCCGAAGGACCTATCTCGCTGACGTCGTAGCAGTGTCGATCAGGCTCGATCCGGTCGGGCTCGATGGTCCAGCCGCTCGTCCCCTGGTGCTGTAGCTCGGCTTCAAGCAGGTCCCGCCACTCCGACTCTTCGGCACAGCCGTCGCCGGTGGCCGCGTGGCGCTCATGGAACGCCACCCGCACCGACCGGACCTTCGGCGAAGCCTCGCATTGGCTGCCTGCGTCGGCGACAGCTACTGAGTGATCGGCGCGCCGACGTGCCGCTCGGCTTGGGTCCGGCACCCGAGCGAACCAGGACGGCCACAACGCCGGCGAGCGCCGATCATCCATTCGCGCCGGCCTGTCTACCGCGCCGGTCCCGACGCGGACCGCCTGAGGGCCTCCGGCAGCCAAGCCGGCCCTTCGCGTTGGACTGGGGAGCATGACCTCCGCCCAAGAGGCTGAGGGTCCACCTCCTGAGTCAGGGGCCCCGCCATCGCTGCGGCTGTCTGAAGGCAGCTACGACGAGGAGGCCCCTGATGGGAAACGACAGTAACGGCTTGGTCGAGGCACTGCTGGGACTGCCGGGATTTCGTGTGCTGGCCGTGGCCGAGGGCCCGAGCGAGCTGGTCGTGACCGTCGAGACGGTCCTCGATCGGGTCGGATGCACCAACTGCGGGGTGCGGGCCGAGGCTCAGGACCGCATGGCGATGGCCGTGCGTGATCTGGCCTGCTTCGGGCGCCCGGTGCGCCTGGTGTGGATCAAGCGGCGGTGGCGCTGCGTCGACGTCGACTGCTCGGCCAGACGTGGACCGAGGCATCCGAGCATGTCGGCGCCCAGGTTGTGCTCACCCGACGAGGCGGAGCCGAGGCGTGCCGGCAGGTGGGTGAGCTGGCCCGGCCGGTGGTGACCGTGGCGGCCGAGCTGGGCGTGTGCTGGTGGACGGTGATGAACGCCGTGGTGGAACATGGCACGCCGCTGGTGGACGATCCTGAGTGCATCGGCGCGGTGCGCCAGCTCGGGGTCGACGAGACCTCGTTCCTGGCCGCCAACCGGAAGCACGCCACCACCTACGCCACCGGGCTGGTTGACCTCAAGCGTGGCGCTCTCACCATCACCCGGGCCATCTCCGAAGGCGTCGACGGGCCGGTCGAGCACCCGCGCCCGAAGACTCGGGGCTCGGTTCGCCGCCTTGCCCTCGACGAGGCCACGGTCGCCATCCTCGCGGCCCACCGTTGTCGGCACGCCGAGGCCGCTGCCGTCTGCGGCGCCTCGCTGCCCGGCAATGCCTTTGTCTTCTCCCACGAACCCGACGGCTCAGTGCCGTGGAAGCCGGGCTACGTCAGCCTCAAGTTCCGCCGCCTGCGCCACTCGGTCGGGCTGGACCAAGTGCGACTGCACGACCTGCGCCACTTCGTGGCTACCACCCTCCTCGGTGCCGGGGTCGACCTTCAGACCGTCGCCGGCCGCCTCGGCCATGCCGGTGGCGGGAGGACGACGCTTGCCGTCTACTCGCACTTCCAGCAGGCCGCCGACCGCAACGCCGCTGACCTCCTCGGCAAGCTGCTCTCGCCGGCGCAGCCAGTACCTGTCGACGAGGGCAAGTCGGTTGGTCGGGACGTTACGCAGAAGCCGGCCCCCTCTGCACAACCACTGGCTCAGTTGCTCAACGAGTAGGTATGAGATTCCTACTCGTACGCCTTGCGCCGCCGCCGAGCAGCTCGGGGCGGAGATCTGCCTGGCCACCGGAGACGACACGCCACTTCGCCAGGCGGCCGACCGCCGCGAATTGGCACTGCGGTTGGTCGGCGGCTGAGGCCCGGGTTGCTGCGGAGGTTGCCGTGTCGGTTGCGCGCTCGGTTGCCATGAGGAAGATTCTCGTCGCAGGTTGCCTGCACGGTTGCAGCGCGCCGCCGATGGATCAGCG
>JAHWJH010000107.1 GCA_019348555.1 Actinomycetota bacterium
CCAAGGGCCGCATGGGCCGGGTGCGGGCCGGCACCAGCACCATCGGCCGAGACGAGTTCTTGCGCGACACGCTCTCGGTGTGGGAGATCCCCGCTGAGTCGGCCCAGCGGGTCGGCCACCCCGCCCCGTTCCCCGTTGAGCTGCCCCGGCGACTGATCGACCTGTACAGCTTCGCCGACGACGTCGTGCGTCCTCTCGCCACGGCCAGGGGGCGACATCGGCCCACTGGCGATCGATGACCGTGACCAGCTTGGCCAGTGCCCCGAGTGCGCCGGGCAGGGTGTGGGTGATGGCGGCGGCGCCGGTGAGGTCGATGAGGATCTTTCCTTTGTCGGTGGCCGAGGTGGTGGCGAGGCGCCGTGAGACGCGGACCTTGGTGGCCAGCACCAGCTCGGCGGTGCGCCAGGAGCCTTCGTCTCCTCCTGCGAACGCGACCGGGAGGATCGGCATACTCCTCACGGTATCTTGCGCTCGTCTTCACGCACAGTTTCGGAGCACGCGCAGCACACCGAGGTGCTTGTGCGCGCTGCGGTCGTGCCGTGCAACGTCGATGCCGAGAACGGCTACGGACACGGCTCGCCGGGGTCGGAGCGCACTGCCTGTCTCGGAGGTCAACCCGCACGGCCCGGCGCCCTTCGACCTCTCCGACCTCGCCGAACTCGGCGTGCGCCGCATCAGCCTCGGGGGCTCGCTTTACCGCGCGCAGGTTGCCCATGCCGCCGACCGGGGTGCATCTGCTGCTCGCCGACGGCTCGCTCTGACCGACCGCGTCCAGCGAGAACCCGAGCCCATGGCGCGCCCGTTGACAGCATCGACGGCTCGTACTGTTGTCACGAGCGGTCGCCCCTATCAGCCGCACCGAATGTTCAAGGAGTCCAGGCTCAAGACCACACCGAACGGCGCTTCTCCTGGCGAACAGCGCCTCTCATGGGACTTTGCCCACGGGAGGGCGGATCTCGCGCTGAATGCGAGGTTGCTGCGCTGGGATCGTGAGCGCCGCCTCGGCAGCCTTGGTTGAAACAGCTCGCCTATTACAGGGCTGTCGCCGACGAGTACGAGGACCACACGATCGACGTCCCCGGACAAGACGAGCTGCTGTCAGCCATCGATTCATTTCGTCCAGGTGGTGACGTACTCGAGCTTGCATGTGGCACCGGGATCTGGACCGAAAGGCTTCTTCGGTCCGCCACGACCGTGACCGCCATCGATGGTGCACCGGAGATGCTTGCCCGGGCACGCAGCCGGGTGGGCCCCGCTGCATCGGTCCGTTTTCTTGAGGCGGATCTGTTCTCGTGGAAGGCGGACCGCCGCTACGACGCCGTCTTCTTCGGGTTCTGGATCTCTCACGTGCCCGAAGACAAGTTCACGTCGTTCTGGACCATTGTGGCGGAGGCGCTGATGCCCGGCGGGCACGTGTTCTTCTTCGACGACAACTATCGCCCTCAAGCCGAGCTCGTCGAAGGCTCCCGCTCTCCGATTGTCCAGCGCAAACTCAATGACGGCACGCCGTTCAGGGTCGTCAAAGTCGCCTACGAACCCGCCGATCTCGAACAGCGACTGCGAGACCTGCAGTGGAACGTCAGGGTCACCGGCACCTCCGGCCCCTTCTACTGGGGCACCGGAGTTCGCGGATGAGCCGGCCATCCCTCACAGAGCCTGAAACTCGGACCCGGCGTCCCGGGGCCGACACCAGATAGGCAGGGGAGTGAGAACGAGCCAGGAGCCCGACTCGTCTGCCCCCTCGTCGAGCACCTGTGCGACAGGCGTGAAGGCGATGGCCCAGCGAAGACGGGCCGCCTCCGGCGCGAGGTCGACGCCGCTGGCCTTCGGCGCCCACTTCACAAAGAAGCGTTCTTCCCCGCTTCCGACCTCGAACGTGAGGCCGCCCAGTTCGTTCTGCCATACCGCGTGGGTGGCGAGCTCGCCCGCCACTGCGGCCACAGGGGGTGGTACGTCCACAGACGCGCAAGGAGGACCAGCGGTCATCCGCCCAGCCTGCCAGCACAGCTCCGGGGTTCGCTGCCACCGATCAACCGCTCACTATCACGGACGGCCGACTACCGATCGCGGGACATAGCGGCGCGTATCGGGTGGAGGCGAGGCGACCGTCCGAGAGCCCTTGTGGTTACCGGGTGCGCGGGATGTGCCGAAGTCGGGCGGCTTGAGCCACCTGCCCATCGGAGCGGTGACTTTGGCCCGTCCAGACCCCTACACCCTCGTGATCGACCACAATTGGATGCGGTGGAGCACGGCCGGGCAGCGCCGCCGGGGCGGAGATCGACGCTTGCCGCTCGCGTCGTCGGACGAGACCCGGAGCTGGGCGCCCTTCGTGCGGCACTGGCGGCGGCGAGAGAGCGCCAGGGGAGGGTGAGCTTCCTAGTCGGAGAAGCGGGCATCGGCAAGTCCCGGCTCGCACGGCTGACCGCCGCTCACGCGGAACGAAGCGGGATGGCGGTGCTGACGGGGCGAGCGGTGCGAACGGCCACGCCAGTCGCCTACCGACCCCTCGCCGAGGCTCTGTACTCCATCGTTCGCGTGGGTGGTGTGCCGGACGCACCGGCTCTGGCGCACTTCCGGGCGACCCTCGGTCGGCTCATCCCCGAGTGGCACGTCGGGGGTGAGGCCCGGGTCGATGACTCCGTGGTGGCGCTCGCAGAAGCGGTGCTGCGCTTCCTGCGGGCCGCGGCGGGCGACCGGGGTTGTCTGGTCGTGTTAGAGGACTTGCATTGGGCCGACCCCGAGACCCTCACGATCCTCGAGTACCTGGCCGACAACCTCGCCTCCGAGCGCGTTCTCTGCGTCGGCACGGTCCGAACAGAGGAACGCCCCCCTGCCCTCGACCTGGCGAGGGCACTTCGGGCGAGACGGGCCACCGAGTTGATCGAACTCTCCAGCCTTGATGACGCTGACGTGGCCGAGATGGTCCGATCGTGCCTGGACGCTGTACGCGTGCCTGAACCCATACTACGCCTGGCGGCACGGGCCGAGGGCGTGCCGTTCCTCGTCGAAGAGCTGCTCGCGGTCGCCGTGGCGTCGGGGACACTCGTCGATGAGGGTCATGCGTGGGTCGTGTCGAGCTGGGCGGAGCCGGTCGTTCCCCTCACCTTCGCCGACAGCGTGCGGCGCCGGCTGGCCACGCTCGGCCACGAGGTCCGGGCCGTACTGGTCGCGGCTGCCGTTCTCGGGCGCCGCTTCGAATGGGACCTCCTGCCCGCGATCACGGGGCTCGACGAGCGGGCCGTGCTCGGTGCGCTGCACGCTGCGGTTGACACCCAGATCGTCGCCGTGGAGGCCAACGGGGCGGCGTTCCGGTTCCGCCACGCGCTGTCTCGCGACGCCGTGCTGGCCGAACTCCTCCCGCCGGAGCGTGGAGCGTTGTCCCGCCGGGCTCTCGAGGCCATCGAGGTGGCGCACCCTGACCTTCCCGGCGCCTGGTGGGAGCTGGCCGCCGAGCTGGCTGAAGGGGCAGGCGACCGCCGACGGGCAGCGGTGCTGCTGCTCGGCCTTGGCCGGCGCGCATTCCAGGCCGGCGCGCTGGCCAGTGCGGAAGCGGCTCTCCAACGCGCATGCCTTGTGGCTCCCGGTGACGACCCAGTAATCGCCGATGTCGAGGAGTGCCTGGTCGACGTCCTCTCCCTGGCCGGTAAGCGCGACGAGGCTGTCGAGGTGGGTGAGTCCCTGCTGGTCAGGCTCGAAGATGAGCCGGACGCCGCACGACGTCGTGCCGAGACCCACCTGCGGCTCGCACGGGCAGCGCTGGCGGCCACTCGCTGGGAGGAGGCACTCACGCGTCTCGAGGATGCACGGGCCCAGGCCACCCAGGTCGCTGACGCGCGGCTCGATGCTCGGGTCGACGCGCTCGACGCCCTTACCGCACTGGGCGACGACGATCTCGAGCGCGCCGCCGACCTCGCTCGGGTCGCGCTCGCGACGGCAGAACGAGCAGATCTGCCGGAGGTGGCATGCGAGGCGCTTGAGGTCCTGGGGCGCTGCCGGCGCCCCTACGACCTGGACGCCGCCGAAGGCGCGTTCCAGCGCGCGCACACGATCGCCCGAGAGCACGGCCTTCCGGTATGGCGGGTCCGTGCGCTCCACGAGCTTGGCACCATCGACCTCCTCAGCAACAGGCCCATCGCCCGCCTAGAGGAGGCCCGTGAGCTTGCAGCCAGCCAGGGGGCGCTGGCCACAGCCGCCGTGCTCGATGTGCAAATCGCAGCTGCGCTCATGCTCCAGGACGATCCCGAGCTGGCAATGCCCATCGCCCGCCGGGGAGCCGAGCTCGCCCGCAGGTACGGGCTCAACGAGACGCTCGCCGCCTCCCTAGGCTTCGAGGCGACGGTGCATGCGCGTGCGCGGCGAAGAAGCAAGATGGAGGACTGCCTACGACAGGCCCGGGCGCACGCCGAGGGCCGGTCCGACGTCTCGGTGATCGAGACCCACGCCCGAGTCCTCCTCGCCTTCGGCGAGGAGGACAGGTCGGAAGCGCTCAGGCGCCTCGAGGAGGTTGTTGGCATCGGTTTCACGTCTACGGGGCCCCTCCCGGGATGGTGGGCCCTGCTGCGGGCTGTCGACGGGAACGACGGCGACGCAGCGGTTGTGAAGGCGGCGGCGCGCGGCGACCCGGTCCACTTCTTGGCCCGGGCCTACCTCCGCTACGCGGAGGCGGTGGTGGCGGGACGCGCCGGGCACAAGCACACGGCCGTCGCCCTGGTGTTGGCCGGCGATCGGCTGCTAGAGGGGCGGGGGTGGTTCCTGAACCACGGCCGGCGCCTGGTCGCCGAGGCCGCGGTCGCCGACGGCTGGGGAGCTCCGGTGGCCTGGCTGTACGAGGCCCTGGCGTTCTTCGAGGAATGCGATCACGGCCCGATCGCGTCGGCGTGCCGGTCGCTGCTGCGCCAGGCCGGGGCACCGGTGCCACGGCGACGCTCCGGGACCGACGCCGTCCCTACATCTCTTCGCGCTCTCGGTGTCACCAGCCGGGAGCTGGAAGTGCTAACCCTGCTGGCCGAGGGCCTCGCCAACAGGGAGATCGGGGCTCGCCTCTACCTGTCTCCCCGGACCGTGGAGCGTCACGTCGCCAACCTCGTGGCCAAGGCGGGAGTGGAGCGGCGTTCCCAGCTTGTGGCCTTCGCCGCTCGCGCCGCCGCCGACACCTCGTCGTCCTGATCGTCGGGGCCACACTGCTATTTGGGGGCCGGCGCGTCGCTAGATGACGGCTCTGCCTCATGTGCCGACACCTGGCGCTGACGCACCATCGTCTCGCGATTGGGCCGCCCGGCCCCGCAACGAAGGAGACGACGATGGGCGCAGACACCAACCCCGCCGGACAGTTCTTCGCGGCACCGCCGATGGCGGCGCCGGTGATGCCCTGGCGACCCGAGTACGGCACCATCAACGACTTGGGCGAGACCGTCCACGTGGGCGGGGACGTCTACGTGTACTCCTCGCCCGACTACACGGTCGACGTCAACACCGTGTACGCCATCACGCCGGACGGTGTCGTCGTTCTCGACAGCCAGTTGCTTCCCCGCCAGGCCGAGGCGGTCCTGGCAGACATCCGCGCACGGACCGACAAGCCGATCCGCTACGTCTCCAACAGCCACCACCACCCCGACCACACCTTCGGGAACCTCGTGTTCCAGGAGGCGGGCGCCGAGCTGGTATCCAGTTACTTCACCGCTCGGATGATCGACGGCAGCGCCTTCTGGTACCTGATGTTCCTCTCGGGGATGTGGGGCGAGCACCTGCCGCGAGGCTACGCCGTGCCCCGCCACACCTTCGTGCGCTCACGTGAGCTGTGGCTGGGCAAGGCGGCGGTGCAGCTGTTCGAGTTCGCCGACAGCACGACGGTGTCCGGTGAGTCCGTCGACATGACCATGGCCTGGTTTCCCCAGTCCAAAGTCCTTCACGTGGGCGACACCGTGTGGCCGGGGTCGCATACCTTCTTCGCCGACGGGACGAGCGTGCCCGACTGGTTCATGCAGCTGGGCCACATCCGGGAGCTGGTCAACGAGCTGAGGCCCCGGGTGATCGTGCCCGGCCACGGTGCCCCTGGCGACGCGGGGATGATTGACGCCCAGGAGCACTACCTCCGGGCGGTGGCCCGCATGGTCGAGGACCACTGCCGTGGAGGGGAGGTGGCCCTCACTGACGAGACCAAGGCCAAGCTCCGCCAGGACATCTGCAGCGAGTTCCCCGACCACCGCAACCACATCCCCCTCGACATCAGTCTCCAGTTGCTGCAAATGCTTGGGCCGGTGGCGTTCCTGGTAGGTCGACCCGACGGCGCTACCGCCCGACGCCTGCCAAGCTTCTTGTGAGAGATGGACGACGTCCGAGGGATCTTCGTTCGGGCGCAGCGTCGAGTCGATGAGGCCACACTGAATCGGCAAGCGGAGCCAGGCACTCCGGAGAAGGCGTGGCGGCGGTGCTCGTCGCCTGTGTCGGAGGGTGATACGGCCCGCCGGACGGCCACCCGATATCCGGCGATATATGCTGGAGTTTCACCCGATATCGCATGTTCCCTAAGCTGAGACAGCCGCATCTCGGTCTTGACCAGCCGGTTCACTGCCACCGGCGACAGCTGGCCTCGGTGAGCAGGGTCGAGGCGGCCGTGTCGATCGACGGGCAGGAACACCGGGCCCGAGGAGATGCGAGCGCTCTGCATCCACGCATCCAGCGACCGCACCGGACAGGTCAACAGGTTGGAGCCGTAGGGGATCCCGATGGGCCGCCCGGTGCCCTCCTGGTCGGTCTTGGACTTGGCCACGGTCAGCACCAGGCCCTCGTCGACCTCCTGGAGGTTCTCAGCCTCCAAGGCAACGATCTCGCTGCGTCGCAGCGCTCCGGCGAAGCCGATGAGCAGCAGTGCTCGATCCCGGGTGCCAGCGAGCCCGGGAGGGGCGACCTCGAGCATGCGCCACAGGATCGCCACGGTGATGGGGGCAGCCTGGTCGACGGCGGCGCCGTGCACCCGTCGGATGCCGGCCGACACCGCCTGCACCCGAGCCGACCCGGTCGGGCTCGGATGCCCGGCGGCTCGGTGGGCCTGGCTGATCGAGGACAGGCGCCGGGCGATGGTGCTGGCCTTGGCCACCTCGGCCAGCTCCACCAGGTACAGCGCCACCGTCTCGGGGCTGGCCGGCAGCGGCTCGAGGCCCCGGTGGTCGGCCCAGGCTCAGAACTCGGCCCAGTCGGAGCGGTAGGCGCGCACGGTGGCCTCGGCCTTGGCCGCGTCGACGTAGCGCCCGGCCTGCTCGGCCAGCTGCTCGAGGCGAGCCAGGGCGACCGGGTCGGAGCTAGCGGCTAGGCTCTCTTCAGGGTTGTCATCCGGCTCTCTGACGCGCGATATCTACCGGCGCGCTCAACCGGTCAGCGCAATCAGCTCCGCCATCTTCTCACTCGGGTTGCGCCAGTCAAGGGTCCTTCGCGGTCGGCCGTTGAGTTTGCGCTCGGCTTCGTCCAGGTCGGCCCGGCTGTAGGAACTCAGGTCGGTGCCTTTCGGGAAGAACTGGCGGAGGAGCCCGTTGGTGTTCTCGTTGGATGGTCGTTGCCATGGCGAGTGGGGGTCGCAGAAGTAGATCTGGATCCCGGTGTCGACGGTGAAGTCGTGGTGGCGGTTCATCTCGGTGCCCTGATCCTAGGTCACCGAACGGGCCAGCTCGACGGGCAACCGGCGGACGGCCTCGGACATCGCGGTGTTGACCGCTCCTGCGGTGCCGCCCTCGGGTAGATGCAGGAGCA
>JAHWJH010000108.1 GCA_019348555.1 Actinomycetota bacterium
ATCGCCTTGTACTTCGTCATGTTTGGACTGGTGCAGGTGCTGACGATGCTGGCCGTGCATCTCATCTGCTACCTGGGCATCATGGGGATGGTCAACACCGCCGGACACCTGTATGGGCGCAAGCCTCACCCCGACTCGCCGGGATACGACTCCGCATGGCTGGCCATCCCGTTGCTGGGCCACGGCTACCACAATTCCCACCACGCCCATCCGGCCGCGGCCCGCACCGGGCTGCTGGATCCGATCTGGCCGGTCCTCCGCCTCCTCGCAGCGCTGAGGTTGATCGAACTTGGCCATCGACGAGCGCAGACGCCCTCTGGAGGCTGCTGCCCGGCGTCGGTATCTCTCGCTCGGGGGCTGTAGACCAAAGAGCTGAAGACCGATTCCCGTCGAAAGAGCGAGGAGCGCAACGCACGGAGCGTCCGGCCATTCTCGCCGCCCTCGTCACCGAGATCTACTGGCACCGCTGCCTCGGCCACCGGGCCTTTCGGATTGGCTCGCCATCCCGCTGCTCGGTCACGGGTACCTCAACTCCCACGACGCCCGTACAGCCGCCGCCCGCACGGGTCTCCCCGATCCGATCTGCCCTCTTCTTCGTGTCGAGCGACGCTCTCGAAGACTCCAAGCCAAGCAGCCTGGAGATCGCCACGGAGTGCCCGGCCGCCTCTGATTCTTGGCCCGCCTCTACAGACGCCGGGAACGACGACCTGGCGGAGGCTGGCTTCGACCGGGCGTCGCCCTGGGTGGCCCATGATAGGGAACCTCGGCCATCCCGGCCGGGGTGATGCAGCGGTGTGCTACACGTATCAGCCTCGAGGGAACGTAGGATCTCGGTGATAGTGGCGGCGTTTCGGCATCGGCAAGGTACTGCAGGCGCGGCGGCGATCAGCCACCGCGATCGAGCTGTACGACGGAACATGGCAGGTCCTGAGGAGGAACATATGCGGGGACGGCTGGCTGCTGCGGTGATCGGAGCGCTGCTCGTGGCCAGCGTCGGGCTAGGAGCGCCCGCCCAGACCCAGGAAGCTTCACGGGTTCGGGTCGCCATCAAGGGCTTCGAGAACAACATCACGCCCTTCACCGTCACCTTCGGTGCGCTCCCCGCCACCAACGACATCATGCACCTCGTTCACGACTCGCTGTTCTGGTCGCAGGTGAAGGCCGACCCCGAGCCTTGGCTTGCCGAGAGCGCCGAGCCCTCGGACGACGGCCGGATGTGGACGGTCAGGCTGCGCGACGGGGTGCAGTGGCACGACGGCGTCCCCTTCACCGCCGAGGACGTGAAGTTCAGCTTCGAATTCTACCGGGACCAGCCAGGTGCCTCGGGACGCTACGCCCACCACGTCTTCGACGTCCCCGACTTCGAGCGGGCCGAGGTGGTCGACCCCCTGACGGTCAACCTCTTCTTCAGCGTCCGGGCCCCTCAGTTCGAGATCATGCCCGGAGCCGACCTACCCATCGTGGCCAAGCACGTGTGGGAGGGCGTGGCCGAGCCGGGCACCGCCACCGAGATGCTGCCGGTAGGGACGGGCCCGTACCAGGTGGTGCAGATCGTCCCCGACCAGCGCTACCGCCTTCAGGCCAACGAGAACTACTTCAAGGGCCGGCCGACGGTCGACGAGCTCGAGCTGGTCGTGATCAAGGACCCCGCCTCCGCCTTCGCCGCCCTCCAGACCGGCGACGTCGACATGGTCGAGCGGACCGTGCCCCCGGAGCTGGTCGAGCAGTTCCGCAACAGTTCCGAAATCGAGGTGGCCGAGAGCACCAGGCTGGAGTCGAGCCAGCTCTACTTCAACGCCCGCAAGGCCCCGCTCACCGACCCCACGTTGCGCAAGGCCATCAGCATGGCCGTCGACGTCGACGCCCTCGTCGACAACATCCTGCTCGGCTACGGCCGGCCCGGGCGCGACACCTTCCTGCACCCCGACTCACCCTGGGCGGTGCCCGAGGGCGACCACGAGTACGACCCCGAGGTGGCGCAGCAGATGCTCGACGAGGCCGGCTACGACGCCACTGATGCCGACGGCGTGCGTCTGGCCCCCGACGGCACCCGCCTGGAGTTCGCCGCCCTGCTGTCTTCCTTCGAGCCGCTCGAGATCCGGGCCGTCCAGCTCATTGCCCAGCAGGTGGAACAGATCGGCGTGCGCATTCGCCCGGAGCCGCTCGAGCCCACGGCGCTGCGGGCCCGGCGTCAAGCGCCGCCGGGAGAGGCGCCGACCTTCCACCTCTACGTGTCCAATCTCGAGGCCCACGCCCACGCTGATCCCGACGGGCTCTACTACTTCTTCCACTCGCCCGGGAACCGCGGCTTCGGCGGGGCCATCAGCGGCTACTCGAACCCGACCTACGACGCGCTCGCCGTCGAGGCCACCACCGCGGAGCGGGACCGGCGTGAGGAGCTCACTGCGGAGATGCAGCAGATCCTCGCCGAGGAGGCGCCGGTGATCGTCATGTGGTACGACCCCGGCCTCTACGCCTACCGGCCGGCGGCCTATGACGGTTGGGTCCGAGACCCAGGGCAGGGCATCTTCACCAAGCGCTCGTTCCTCCCGGAGTACGTGGAGCAAGCGGCCGCCAGCGGCGACCAGGGGCCCACGGCCACCCTGGGGTCCGACGAGGGTTCGGGCTCGTCGGTCTGGGTGGTAGTCGTCGGTGCACTGGCCTTGGCCGGCCTCGCCGGCGTCGTCGTCTCCCGCCGACGGACAGCAGCAGACGCCGACGACGAGTAGCCGGTGGGCCGCCACGTCGTCCGCACCATCCTGCAGTACGCGTTGGTCCTGCTGGTGGCCCTGAGCCTGAACTTCCTGCTCCCTCGACTGGCCCCGGGCGACGCCACCGACTACCTGCTGCCGCCCGAGCTCGTCGGCTCGCTCACCCCAGCCCAGCGCGATCAGGTGCTTGCCCAATACGGTCTCGACCAGGCGCTGCCGGCCCAGTTCGTGGACTACCTGGCGGGGGTGGCCCAGGGCGACCTGCTCACCTCGGTGCGCTTCGGTCGCCCGGTGAGCGACCTGCTGGTCGAGCGGGTCGGCTGGACCGTGCTGCTGGTCGGCGGCTCGCTCGTACTGTCGACCGCGCTAGGGGCCTGGCTCGGCTTCCGCTCGGCCTGGCGCCGGGGTACCGCCGCTGACACGGGCTCCCTGGGCGGGGTGATGCTGGCCGACTCGCTGCCACCGTTCTTCGTCGGCATGCTCTTGCTCTTGGTGTTCTCGGTCGAGCTGGGCTGGTTCCCGAGCTTTGGCGCCCTTCCGAGCATCGATACCAGCGGCTTCACCCTTGTCGGCGAAGTGGCCCAGCGGCTGGTGCTGCCCCTCGTCACGCTCACCTTGGCCAACATCGGCCCCATGTACCTGGTGGCTCGGTCCGCACTGGTGTCCGAGCTTCAGGAGGACTACGTCATGATGGCCGAGGCCAAGGGCCTCGAAGCACGCCAGATCCGCCGCCACGCCCAGCGCAACGCCCTGTTGCCCATCTCCACGGTGACGGTGATCGGCCTGGGCACGCTGGTCGGGGGAGCCACGGTAGTGGAGACGGTCTTCTCCTATCCGGGGCTCGGACGCCTGATCTTCGAGAGCGTGCTGGCCCGGGACTACCCGGTGCTCCAGGGGGCGTTCTTGCTCCTGATCGTCGGAGTCATCCTGGCCAACCTCCTGAACGACGTTCTCTACCCGCTGCTCGATCCTCGAGTGCGCCGACCTCGGGTCAACGCGGCATGACCCTTGATGCCCCTCCCGGCGCCGAGGTCGCGCCGGCCAGCGTCGAGCCTGACCCTTCGGGCCCACCGCCGGGTGGACGCTCCCGGCGGCGCCGATCGCTCGGATGGGTCGGTGCCGGCATGCTCGCCGTCCTCGTCATCTCCGCGGTCTTTGCCCCCCTCATCGCTCGCCATGACCCCACGGCCGTGAGCGGCGTCCCGTTCTCCCCGCCGAGCGGAAGCCATTTGCTGGGCACCAACGACACCGGCCAGGACCTCTTCGCCCAGCTGCTCTTCGGCGCTCGCAGTTCACTGCTCATTGGTACCCTCGCCGCCCTGCTCGCCGTCGCCGTCGGCTTCGCCGTCGCCCTCGTCGCCGGTTACTACCGGGGGGGCATCGAGGCGGCGTTCATGCGCCTCGTAGATCTCGTGCTCGCATTCCCCTTCTTCGTGCTCGTCATCGTGCTGGCCGCCTTCTTCGGCCAGAGTCTGCTGACCACCACGCTCGTGATCGCCGCCGTGATCTGGGCCCGCCCTGCTCGGGTGCTGCGCTCACAAGTGATCAAGGTCCGCCAGTTCGACCACGTGGTCGCCGCGCGCTCAATGGGGGCCTCCAACCTCCGGGTCATCGGTCGCCACGTGCTACCTCGAGTGGCGCCGTTGGCGGCGGCCCAGTTCGTCAGGGCAGCCAACGTCGCCGTCATGATCGAGGCCTCCCTCGCTTTTCTCGGCTTGGGAGACCCCGGCCGGATCAGCTGGGGCACAACGCTGTACTTCGCCCAGGTCCGCAACGCCGTGCTGACCGATGCATGGCTGTGGTGGATCGTGCCCCCCGGCCTGGCCCTGACCGCCGCGGTGATCGGCTTCGCCTTCCTTGGCTTCGCCATCGAAGAGTGGGCCGACCCCCGACTCACCCAGGCCGTGGCTCGGAGGATCCCCAGGCGGCGGCGGCCGTCGGCCGCCTCGGAGGCTTCCCCGACGAAGGCCGTCTTGGAGGTCCACGACCTGCACGTCGAGTACTCCACTCCGTCGGGCCCGCTGCGGGCGGTTGACGGCGTAAGCCTGGCCGTCGGTCGGGGCCAGGTGGTGGGGGTCGTGGGCGAGTCGGGAAGCGGCAAGACGACCCTGGCCATGGCCGTGCTCGGTCTCCTGGGAGGATCGGGGCGGGTCACCTCGGGCTCGGTGGTGCTGAACGGACGTGATCTGGGGCTGCCGAAACGAGCGGGGGTCGCCTGGTGCCGGGGGCGAGAGCTGGTACTCGTCCCCCAGAACGCCATGAACGCTTTGAACCCCGCCTACACCGTGCTGGCCCAAGTCGTCGAGGCTTGCCGGCTGACGCGCGAGCAGGCGGAGGCGACGGCCCGGGCCCACGAGGTCCTGGAGCTGGTCGGCATCGACGCCGCCCGTCACGGGGCCTATCCCCACGAGCTGAGCGGCGGGATGCGCCAGCGGGCAGTCATCGCCATGGCCCTGGCCAACCAGCCGTCGCTCCTCGTGGCCGACGAGCCCGTGACCGGACTCGACGTGGTGACCCAGGCCCGGATCCTCAAGTTGCTCCTCGAGCTCCGCAACCGACTGGGCCTCGCCATCTTGATCATCTCCCACGACCTCCCATTCATGGCCCGGCTGACCGATGAGCTGGCGGTCATGTACGGCGGGCGGATCGTCGAGTCGGGGCCCACCGCCGAGGTGAGCCGCCAGCCCGCTCACCCCTACACCCGGCTCCTCCTCGGGTCGTTTCCGTCCCTGCGGGGACCGAAGCGCCGGCTGGCCTCGATCACGGGAGACCCGCTCGACAACGCCACCGGCGTCTCCGGCTGTCGCTTCCAGCCTCGATGCCCTGACGCCGTGGACCGTTGCTGCTCGTGCCAGCCGACCCTCGAGGGCGACGGCGAAGGTCGCCGGGTTGCCTGCCTGGTCAGCTCCGGCGAGGCGCCTGCATGACCCCGACCCTCCTGGAGCTGCGCGGGGTGTCGAAGACGTTCCGACGACGATCGGCTCTCGGTGGTGACCACGCTGTCGTGCCCGCGGTCGCCGACGTCTCGCTCAGCGTGGAGGCGGGCGAGATCGTGGCGCTGGTGGGTGGCAGCGGCGCGGGCAAGAGCACGGTCGGGCGCATGGTCCTTGGCCTCGAGCCTCCCGACGAGGGCGAGGTGGTCTTTGACGGAAGGGACCTTGCCGGGATGAGCGAACTGGAGCTCCGGCGAGTCCGCCAGGAGATGCACCTCGTATTCCAGGACCCCTACCAGTCGCTGCACCCCGGTATGCGCATCGGCGAAGTGGTCGAGGAGCCCCTGGTCATCGCCAAGGTCGAGCGCCAGGAACGCAAACCGCGAGTCCTCGCCGCTCTGGAGGAGGCCGGTATCAAACCTGGCGACAACTTCGTCGAACGGTTCCCCCACCAACTGTCGGGGGGGCAGCGGCAACGCGTCGCCATGGCCCGAGCCCTCGTCAGCCATCCCCGCTTGGTCGTTGCCGACGAGCCCACCTCGATGCTCGACGCGTCGCTGTGCGCCGGGATACTCGAAGTCATCCTCGACATGCGGGAACGCCAAGGGACCGCCTTCATCTTCATCACCCACGATCTGGCCGTCGCCCGCTACGTCTCCGACCGGATGATCGTCATGAGCGAGGGCCGCGTCATCGAGAAGGGGCCGACCGAGACGGTGATCGACTGTCCCTGCGAGGAGTACACCCGCCTGCTCCTCGCTGCCAGTGAGGGCAAGCTCGACGAGGTGGAAGCCATGGCCGCCAAGGCCGGATGACGGAGGACAGTCATGACCCGGAGGAAATTGATCTTCTTCTCGGCCGCCGATCCCCGAGAGAACCCCCGACCGGCATGGTCGGCCTATCACTTCGCCGACGTGGCGGCCAAGGCCGGCCTGGAGGCTGAGGTCCGCTTGGCCGGCGACGCCGTCCGAGTTGTCCAGCCGGGCGGAATCGCCGCGACACCGATCGGCGAGCAACTCCGTGAGAAGGTGCAGGCGGAAGCGTCCCGTCCCTACGTCGTCTCGCTTTGACCGGGCTGCGTGGACACCCGGGGGGTGTCCGAGGAACAGATGGTCGCCATTGGCGGTGTTCGCCGGGACTTGAGCGACGTCCTGACCGAGGTTGCTGAGGGAAGGTCCGAGTTGATCTACCTCGGGTAGCTCCGACTCACCCAAGAGCGTCGCTGCCGCCAGACTCCCACAAGTTGGCCGGCTGGTGACGGTGAGTGGAGCCCATGGCCGGGGGGGGGTCGTGGTCGTGTTGCCCGCCCTCTACGGGCATGACTCGACTGGCCTTCAACCGCCCTGGAGTCTGCCGTGACCGGTGGCCCGACTTCTGCCGGCGTCCGGGCCCCCGCCACGCAGCCACGAGGCGATGGTGGCGCATGCCCCGAACGCGGCGAGGCCAAGGAAGGCATCGTGAAAGGCCGCCGGGGCGCTGGCGGCCGACGACGGTGATGTCGTCCACGTGGTGCAGGTCTCCGGGTGGCTGGACCCCGTGGTGGTCGACTTCCTCGAGGACGCTCTCGCCGAGGCCGAGCGGGAGGAGGTCACCGCGCTGGTCGTGCAGGTCGACAGCCCGGGCTCCCTCGTCGAGCGCCCCGTGCTCGACCGGCTGCTCAAGGACCAGCCGCAGCTCGCGCTCTACCAGGGATACGGCATGACGGAGAGCGCCGCCCTCGTCAGCCGAGCATCAGACGGCGCGGTTGCCAGCGCGTGATCGGCGTTGGCGAATAGGGTCGCCCACCTTTCCGTTCTCGCGCACCCAGAGCACCGTCATCGCGGCCACGGGCGCCGCGCCGCTGCCGTCGCCACATTGAGCGCCGTCGCCGAAGGCCTGCTTCCGCAGTGGCGCGCTGCCGATAGCTTCGCAGCGGCTTGCGCTCGAGCTGGGCTTGGTCCGCATGGTTGCTCAACTCAGCGTGCAGCTCGCATGACTTGGCGACCCGGGA
>JAHWJH010000109.1 GCA_019348555.1 Actinomycetota bacterium
GGCCGCTACTCTCCGCTCACCAGTCCCTGTGTCTTTCGGCCCCCGGATGCGCCATCGACCCGCGGATCATCTTCACCGCGGTGAAGATTCCGCCGGCACTCGGTCGCGGATCCACCCCAAAGAACGCAAGCCCGTGATGTGCCTCGTGCGCCGTCTCGTTCCCATCAGGCGCCGTGCTTCGGCGTCGACCAACGATCCGGCCGCGACACCGCCCGCCGGGGGTGGCGGCCGGGAACATGGTCACCCGCCGCCGCCGGCCTTTGGGCAGGGTGAGCCTGAGGGCGCTGCGGGTCTCGATGACCTGGCGGTCCACGGTGATGCGCCGGCGGGGGACGTCCACTCGATCGGCGGTGAGCGCCACGTGCTCGCCCCAGCGCAGCCCGGAGTAGGCCGAGCGGGAGCTGAACGGGATGCTCGTCGAGGTCGACGAAGGTCGGCACATCCCCTCGCCGCATGACCATGGATGAGCTGCTCGATCGGTGGCTGTCGCACCCAAGTGCACCGCGCTCGAGCCGTCGGCTGGCCCAATTTCGGCATGGCCGGTGAGGAGGACGCTCGCGGCTCTACGAGCGTGCAGCCCCACTCGGCCGAGAGACCAGGTGACCCTTCGTCGCCTACGATCTCGAAGTCGAAGCTCCGACAGGGCGGTGGGACAAGAAGGAGCGGTGACGGAGAACGGAGGCAGGAGATGGCATCGGAGACCCGCACCACTGTCGACCACGAGGAGATTCGGCGTTGGGTGGAGCAGCACGAAGGTAAGCCGGTCAGCGTCAAGGGAACCGAATCTGGCGATGATGCCGGTGTGCTGCGCATCGATTTTCCTGGAGGCGATGGCGACGATGACCTGGAGCCGATCAGCTGGGACGACTGGTTCGCCAAGTTCGAGGAGAACCGCCTTGCCTTTCTGTACCAGGAGAGGAAGGCCAGCGGCGAAGACAGCACCTTCTTCAAGCTCATTGCTCGCTGACCCGATCATGTCGGGGAGTTGGACTGAACCGACGCCTGGTTCGTAGAAAGACGAGGACGCCCACAAGCCTCGCTGCTTTCCGAGCACAGGTTACGGACGTAAGGTCGACGTCGCCAAGGGCGCCACGTTGCGACCTGCCCTTGCCCACGAACGTCTGCAAATGGCGCCCTGGCGGGCCACGGGACAGGACGTGACGAGAGCGTTGCCAGGAACCGACTCCTACGTCGATGTGTCGTCCGAACCTCGGCCCTGGCGCTCGCCACGCGCTTGACCGACGTGGGTAAGCGTCACGAACCCCAGGCCGCCGACCAGATTCCCGACGATGGCGATCGCCGTCTCGGCGGCGATGGTGCCGATCCCCACATCGGCGCCCACGAGTGCGCCGAAGAACAGATGCTGAGCCGTCACGACGACGTGCGCGAACGGCCCGACGGCCAACAGGAAGCCAATCAGGTAGGCGACAACCATCCTCGACAGCACCTGGTCCACTGCCTGAAGCAGGAATGAGAGCAACGTGACGACGGCACCGCCCACGAGTGCATTCGCGAAGGCCGCTGGCACGTCCTTCGCTGCGATCTCCTCTGCCACCGTTCCCAGAGCCCGCCCTGCGCCGGGCGGTAGCACGCCGTCGATGGACAGGATCAGTACCAAGATCGCCCCGCCGATCAGATTGAGGACGAGGACCACGGCCCACAACCTCAGGAGCTTGACCACGACTTGGCGCTGACCGCGATCGAACGCAGTGGCTACCGGGTCGAAGAAGTTCTCAGTGAACAGCTCCGCCCGACTGGTGACGAGAAAGAGCAGACCGATGCCAAACGCAAACGCCCCAGCGAGCTTCGCTGTGTCGACCCCGAACCTAGGCTCGACCAGTGCATGGACGACCCCGAGCGCGGCGATGCCGAACACAATCGTGAACCCGGCG
Source organism: Actinomycetota bacterium (assembly GCA_019348555.1). Classification (GTDB taxonomy): domain Bacteria; phylum Actinomycetota; class Acidimicrobiia; order Acidimicrobiales; family CADCSY01; genus JADDRA01. The sequence continues at coordinate 1,893 of JAHWJH010000109.1, forward strand.
TTGAAGCCGGTCGTCACGAGCTCGAGCCCGGTGGCAGACAGGCGGCGCTCACCCTCTTTGACGGCGCGGTGGTAGATCTCCACCGGAGTGGGGGCGACGGGCATGCGGGCCCAAGTACCCGATGTGGGACGGGCGCTACCTGGCTTCCACCGTCAGAGGCGCTCCTCTCGCTCCAACAGGTCGCCGGGGCGCGTCGGCCCCGACCACCCGGCACGGTTACGATGTGTGGGTGGCCTCTGGCTACATCGCGTGGCTCACCGACGTGGGTGGAGAGGACGTCGCCAGCGTGGGCGGCAAGAACGCCTCGCTCGGCGAGATGCTGCGCAGCCTGGGACACGCCGGCATCCGGGTGCCCGAGGGCTTCGCCACCACCGCCCAGGCCTACTGGGAATTCGTGGACGCCAACCAGCTGCGGGACAAGGTCACCGCCGAAGTCGAGAGGTGGCGGAGCGGCGACTCCACGTTGGCCCGGAGCGGGCGACACCTGCGCCAGCTCTTCGAAGACGCGGCATTCCCCGACGCCATGGCCGAGGCCATCAGCGGGGCCTACCGCGAGCTGTCGGAGCGGGCCGGCAGCGGCGAGGTCGACGTGGCGGTGAGGAGCAGCGCCACGGCCGAGGACCTGCCGGAGGCGAGCTTCGCGGGGCAACAGGAGACCTTCCTCAACGTCCGCGGGAAGACGGCGGTGCTCGATGCCTGCCGCCGCTGCTTCGCCTCGCTCTTCACCGACCGGGCCATCTCCTACCGCGAGGACCACGGCTTCGATCACCTCGACGTCGCCCTGTCAGTCGGGGTGCAGCGCATGGTGCGCGCCGACGAGGCGGGTGCGGGCGTGATGTTCTCGATCGACACCGAGAGCGGATTCCCTCACGTCGTGCTCATCAACGCCAGCTGGGGTCTGGGTGAGGCGGTCGTGAGCGGCATCACCGATCCCGACGAATACGTCGTGTTCAAGCCGCTGCTGGGCAAGGAACAGCTGAAGCCCATCTTGTCGAAGACACTCGGGAGAAAGGCGGTGAAGATCGTCTACGGGGCGTCAGGCGGCGACGCCACCCGCCGGGTGCGCACCTCTCGGGAGGAGCGCAACCGCATGGTGCTCGACGACGAGGAGATCCTCGGGTTGGCGCGCTGGGCATGCACCATCGAGGACCACTACGGCCGGCCGATGGACATGGAGTGGGCCAAGGACGGCGAGACGGGGGAGCTCTTCGTCGTGCAGGCGCGGCCCGAGACCGTGCAGGCCCGTCGCGACACGGCGCTGCTCAAGTCGTACCGCCTCGTGGGGCAGGGTCGCCGGCTGGTTTCGGGGCTGGCCATCGGCGACGCCGTCGCCACCGGCCAGGTGTGCAACCTGCACAGTCCGCAGGACATCGACCGCTTCGTCGACGGAGCCGTGCTCGTCACCGAGATGACCGACCCCGACTGGGTCCCGATCATGAAGCGGGCGGCCGCCATCGTCACGGACCACGGGGGGAGGACCTCGCACGCCGCCATCGTCAGCCGTGAGCTGGCCATCCCGGCTCTCGTCGGCACGGGCGATGCGACCGAGACGCTCGACGATGGCCAAGAGGTCACCGTGTCGTGCTGTGAGGGGAGCGAGGGCTTCGTCTACGAGGGCGTCGTCGACCACGAGGTCGAGGACGTCGATCTCGAGGACGTGCCCGAGACCCGCACGAAGGTGATGCTCAACGTTGGTGAACCCGCCGCGGCGCTGCGATGGTGGCGCCTGCCCGCCGACGGGATCGGCCTGGCCCGGATCGAGTTCATCGTCAACGAGTACATCAAGATCCACCCGATGGCGCTCGTGCACTTCGAGGACCTGTCCGACCGTGAGGCGCACGACCGCATTGCCGAGCTGACCGCCGGCTTCGACGACAAGACCGAGTACTTCGTCGAGATGCTCGCCTCGGGGATCGCCCGTATCGCCGCCTCCCGGCATCCCTGTCCGGTCATCGTGCGCATGAGCGACTTCAAGACGAACGAGTATGCCGACCTGGTCGGAGGTCGCCAGTACGAGCCCGACGAGCAGAACCCCATGCTCGGCTGGCGCGGGGCCAGCCGGTACTACCACGAGGGCTACCAGGCCGGTTTCGCCCTCGAGTGCCGGGCCATCCGCAAGGTCCGTGACGAGATCGGGCTCGACAACGTGATCGTGATGATCCCGTTCTGTCGCACCCTCGAGGAAGCCGACCGAGTCCTCGACGTGCTGGAGGGCAACGGCCTGGCCAGGGGCAGCAATGCGCTCGAGGTCTACGTCATGGCCGAGGTCCCCGCCAACGTGATCCTGGCCGAGGAGTTCTCACAGCGCTTCGACGGCTTCTCGATCGGAAGCAACGACCTGACCCAGCTCGTCCTCGGTGTCGACCGCGATTCCGACCGGCTCCACGCCCTGTTCGACGAGCACGACCCGGCGGTCACCCGGTTCATCTCCCAGCTGATCCGCACCGCCGCCGAGCACGACCGCAAGGTCGGGCTGTGCGGGCAGGCCCCGAGCGACGACCCGGCCTTCGCCCGGTTCCTGGTGGGAGCGGGCATCGACTCGATCTCGGTGAGCCCCGACGGGTTCATCCGCGTGAAGCACCACGTCGCCGCCGCCGAACAGGAGATGGGTTCTGGAGCCGGCCCAGCCGCGTCGGGCCGCTGACCCGCGGGAGCGGTCGAGGCGGTTGGCTGTGCGTGGGGCTGCGGAGACCTCCATAGGTGCATCACCCACGATGGCAACGACGGCTGCTGCCGGCGTGGTCAGTCGCGCAGCACCCAGAACAGCACCGCTGGCTCGTTCACCAGGTTCCGCCAGCCCGTGACCGGGGCCCGCGTGGCGAGCAGGACGTCGCCGGCGCGCATCACCGGGGTGTCGTCGCCGACGGTGAGCTGCACCAGGCCGGAGGCGACCAGCACCAGCTCGATGTCCTTGTGGAGCTTGTCGGGCGCTCCGGCCTCGCCGGCCTTGAGCCGTACGAGGTAGGTCCGCAGACCGGCTTTCGGATCGTCGAGGAGCGGCGTCAGGCTGCCGGGTGAGCCCCGGTTGCGACGGCCGAGCACGTAATCCGGTAGCGGCGTGCTCGCCAGGATCTCGTCGAGGCCGACGCCGAGGCCGTCAGCCAGGGTGAGCAGGGTGTCGAGCGAGAGCCCGCGGCGCCCACCCTCGGCCTGGGAGATGGCGCTCGGAGACACCCGACCGAGGCGCGCCAGGTCGGTCTGGCTCAGGTTGCGTTGCCGTCGCAGCTGTTCGAGACCACGGCCCAGGCGGCCGAGCGCCCGCTCGTCCTCCAACACGATGCGCCCGTCGTCCATCCGCAGGCGTAACAGCCGGCCCTGGACCGACGCCGGGCGACCCTCGGCCTTGACCACCCGGAGATGATCTTCACCCAGATCCAGCACGCACTGCGTGACCTTGGTGATCCGCTCGACGAACGACCGTCCCAGCTCTTCCTTCGAGGCTCGCCAGTAGGCGAGCGCTCCCAGATCGAACAGCCTCGGGCACACCCGACTGAAGAAGCCCACGGCCCGATCGGTGCCCCACCGGCGTGCGAAGGCCTCCAGGGCATCGATCACCACGCATCCGGGCGGAGTCCCGCGGGAGCCCTCGATCAACGTCGTCTCCAGCACTGCCGGATCGGCGAACTGCCCTCGGGGCCGGGCATCGAGGACGGTGACCGCGCTGGGCAGCCGGTCTGCCAGCTTCGGCAGGTCCGAGCGGGCGCTGACGTAGAAACAACGCTGACCGCGGGCGAGGCTCTCGGTGAACAAGGCGTCCTCGAGATGGCGCGCCAACGCCGGCGTCTCGGTCAGCAGGACGACGTTGTCGCCGAGGATCAGCCCGTCGAGCAACTCGTCGAGGTCGGCGACCCCGCTGCGAACCCGGTCTCCGGTTCCCACCGCCGCCGCCCTCCTCGCTCACAAGCGCCGCTTACAACGTCGTGCTCAACCTACAGCCTTCTCGGCATGCCAAGGGGCGGTCGGCCATGACCGTACGGCATAAGCACCGCTTACTTTGCTGGAAAACTTCGACAGCGCCATGCATCCTGCAGCGACGTGGGCGAGAGGGGCCCACGGTCGCCAGGACGGATCACCACAGCGAGAGGACAGCTGCATGTGCTTCAAGAACCTGCCCATCGAGTTCGACGCCAACGGCAAGGCCACCTTGCGGGACGGCGTCACCGACCCCTACTCGTTCACCGCGTCGAAGCCCAAGGGCTTCGTCCGCAAGCAGGAGGGCCCCGGGGCCCAGCTCGCCTCTCCGCCCAAGCTGCGTGACTGGAGCATCGACCCCGTCACCCGGGTGGCCGGCGCCCTCGCCGTGCACACCACCCTGGACCTCGAGAACCGCAAGGCGGTGGACGCCTACGCCCGGGCCATGCTCTTCCGGGGCTACGAGATCATCCTCCAGGGCCGTGACCCCCGCGACGCCATCGACATCAGCTCGCGGGCCTGCGGCGTGTGCGGCGGCGTGCACGCCACCGTGTCCTCGCTGAACATCGAGCAGGCCTTCGGCGTCTGCCCGCCCCCGCTGGGCCTGGCCTGTCGCAACCTGGGCGAGATCGGGGAGATGTTCTACGACCACCCCATCCACCTCGGCCTGCTGGCCGGTCCCGACTACTCCACCTCGCTGGTCTCGGTGACCAACCCCGAGCTGGTGCGCAAGGCGGAGAAGACAGCGGCGCCGGGCTACGAGGTCCACGGCTTCCGCACGATCAAGGACATCATGGACGCCATGAACCCCTTGACCGGGAAGATCTACCTCGAGTCGATCGAGTACACCCGGGTCGGGCGGGTGATGTGCATGCTCATGTACGGCAAGTACCCGCACCCGTCCACCATCGTGCCCGGCGGCCTGTCGACCACCATCACCACCTCGTCGTTCAACGAGTACTACACCCAGCTGGGCAAGATCTTCGACTACACGAAGGTCATGATCGCCACCTGGGACGACATCGCCGACTTCTTCCTGGAGGCCAACCCGGACTACGAGCTGGTGGGCAAGCGCCCCATCAACATCGCCCAGACCGGCATCTGGGACGACACCGACGCCTACGACGCCACCTACGCCAACTGCAACATGTGGGGCAACCGGCGCTGGGCCAAGCCCGGCATGATCATCGACGGCAAGCTCGTCACCACCAACCTCACCGACATCAACATGGGCTTCGAGGAGTTCGTCGACCACGCCTTCTACGACGACTGGACCAGGTCGGGGAGCCCCCGGTTCGCCACCGACCCCATCGGCAACCCCATCTCGCCCTACCACCCCTGGAACAAGGAGACCATCCCTCGTCCGGGAGCCACCAACTTCAAGGAGAAGTACACCTGGGACACCGCTCCCCGGTGGGACCGCAAGACGGTGGAGACGGGCACCTACGGGCGCATGTGGACCACCGCGCTGGCGGCCCAGACGCCCGACAACCCCTTCCTCGAGGCCACCGGTGACGGGCTGCGCATGGTGCTCCCCCGCCACAACCTGCCGGAGACCGAGGTGTTCTGGAAGGTCCCCCGCACCATCAACGCCTTCGAGCGCAACCGGGCGCGGGCCTACGCCATGGGCTTCACCGCCACCATCGGCATGAACTGCCTGCTCAAGGCCTTCGAGTACTGGCGGCGGGGCGAGACCAAGGTGGCCACCCCGTTCAAGGTTCCGAAGGACGAGCGGGTTTCGGTGGGCCTCTGGGAGGCCGGCCGTGGCTGGCTGGCCCACCACATGCACATGGACAAGGGCAAGATCATGAACTACCAGATCA
>JAHWJH010000010.1 GCA_019348555.1 Actinomycetota bacterium
GCCCTTCTCCCGGTAGGCCTCGGGGATCGGTGCCCACACGAACATGGTCGCCCGCGGCCGCTCCACCGGCCAGCCGATGCGGGCGAGGCCGTCGCACAGGGCGTCGCGCCGAGCCTCGTAGATCCCGCAGGCCACGCTCGGGTAGTCCGGGGCTTCGTTCATGGTCACCGTGGCGGCGATCTGGATGGGCTGGAAGGTGCCGTAGTCGAGGTAGCTCTTGAGCTTGGCCAGGGCCGCCACCACCTCGGCGTTGCCTGCCATGAACGCCACCCGCCACCCGGCCATCGAGAACGACTTCGTCATCGAGTAGAGCTCGACCGCCACCTCCCGCGCCCCCTCGGCCTGCAGGATGGAAGGTGGGCGGTAGCCGTCGAACCCCAGGTCGGCATAGGCGAAGTCGTGCACGACCACCACCTCGTGCTCCCGGGCGAAGTCGACCACCCTCTGCATGAACTCGAGGTCGACACAGGTCGTCGTGGGGTTGTGGGGGAACGACAGCACGATCACCCGCGGCTTGGGCCAGGAGTACTCGTAGCGCTCCACCAGGACCTCGAAGAAGTCGGACTCGCCACGGCCGAGCGGCATCTCCCGGACATCGGCGCCGGCGAAGAGCGGGGCGTAGATGTGGATCGGGTAGGACGGCGAAGGGACCAGGGCGGCGTCACCCGGCTGGAGCAGCGCCCACATGAGGTGGCTGAAGCCTTCCTTGGCGCCGATGCAGTTGATGACCTCCCGCTCGGGGTCGAGGGTGACCCCGTACTCGCGCTGGTAGCGGGCGGCGAACGCCTCCCGCAGCTTGGGCAGGCCGCGGCTGAGGGAGTAGCGGTGGTTGCGGGGATTGCGGGCCGCCTCGGCCAGCTTGTCGACGGCGATGGCGGGCGAGGGCAGGTCGGGGTTGCCGAAGGCGAGGTCGATCACGTCCTCACCAGCGCGGCGGGCCTGCTTCTTGAGGCCGTCGATGACGCCCAGCGCGTACGGCGGCAGAGCGTTGATGCGGCGGAACTCCACGCCGGAACGCTACCGGCTTGGCCGTCGCCGGCCAGCGGGTGATCAGTAGCGGACCAGGGCGCCGATGCGGCCGAGGACGTCGAGGTCGGCGTTGCCGATGCAGATCTCGACCTTGCACGACTGGGCCAGGGCGTCTTCGATCGCCTCTTCCACCACGTCGTCGACCTGCACCATGTCGCTCTGGCAGACCGGGCAGCTCCTCCCGCGCCGCCCGATCCACCGGCAGCTCTCGCAGCGCCATCCCGCCTCGGTGTAGCCCGACGACACCAGCAGGGTCTCCACCCGACGCTCGACCAGGGCCAGGAGGGTGGGGTCGATACCTGCCACGCCGAGGCCTCCTCCCCCCACCGCTTCGCGCAGGCGACTCACCGCCTGCGCCTCCTTCTCCCGTTCCACCTCGCTCTCGACCTGGAGGGCGGTGAGGCGGATCTCCTCGTCGGAGGCGTGGAGCGGGATCGTGCAGCGAGCCACCAGCCGCTCCCGAAGGTAGGGGTGGAGCAGGGACTCGACCTCGGCGGCCAGGTCGTCGGCAGCGCCGAGGATGAGGCGTTCGAAGCTCTGGTCCTGGAACACGCCGAAGGCCACGTCGGCGGCGTGGCGCAGGTGGGCGCGAGCGCGGGCCGCGGCATGGTCACGAGCCTGGTCCTTGGTGTAGCTGTGGTCGTCGTCGTCGCCCCGGGGCAGCTGGTCGAACACCGCCGTCGACTCGACCAGCTCTCCGAGCTCGAAGACGAACATGCGGGCCCGCTGGCGATCGACGAGAAGCACGCCGAAGCGCTCGAACTGGTCGATCACCTGCTCGAGCTGGCCCACGCTCGGTGTGTGGTTCACGACCAGCTGGCTGCGCACCGGCACGGGAAGCTCGATCACCTGCCACAGGTCGTGTGCCGAGCAGGAGAACATCGCCAGCCCCCGGGTGCGGGAGCGATCGAAGCCGCCTTTGACGTGGTCCTCGATGCGGCGGACGTCGGCGACCACCGAGGGGTCGCCGTTGAGCCGGCCCCGAGTCGCCCGGATCAGGCGTTCGAGCTCGCGCACGACGTCGTGGTGGCGGACCTGGCGGGCGCCGTCGACATCGAGGTAGCACGATGTCACCGGCGCCACTTCGCCGCGGAAACCGGCCAGCTCTCTGACCTGCTGCTCGGTGATGGCGACCATGGCACCTCCTGGATCGACGTCGACGGCGGAGGGCTGCGGTCGGATGTCGCCACTCCGGAGCTCCGATCGTAGGCGCGTCCCCCGCTCGGGCTGAAGAGCTCCGGCAGCATCAGACGCCGGCCAGGGTGGCGTGGAGTCGGGAGGCCAGAGCGTCGTAGCCGAAGTCGGCGACGGCACGTTCCCGTCCCCGACGACCCATCCGCTGACCGAGCTCGACGTCGTCGAGCAGGAGGCCCAGGGCGGCGGCCACCGCCGACGGGTCGCCGGGCCGGTCCACGACGAGGCCGGTCTCGGCGTGGACGACGGCCTCGGCGGTGCCGCCGCTACGTCCGGCCACCACCGGCACACCGGCTGCGGCAGCCTCGAGGAACACGATGCCGAAACCCTCCTGTTCGAGGCCGAGCCAGCGGTTGCGACAGGGCACGGCGAACACGTCGGCGGCACCCACCAGCAGCGGCAGGGAGGCATGGTCGACGGCACCCAGCAGCCGCACCGGTGCCCGCTGGCGAGCCACGGACCGGGCCAGCGCGGGAGCCTGGCGGCCGGTGCCGGCGATGGCCACGACGAGGTCGGCTCGGGTACGGGCCAGCTCGGCGGCGGCATCGACGAGGACGTCGAAGCCCTTGCGGGGCACCAGCCGGCTGACCCCGACGACGAGGCGAGCGTCGGCGGGCACGCCGAAGCCGGCGCGCGCCGACGCTCGCTGGTCGGCGTCGAGCGGCGCGAAGCGGGCCACGTCGACCCCCGGGGGCACCACGGTGACGCCGAGACCAGGACCCGCCACACGCGCCACCTCCTCGGCGACATAGACCCCGCTGGCGACGACATGGGAGGCCCCGGCGAACACCCGCCGAAGGAGGGCACTCGAGCCGGGCAGTCGTGCCGGCACGGTCACCTCGGCACCGTGCACGGCGACGGCGTAGGGCCGGTCGAGGTGGGACCCCACAAGACCCAGCGGAAGGGCGGGATCGAGCACGACGAGCGTGGCTCCTACCTCCGAGGCCAAGGCGTTCACCCGTCGAGCCAGCCCAGGGGTCGGCACCAGAACCGGCCGGGGCACCCGTTCGATGCGGAAGGCCTGACTGCGGTCGAACTGGCGGTCACCCTCGTGAGCGGTGGTGAGCACCGTCGCCTCGCCCGGCGGGAGACGGCGCCACAGCTCCCACAGGTACGACTGGATGCCCCCGACCTTGGGCGGGAAGTCGTTGGTGACCAGGAGGTGGGCCACGGTCAGGCCCGAGGATCCGGGGGCGCCGCCGTCAGCCCTTGCGCAGCCGTCGGCGCCGGCGCTTCGGCTCGGCCTCGCCGCTGTCGACCGGCGGCGGGTACAGCGCGGCCAAGGTCTCCATCCCGGTGGGGGGAGCTGCGGGGGGCGGCATGGCCCTCGCACCCGAGGCACGGCTGAGGTCGGGACGGAAACGGGGGGCCGGGCCGGTGCGCTGGGCCTCGCGCCCCGCCTCCCCGTGATCGCCGGGGGGCTCCTCGGCCGCCACCGAAGGAGCCCGCAGGGGATCCTCCTGCCGGGACCGGCCGCCTCCGCCGCCACCCGGTGGAGCGGGCTCCCCAGGAAAGCCGAACGGCTCCCCGAGCGGCTCGCTGATCGCCTCTCGCACCTGCTCGGGTACGGCAACCGGTGCCGGTGGGGGCAGTGGGCCGTGGACGCTCGCCTGCCGGTCGACATCGGGCTGGCGGCGACGCCCGGAGGGGCGCCCGAAGATCCGGTCGTCCCTCGTCGACGACCGTCCCTCGGCCGGCGGTTCCGGGGCTCGGGGACCGACATCCGTCGGGGCGGCGTCGACGGGCTGCGGATCGACGCTCGCCGGCGCCGGCTCCTCCTGGAGGTCATCGTTGTCGTCGTCGCTCGCCATTGCCGGCCCGCCCAGAGCGAAGACTCGAGCCGGAGGCTCCAACGCAGCCTCGGCAACGACCGCGTCAGGCGTCGGTGGTTCCGTCGGCACCGCGGTTTCCGAGGGGAGCTCACCGCCTTCGAGCGGGGGTTGGCCGGCCGGTGGCGCCTTGTCCTCGGGCGGCACCTTCTTGGCCGACGACGCTCGGGGGGCGCGCGCCGCCTTCGCCGCGGGGGCCGCCTTGTTCGCCGGGGCGGTCCGCAGCGACCGGACGCCGGCGCCGAAGCGGGTGCCGGTGGGCTCCGAGGGCGCCGGTGCCTTGGCGGCCGCACCGGTGCGCTGGGCGGGAGCGGCGTGCCGGGTGGGCTGGCCTCCCCCCGGGGCTGCCTTCTTTGCCGCGGCGGCCTTGACCGGGGGCGCCTTCTTGGCCGGCAGGGCTCCCGCCCTGCTCGCCATGGTGGCGGGAGCCGCCGCTTTTGCCGGCAGGGCTCGGGCCGCGAACGCCTTCTTGGCGGGCGCCCCCTTCTTGGCGGGTGCCGCCTTCTTGGCGGGCGCCCCCTTCTTGGCCGAGGCGACCTTCTTCGCCGGAGCGACCTTCTTCGCCGGAGCGGCCTTCCTGGCCGGAGCGGCCTTCTTGGTCGCCACGCTCTGGGTCGGCCGCTTGGCGATCGTGGACGACGACGTCGTGGTCGGCGCCGAGCGCTTCCCTGCCGACGGAGCCCCCTGAGCCGACGAGCTCGACGCCGCTGCCGCGGGACGGCGGCGTCGTCGGGTCGGCGGCGTCGGGTTCACCGGCTGCGCCACCGGTGCTCCGCTGTCGACCGAGGGCAACGCCCGGCTCTTGCCTACGTGGGCCAGCTGGGAGGCCAGCCGGTCACGGGCGACGAGGCGTCCGGTGGTGAGGTCGACGGCCCATTCGGCCCGCTGCGGGCGCCCGCGTGACGTGTAGGCGAAGCGCACCGCCCAGAGCCCGTCGACGAGCTGGAACGCGCTCCAGTACCCGTCGATCTCGTCGTCGGGAAGTCGGAGACCACGCTCGAGGAGGTTGCGCCGGACGGACTCCCCGAGCGGGAGCGACGACGGGCCGAGCCGGGGCTTGTCGAAGACCAGCTCCCGGGCACGGGCGACGATCTGTGCCTGCTCGGCGCGTACCGGAGCGGCGAAGCGGTCGACCCAGGCGGCATCGGTGCCCGCCTCCCTCGCCACCTCTTCGACCGATCGGCCGCCGCGAAGGCGGTCCTGGAGCTCGCGGGGCGTCAGGGCGCTTCCTTGGCGGGCAGCCGCACGGCCCGCCCGCTTCTCTCCCGCCGGAGGGGAGGTGGCGCCCGCACGGATCCGGCCGGCATCGGTCACGAGCTGCAACACGTGCTCGTCGAGCGGCACCACGTGGGAACCTGCCGAGGTGCCCTTGCGGTCGGTCAGGATGAGCCCGTCCAGCTCAGGAGTGAACCCGACGAAGTAAAGCTTCTGCACATGTCCCCCGGATGTGCCCGGCCCGCGGGTCGAGCCGGCCTTTCGGGCGACGGTAGCACCGGCCGTCAACCGCGTCGCGGACCCACGACGCTCCTAGTGGTCGATCGGTCGCTTCATGGCCCCCAACAGCTGGCGCGCGCCGACCACGTTGACTCCCAGCGCCCGTGCTCCGTCCCGCACACGGCGGTCGTCGGAGGCGACCACCACCGGCACGCTCGCCAGCTCCTCGGCCCGGGCCAGGACCACATCGTCGGCCTCGACGCCTGCGGGTGAGAAACGCATCTGCACCCGGCTGCGCCGAGCCAGGTCTGCGGGCGCGCTCTCGCGGTCGTCGACACCGTCGAAGACCAGCTCGAAGCGGGCACCGATCCGGGTGGCGGACTCGAGTGCGGCATCGAGCAACCACCTCCGTTGCTCGGACAGCCCGAACTCGGGTCTGGCCAGCTTGGTCACGTTGTAGCCGTCGACGAGGACCAGCACGTCCTGGACACGCAGCAGGTGCTCGGCGGCGGCGACGCTGTCGTCGAGGACCGCCGGGGGCAGCGACAGCGGCTGACGCCGGGATGCCGGTGCACGCCGTCCCGACGGTGACTCATGGAGCGCAGGGCCGTCGAGGGCATCATCGGCCACCGGCGGCGTAGGCCGCAGCGTCGCCCCCAGGTCGGCCAGAGCGGCCGCCAGGGTGTCGGCGGCGGCCACGGCCACGGCGTGGGCGGCCGCCACCACGTCATGGCGGAGAACCGGCGCGCCGCTCGTCACCATGGTGGCAGCGTCGGGTTCGGAGCTGACGGCCTCCGATGCGATGGACGGCTCGAGGTCCCGCTGTTGCGCGTCGAGCGCCACCTCGAGGTCTGCGACCACCGCCCGCAAGGCGTCGATCTCCGCCCGTGCCTCCTCCATCCCCCGCCGCAACCGGCCGGCCTCGGTCTCGACCAGGTGGCGCGCTCGACGCTCGACGGCCAGCTGCCCCTTGGCGTCGGCCACCTCGAGGCGGAGTCGGACGACGAGCTCCTCGGCGCGGCGGCGGGCGTCGTCGACGGCCGCCAGGCGCTTGAGGGCACTCGACTCCGCTCGACGCTCCGTGTCCGCCTCCTGCTCGGCTCGGGAAACCTCGGTGAGCTGGCTGAGCTCGGCCTCCCACCCCTCGGGGCGATCGAGGAACAGCCACGACGCCCGGCCGACGAGCTCCTCCGACGTGGCGTCGCGCACGAGGCGGCGGAACTCGGCATCGTCGTCGAGCACCCGACGAGCGGCACCGATGGCCCGGTCGGGCAGGCGCGTGAAGCGCAGGAACGGACGCAGCCCTCGGGGCACGGGCACCGCCGGGTCGGCGGCTGCGCCGAGCCGAGCCACGACGACCGCCGCCTCCACCGCTGGACGCACGAGCCCGTCGGAGCCCGGGCCCTCAGCCACCTCCACGGCGGTTCAGACCTGGCAGCCCGCGCAGAAGAACGTCGATCGCTGCCCCCACTTCACCCGGACGATGGGCTGGCGGCAACGGCGGCAGGCCTCGCCCTCGCGGGCGTAGACCTTGTGCTCGGCCTGGTAGCCGCCAATGACACCGTAGAGGTCGCGGTACTGCTGGTCGGAGAGCGACGAGCCCCGGAGCTTGACGGCGTCGTGCAGGGTCTCGAGCAGTGAGCGGTACAGGCGGCGCACCTCCTGGGTGCTCAACGACTCAGAGCTGCGGTCGTGGCGCAGCCCCGCCGCCCAGAGGATCTCGTCGCTGTAGATGTTGCCGATGCCTGCCACGAAGCGCTGGTCCATCAGCAACGTCTTGAGCTTGACCTTGCGGGCACGGAGCCGGGCGCCGAAGGCATCCCAGCTCATCACGTCCTCCAGGGGATCGAAGCCCAGCCCGCTCACCTCGGGGACGTCGACCTCCAGCGCCTCGGCCGCCACCACGAACATCTCGCCGAAGGTGCGCGGATCGACGAAGCGCAGCTGGCCGCCCTGCGTGAACGTGAACACCACGTGGGTGTGAGCGGCCATCGGATCCTTGACCCCTGCCTTGAGCAACTGCCCGCTCATGCCCAGATGGATGACCAGGACCTCGTCACCGAGCGACAACAGGAGGTACTTCCCGCGACGAGCCACTCCCTCGACCTTGCGCCCCTCGACCTTGCCGATGAAGTGCTTCTTGTTGGGATGGCGGCGGATGGCACGCATGCCCGACACCTCCACCGACTTCATCCGCCGACCGACGACCTCCTTGTCGAGGTCACGCCGCAGCGTCTCCACCTCCGGCAGCTCGGGCATCAGCCCTCGAGCTCGCTCGGCGGGGACGGCTCTGCGGCCTCGAGCACCTTCCACACCATGCGGGCGGCCGCCTGCTCCGCCTGCTTCTTCGAGCGACCGTGGCCGGTACCCCGGGCGGTGTCGCCCACCCACACCGTGGCCGAGAAGTGCTTGGCGTGGTCGGGACCGTGGTCGGCCACCTCATAGCGGGGAAGGGTCTCGAAACGACGAGCCGACAGCTCCTGCAGACGGGTCTTGTAGTCGTGCCCGCCCGGACCCGAGGCCGCCTCGACGATGCGCCCCGCCACCAGTCGCATCACCAGGCCGGCGGCGGCGCTCCAGCCACCGTCGAGGTAGACGGCGCCGATCACCGCCTCGGTGGCGTCGGCCAGGATCGAAGGCTTCTCCCGCCCGTTCGAGGCGTCCTCGCCCTTGCCCAGCAGCAGTGCCGTGCCGATGCCCAGCTCGACGGCCACCTCGGCCAGCGCTGCTGCGCTCACCACCGTGGCCCGCACCTTGGCCAGCTCCCCCTCGGGCAGCCCGGGGTAGCTCCGGTAGATGTGGTCGGTGACCACCAGGCCCAGCACGGCGTCGCCGAGGAACTCCAGGCGTTCGTTGGAGTCGTGCCCGGGCCACTCGGCGCACCAGGACCGGTGGGTGAGGGCCTTGGCGAGGAGGGTTTCGTCGGAGAAGCGGTAGCCGAGGCGCAGGACCAGCGCCTCGGTCCGGGCCGCGGTCACCGGGACGTCAGCCGAGACGGGCGCAGACGTAGTCGACGGCGTCACGCACGGTCTTCAGGTCCTCGAGGTCCTCGTCCTCGATCCGGAAGCCGACGGTGCGCTCGCCCACCTCCTCCTCGATGGCCTCGACCAGCTCGATGAGGGCCAGCGAGTCGGCTTCCAGATCGTCGCTGAACGAGTCGGCCTCGGCGATGCCGGAGGCGTCGATCTCCAAGATGTCGGCCAGGCGGTCACGGATGAGCTCGAAGACCGCCTTCCGGTCCATCGGGCTGTGCTCCACATGGGTCTCAGCAGGCACCGCTACTCCATCTGCGTTCAGGGGATCAGGAGACGAAATTCGCGCCGAGATTGCCGGCACGGAGACGGCAGTCTACACCTCTTCCATTTGTCCGCTTGTGAAGCCAGCTCAGGGAGACGGGACCTTGACCGCCGAGGCCAGCGCCCCGACGAGGTCGGCGTCGACCATCTCACGGGCGACCCCGAGGGCGTTGACGATGGCGTTGGCCGATGACGAACCGTGGCTGATGATGCACACGCCGTCGACGCCGAGGAGCATGGCCCCCCCATAGCTCTCCGGGTCGAGATCGGTGACCAGAGGCAGCACCGCCGGCCACAGGACCTCGAACGCCGCCCGCAGCTCGTCGGTGGCGGTCATGGCGCGCAACAGCGCCCGTTCGACGAACCGCATCCCGCCCTCGAGGGTCTTGAGCACGACGTTGCCGGTGAAGCCGTCGGTGACGACCACGTCGACGTCGTCGGTCATGACGTCACGGCCCTCGACGTTGCCCACGAAGGTGCCACCCGAGCCCTGGCTCCACGCCGGGTCGGCCAGCAAGGCGTGCGCCTCCTTGACCAGGGCGGTGCCCTTGGTGGCCTCCTCGCCGACCGACAGCAGGCCGACGCGGGGCTCGGCGATGCCGTAGCGGGCACGGGCGTAGACCGAGCCCATCTGGGCGAACTGCACCAGCCACGACGCCTGGCACTCGGCGTTGGCCCCGGCATCGAGCAGCACCGTGGGCCGGGAGCCGGGGACCGGGATGGGCGTGGCGATGGCGGGGCGCTGGACGCCGCTGATGCGTCCCATCCGGAGGATCGCGCTGGCCATGGCCGCCCCCGTGTTGCCGGCGCTGACCATGGCCGACGCCGTGGCGTCGCGCACCGCCTCGGCGGCCCGCAGGACCGAGGCGTCCTTCTTGGCGCGTACCGCACGACCCGGGTCGTCGTGCATCTCGATGACCTCACTGCACGCCACGATGGCGAGGTCGCCGGCGCCGGCGGCGACCAGATCGTCGGGGCGGCCGAAGAGCAGCACCGGAATGCCCGCCTCGGCGGCGGTGCGGGCACCGGCGACGATCTCCCCCGGGGCCCGGTCGCCCCCCATGCCGTCAACCGCCACCGGCTTCATCGCCGCACCCGGTTCGGAGCTGCTGGCACGTCGGCGACCGGAAGGGCGCTCCGTTCGGGCCGACGCCCCTTCACTCGACCTCGAGGGCCTGACGACCGCCGTACCACCCGCAGGTGGGGCACACCACGTGGGGCAGCTTCGCCGAGCTGCACTGCGGGCACACGCTCCTGGGAGGGGCCGACAAGGTCCACGCCGAGGCCCGACGGCTCCTGCTCTTGGCCTTGCTCGTCTTCTTCTTGGGGACGGCCATCGCCCGCGCTCCTCATGGTCGCTGCCCGGCAGGTCTGGTCGGCCCCTGGGCGCAGCCAGAGTAGCGGCTGACCGGCCGCTGACCGCCATCCGGCCGGGCCGCGCCGGCGTCAATCGTCGAGTCGGAGGTTCTCCAGACCGGCCCACCGGGGATCGGTCTCCTCGGTCCCACAAGCGCATGCCACCTCGTTGCGGTCGACCCCGCACCGGGGGCACAGCCCGGCGCAGTCGTCTCGGCACAGCGGCGCCAGCGGGAGCTCCAGGAGCACCGCCTCGCGGGCCACCGGCTCGAGGTCGATCTCACCACCCTGGAGCAGCTGGGTCTCACCCTCGCTCGGGTGGGGCTCGTAGACCTCGAGGATGGGCGACGAGAGCGTCGCCTCGACCGCACGCAGGCAGCGTCGGCACTCCCCCACCCACGGCGCCTCCGTCGTGCCCTTGACGACCACGCCCTCGTTGAGCGATTCGAGGTGGGCCTCGACGTGGACCTGGGCGCCCTCGGGGACCTTGGAGCCGAGCACCTGCAGGCCGTCGAGAACCGCGTCGAGCGAGGCGTCGCGCTGCTGGCCGGGGCGACGCAGGAGGTCGGCGACGTTCACGGTGAGCGATCGGCGCCCGCTCACGAGGAGTCCTGGTCGTAGAACTCCGCCTCGGCGACGCCGTCGGCCATGGCGGCCGCGGCCGTCTCGTCGGGGGGTAGCGCCGCTTGGAGGCGCGCCCGTCCGGCCTGGACCGTCTTGGTGGTGCGGTCGAGCACGATCTCGAACTGGGCGAGCTTCTGGTCGCAGAAGTCCTCGGCCTCGTGGCGGAGTCGCCGAGCCTCCGCCTCGGCCTCGTCGACGGTGCGCCGGGCGCTCTGTTGCGCGGAGCGCACCACCTCGGTGCGCTGCACCATGCGCTCGGCCCGGACGCGCGCAGCGTCGAGGATCTCGTCACCCTCCCGCTGCACCTTGGCCAGGAACTCCTCGCGCTCGCGCAGCAGCCACCTGGCCGCCCGCAGCTCCTCGGGCAACCGGTTCAGGGCCTCGTCGACCAGCTCGAGCACTTCGTCCCGGTTGACCATCACCGACGCCGACAGCGGCATCGGTCGAGCGTTGCCGATGAGGTCGGCGACCCGGCGCAGGAGGGTTTCCACATCGGCGGCGGCAGAGGCTGCCTGGCCGTAGTCGTGTTCGGCGATGCCCATGGGGTCGCCTCCCTTCATCTCGGATATCTCTGTTGGAGCCGTGCGGCCACGGCCGGGGGAACCATGGTGGCCGCATCGCCGCCAAGGCGGACGATCTCTCGGATGTACTTCGAAGCAATGTAGGAGTTGGGCGAGGCGGAGGGCAGGAACAGCGTGTGCACTCCCGACATGGCCAGGTTCATCTGTGCCTGGGCCATCTCGCTCTCGAGATCGGATGGCGCCCGGAGCCCCCGTACGATCATGTCGGCACCGAGCGCCGAGGCCAAGTCGACCACCAGGGTGGCGAAGCTCGTCACCGAGGCGTTCCCGATGTGGGCCAACGCCTCGCCGATGATCTCGACCCGCTCGTCGAGGGCCAACAGAGGCTCACCCTTTTCGGGGTTGTGCCACGCGGCCACCACCACCTCGTCGAAGAGGTGAGCGGCCGTCTCGACCAGCTCCCGGTGGCCGTTGTGGAAGGGGTCGAACGACCCCGGATAGAGCACCCTGGTCACGCTCTCCTCCGCTGCCGCGCAGCCATCACCGGTACCGGGCGAGGGTCACCACCGTAGTCCCGTAGCGCTTCACCCGGACGGGATCCCAACGCGGGCCCACCACCACGGGGCGGTCCGACTCCACCACGGCGACGTCGGCATCGACGACCTCGAGCACGTCGGTCCACGCCTCGTCGCCGAAGCGGTACGGCGGATCGAGCAGGGCCACGTCGAAGTGCGCCTCCTCCTCGCCGAGGAAACGGCGCGCGTCCCGGCGCACCACCCGGGCGCAGCCGGCCAGACCGGTGGCCGCCAGGTTGGCCCGCACCACCGCCAGGGCCCTGGCGTCGTGGTCGACGAACGTGGCGTGGGCCGCGCCTCTCGACAGTGCCTCGATGCCGAGCGCCCCGGAACCGGCGAACAGGTCGAGCACGGTGGCGCCCTCGATCGCCCTGAGGCTGGCCAGAGCGTTGAAGACCGCCTCACGCACCCGATCGCTGGTGGGCCGCACGGCGCGGCCGGGCGGCGGAACGAGGCGCCGGCCCCCGGCCACTCCGGCCACCACCCGCATCGCCGGCACGGTAGCGCCAGCGCCTCAGCTCTTGAAGAGGAACTCCCTGCGTTCGCCGAGGGCCTCGTCGTCGGTGTCGTCGTCGCCGAGCATGAGGTCGACCTCGTCGACCAGCAGGGGATGCGCATCCAGCCCGCCGTCGCCGTCGACCAGGGCGAAGGCCACCTCCCGAGCCCGGCTCACCCACGCCCCGTCGCGGCGCAGCGACGCCAGGCGCAGGTCGCTGCGACCCTTCTGTTGCGCACCCATCAAGGTGCCCTCTCCTCGCAGGGCCAGGTCGACCTCGGCCAGCTCGAAGCCGTCGTTGGTCCGCTCGAGGGCCTCGAGGCGCGCCTGGCCGTCGGGGGCGACGCCATCGGCGTCGGCGAGCAGGAAGCACCATGAGGCTGCCGGCCCGCGCCCCACCCGCCCGCGGAGCTGGTGGAGCTGGGCCAGGCCGAACCGATCGGCGTCGATCACCGCCATGACGGTGGCATTGGGCACGTCGACGCCGACCTCGATGACGGTGGTGGCCACCAGGACGTCGAGTCGGCCGCCCCGGAACGCGTCCATGATGACCTCGGCGTCCTTGGCCGGGATGCGCCCGTGCAGCAGGCCGATGCGCAGCCCGGCCAGCTCGCCGGCGCTCAGGCGGTCGTAGGTCTGCTGTGCGGAGCGGGCCTCCAGCTTGTCGGACTCCTCGATCAGCGGACAGACCACGAAGGCCTGATGGCCGGCCTCGACCTCGGCCACCACCCGGGCCCAGGCCTCGGACTCCTCGTCGGGCCTGCGGGCCCAGCGGGTGGTGACGGGGGTGCGGCCGGGAGGCAGCTCGTCGAGCACGCTTACGTCGAGATCGCCGTAGACCGTCATGGCCGCGGTGCGGGGGATGGGCGTGGCGGTCATGACCAGCACGTCGGGGACCAGGGAGCCCTTCTCCCGCAACGCCGCCCGCTGCTCCACACCGAAGCGGTGCTGTTCGTCGATGACGGCAACCCCCAGCGAGCGGAAGGCCACCCGCTCCTGGATGAGGGCATGGGTGCCCACGACCACATCGACGTCGCCGGCGGCCACCGCCGCACCCAGGCGTGCCCGGTCGCCGGCGGTGGTCCGCGACGTCAGGCTCTCCACCCTGACCGGGCGCTCGCCGAAGAGGTTGTCGCCCTCGGCGGGGACGGTGAGTCCCTCCAGCAGCCGGCGGATGCCGACATGGTGCTGGTCGGCCAGCACCTCGGTGGGAGCCATGAACGCCCCCTGGTGGCCCCCCTGCACGGCCACCAGCAGCGCGCTGAGGGCCACCAGGGTCTTGCCCGCGCCCACGTCGCCCTGGAGCAGGCGGTGCATGGGCACCGGGGCCGCCAGGTCGGCGGTGATGTCGTCGAGAGCCCGTCGCTGGGCCTCGGTGAGGGGGAACGGGAGGCGCTCGTGGAAGCGCTCCACCAACCCGGCGGCCACGTCGTGGGCGATGCCGGCGGCCCGGCGCTCGACGTCGCGCTTGCGCCGGACCAGCACGATCTGGATGCGCAGCAGCTCGTCGAACACCAGGCGCTGGCGGGCGGCGCGGTGCTCGTCGGCGCTGGTGGGCAGGTGGATGCCGCGCATGGCGGCGGTGCGACCGATCAGGCCGAAGCGCCCGAGCACCCCGGCGGGCACCGGGTCGGCCAGCTCCCCCGCCCGTTGCAGTGCCTCCTCCACCCAGTCCCCGAGCTCCCAGGTGGTCAGGCCCGCCTTGTCGGACTGCGGGTACACGGCCACGATGCGCCCGGTGCGGTCGCCGACCAGGTCGACCACCGGGTTGCTCATGCGTCGTCGACCCTGGAACTGGTCCAACCGCCCGAAGAACACGGCCTGGGTCCCGTTCTTGAGCTGGTTGGCCCGCCACGCCTGGTTGAAGAAGGTGCAGCGCAGGTAGCCGGTGCCGTCGGTGACGTCGACCTCCACCAGGCTGCGCCGGTTGCGGGTGCGCCGCGACTGCACCCGGCGCACACGGCCGAGCACCATCGCCTCCTCGCCCAGGGCCAGGTCGGCGATGGCGGCCTGGTTCGTGCGGTCGAGGTAGCGGCGGGGGTAGTGCATGAGCAGGTCCAGCACGGTGGAGATGCCGAAGTGCGCCAAGGCCTCGGCCTTCTTCGGCCCGATCCCGGCCAACTCGGTGACCGGGATGCCCGCCAGCTGGCGGAGTCGCCTCACCCGACCTCCCCGCCGGGTGGGCCGTCGCTCACTCGACGCCGAGGAGGTAGGGGTACAGGGGCTGGTCGCCGCGATGGACCTCGATCTCGAGGCCGGGACGGTGCTCGGTCAGCCACGCCGTGATCCGCTCCGTGCCGTCGGGGGGTGCCCCCTCCCCCTCGATGACCGTGACAAGCTCGTGGGAGTCTCTGGCCAGGACCCCGAGCAGCGCGATGGCCGCGCCGGCGGCGTCGCCCTCGACCACCTCGATGCCACCGGGCCCGATACCGAGCCAGTCGCCCGCAGCGATGGGCCCCACGTCGCAGTGTGAGGGGCGGACCGCCTGGGTCACCTCACCGGCGACCACAGCGGCGGCGGCGGCCGACATGGCTTTGGCGTTCTCCTCCAGACCGAGCTTGGCGTCGAGGGCGAGCACGGCAGCCAGCCCCTCGGGGACGGTGCGGCTGGGCACGACCCGGACCGAGACCGGCGTCAGGGCGTCGAGGCGCTCGGCAACAGCGACGATGTTGGTGTTGTTGGGGAGCACCACCACGTCGCTCGCTCCGGTGCCCTCGACGGCGGCGAGCAGCTCGGCGGTGGACGGGTTCATCGACTGACCGCCGGCCACCACCACCGCTCCGAGCGAGGCGAACAGCTGGCGTAGCCCCTCGCCGTTGGCCACGGCCACCACCGCGGTGCCGACGGGCTGGGCGGCGCCGGCCCCGGTGACCCAATCCTGCTCCGCCACCTGACCGGCAAGGTCGGTCACCCGGATCTGGCGCGGCCGGCCGGCCTCGATGCCCGCCTCCATCGCGGCGCCGATGTCGTCGGTGTGGATGTGGCAGTTCCACAGCCCTTCACCACCCACCACGGCGATCGAGTCGCCGATGAGGTCCCAGGCCCGACGCAGGCCGGGCACGGCGTCGTCGTCGGCTTCGAGCAGGAACATCACCTCGTAGCGCGGGCCGTCGGGCGACGGCCCATTGCCCACCGACGAGCCCGAGCGAGCGGGCTCTCGGGGTGCCTCGACGGGCTCCACCGTCTCGGCCGGCTCCGGGATCGGCCGGCCGGCCACGACGGACAGGGCGGCGTCGTAGAGGAGGAGGAACCCGCGGCCACCGGCGTCGACCACGCCGGCCTGGCGCAGCACGTCGAGCAGCTCGGGAGTGCGGGCCAGCGACGCCGCCCCGGCGACACGGGCGGCGTCGAGGACCTCCACCAGCGTCGCTCCCGTCTCGGCCGCCGCGGTGGCGGCGGTAGCCGACTCACGCACGACGGTGAGGATGGTGCCCTCCACCGGCCGGCCCACCGCCTGGTAGGCCCCCTCGGCGGCCGCCTCGAGGGCCCGGGCGAGTGTCGGCCCGTCGATCACCTCGACGTCGCGCAGGGTGGTGGTGAAGCCCCGCAGGATCTGCGACACGATGACCCCCGAGTTGCCCCGCGCCCCCATGAGGGAGCCGTGGGCGATGGCCCGGCACGTGTCGGCCATGTCCGGCCCCGCGGCGTCGAGCTCGGCGACCACCGACTCGAGCGTCAGCGCCATGTTGGTCCCGGTGTCACCGTCGGGCACCGGGTAGACGTTGAGGCGGTTGATGGGCTCCCGGTGCGCCGTCAGGGCGTCGCGATAGGCGGCCACCACCGCCCGTAGGTCGCCCGCCCCCAGGTGCTCCAGGGGTCGCATGGCCGGCGATCCTACCCGCCGACCGAGGGGTGAACCCGGCGCACTGGTACCATCCCGGCCATGGCAGCGGTATGTCAGATGTGTGGCAAGCACCCCTCCTTCGGGATGAGCATCAGCCACTCGCACCGTCGCACCAAGCGGCGCTGGAACCCGAACATCCAGCGCGTCCGGGCGATGGTCGACGGTGCGCCCCGTCGCCTCGACGTGTGCACCTCGTGCATCAAGGCGGGACGGGTCACCAAGCCCAGCCGGCCGCTGCGCACCGAGGCCTGAGCCCTCCGGGGCCACGAGAGGAGAGGTCCGCCGTGCAGGGTGTGGTCAAGTCCTACGACCCCGGCAGCGGCCACGGCACCGTGCTGTGCGACACCGACCTCTCCGATTACGACCTGGCTTCCGATGCGCTCGCCGGCTCGGTGTTCCGCATGCTGCGCCAGGGCCAGCGGGTGGTGTTCGACCTCGACGACGCCGGTCGCGCCACCCGTTTGCGCCTGGGCTCGGAGGTCGACATGGGCACCCCCGGCTTCGACGCCGACGGCCAGGCCAGCTGACCCTTCGGCGTGACCCCGCCTGACCGACCGGCCCCGCCCCCCGGCCGAGAGGTCGGCTGGGCTTCGGGGCCCAGGCGTTCCCGGCGATCCGGCCGTGCCCTCGTGGGCGTCGCCGCGCTGGTGCTCGCTGCCGGTGCGCTCGTCATCCTCGTCGTCATCATCGGGGGCGATGGCGACGAGCGCCCGGACGCCCGGGCGAGCACGGCGCCGGAGGGCATCTGGCGCCCGATGAGCGCCGTGCCGCTCCCACCTCGCATCCTGGCCGCCAGCGCATGGACCGGCGAGGAGCTCGTGGTGTGGGGAGGGCGGGGCTGTCCCGCCGGCCGCTGCGACGACGAGACGGCGCCGCCTTTCGCCGACGGGGCCGCCTACGACCCCGAGGCCGATCGCTGGCGGGTCCTGGCGCCGTCACCACTGTCGGCGCGCTCGGGAGCAGCGGCGGCGTGGACCGGCGAGGAGCTGGTGGTGTGGGGAGGGCGTGACGCCACCGGCCCGCTCGCCGATGGGGCCGCCTACGACCCCGACGACGATGCCTGGCGGGCGCTGAGCCCCTCACCGCTGGCGCCGCGAAGCGCCCAGGCCACCTGGACCGGCAACGAGGTGCTGATCTGGGGCGGCACGGTGCCGGGATCGGCCGGCGAGGTGGCCTTCGCCGACGGGGCCGCCTACGACCCCGACGCCGATGCCTGGCGGGCGCTGAGCCCCTCACCGCTGGCCGGCCGCTTCGACATGGTGGCCGACTGGGTCGACACCGAGCTGGTGGTGTGGGGCGGCAGGACCGGAGCCGCCAACCTCGACGACGGAGCGGCCTACGCGCCGGCCACCGACACCTGGCGATCCATCGCCCCCTCACCGCTCAGCGCCCGCGTCGTGCGGGGTTCCTGGACCGGCGCCGAGCTGCTGATCTGGGGCGGCGAGGCGGGCGCCGAGGCCCTCGACGACGGCGCCGCCTACGACCCGCGAGCCGACACCTGGCGATCGCTGGCCTCGTCGCCGCTTCCTGCCCGTCGGGGCAACGCCCAGGCGTGGACCGGCGAGGAGATGCTGGTGTGGGGAGGCGCAGGAGGAACGGGGAGCTTCTTCTTCGGTACCGGAGGCGCCTACGCGCCCGCCACCGACACCTGGCGCGAGCTGCCACCATCGCCGGGGCGGTTCATCCCCGAGACGGTGTGGACCGGCGAGGAGCTGCTGGTGTGGGGCGGGATCGTCGCCAGCGGCGGGCACGGCGCTCCGGGCTCCATCGAGCCGGCGCTCGACGGCGTGCGCTACGACCCGCGGCCCTGAGAACCGGGGGCGGCCCCCGACCGTTCTGGCCGGCGCCACGTGCGGTTTCCCACCCCGCTTCGCCGGCCAGAAGCGTCGCGGCGTCGGCCACGGCAGCGCCGACGGGTGTGTGAAGAGACGGTGCTGGCGGTGCGTCAGGGGAGGCGGGAGAACCAGACCAGCGAGGCGGCGCCGGCGGCCATGGCCAGCACGAAGGCGGCGCCGGTGAACCAACCCCCGATCTCGCGCTGTTCGGTCACGAAGCCGATCGAGCTGCCGATGTCGCGATAGACGGTCTCGAGCTCGTCGGTGGTGGCCGCCTGGAACGCCGACCCGCCGGTCTCCTCGGCGAGTGCCCGGAGGTCGGCTTCATTGACCGCCACCGGCACCACCTGGCCCTGGTAGGTGATCACCCCGGTGGGCGTGCCGAACGCGATGGTGGTCACCGGAACCCCGGCGTCGCGGGCCGCCTGTGCCGCCAGATGGTTGGGGGTGCCCACCTGGGTCTCGCCGTCGGAGAGCAGCAGGATGTGGGCGGGCACGGGCCCGCCGTCGACGGCGTCGGGGACGGACTCGATGGCATCCAGCGAGGCCAGCACGGCATCGCCGATCGCCGTCGACTCGGAGAGCTCGAGGCGTTCGATGGCGGTGGTGACCTGGGCGCGGTCGTCGGTGGGGGCCACCAGCACCCGGGCCGACCCGGCGAAGGCAACCAGCCCCAGGTTGATGGGCTCGGGGAGCAGCTCGGCGAACGAGGTCGCCGCTTCCTTGGCCGACGCCAGCCTGGAGGGCCGCACATCAGTGGCGTCCATCGAGATCGACACGTCGATGGCGAGGATGATGGTGGCCCGTTCCCGGGGCACGAGCTCCGCCCGCGTGGGGCGGGCCAGCGCCAGCACCATGCCCGCCAGCGACGCCAGCATCAGGGCCGCCGGCAGGTGGCGACGCCAGCCGGGCCTCGCCGGCGCCAGCGAACCCAGCAGGTCCAGGTTGGTGAAGCGGACGGCGTAGCGCCGGCGCCCCCGTACCTGAGCCACGACGTAGGCGCCGGCCAGCGCGGCCACGGCGGCGAGCAGCACGAGGCGCTCCGGCGCCAGGAGGCTCACGGCCGCCTTGCCGGTACGGCGGCCGCCATTCGCCGGCGGCGGCGGTCGAGGACGAACGACACGAGGTCGGCCAGCCAGTCGCGGTCGGTGCGCAGCACCAGGTGGTCGGCGCCGGCCGAGCGCAGCGCCCGGCGGTGGTCGTCGCGCTGGCGGGCCGCTGCTTCGGCGTAACGGGCCCGCAACGCGGCGTTGGCCGTCTGCACCTCGAGGCGCCGACCTGTCTCGGGGTCGACCAGAGCCAGCACCCCTACGTTGGGCAACTCGAGCTCTCGGGGGTCGAGCACCTCGACCGCCACCACGTCGTGGCGGGCGGCGAGGACTCGGAGGGGACGTTCCCAGCCGGGGACACCGACGAAGTCGCTCACCACCACGACCAGGCCCCGACGGCGGGCCAGGCGAGCACACACCCCGAGGGCGGCGCCGAGGTCGGTCGGACCGCCACCGTCGGCCCGGGGAGAGGCGGCCACCCGGTGCAGCAGGGCGATGAGGTGGGCCCGGCCCGACCCCGCCGGCACCGCCACCGTGGATCCCGGCTGGACCACCACCGCGCCGAAACGATTCCCGACCCGCGCGGTGAGGTGGCCGAACGCCGCCACCGCCGCCACCGCGAGGTCGCGCTTCTCACAGACGGCGGTACCGAAGGCCAGGCTCGCCGACAGGTCGACCACCGCCCACACCGAGAGCTCGCGGTCGGCGACGGGCATGCGGACATGGGGGTCACCGGTACGGGCGGTGACGTTCCAGTCGATCAGGCGGACGTCATCGCCGGCCTGGTAGGGGCGCGCCTCACCGGGCTCGCTACCAGGCCCCGGGAGCAGACCCTGGTAGTCCCCGTGGAGGATGCCGTCGAGGCGTCGGGTGATGGTGAGCTCCAGGCGACGGAGGAGGTCCCCGGTACCGGGCCGGCCCACGGTGGGGGCGACCGCCCGACGCTCGGTCATGGCGCCACGGCGGCTCCGGCGGGGCGCGACTCCACGACCGGCGCCGTCACCACCGACAGCACGCGGGCGAGCACGGTGTCGGCGTCGACGCCTTCGGCCAGTGCCTCGTAGGAGAGCACCAACCGGTGCCGCAGCACGTCGAAGGCCACGTCGAAGACGTCCTGGGGCACCAGGTAGTCGCGGCCGCGCAGCAGGGCCAGCGCCCGCCCTGCGGCCACGAGCCCCAGGCTCCCACGGGGGCTGGCACCGTAGGCGAGGTACGGGGCGATCTCGGGAAGTCCATGGTCGGCGGGGGCCCGGGTGGCGAGCACCAGGCGCACGGCGTAGTCGGCCACGCCGGCGTCGACGAACACGGCGTCGGCAGCGTCTTGGAGGCGGGCCAGATCGTCGATGTCGAGCACCCGGGTGGCTGACGGCGGGCGCACCCCCATGCGCCGGACGACCTCCATCTCCTCGGTGTGAGTGGGGTAGCCGACCACCACCTTCATCAAGAAGCGGTCACGCTGAGCCTCGGGGAGGGGGTAGACACCCTCGCTCTCGATGGGGTTCTGGGTGGCCAGCACCACGAACGGCAGCGGGACCGGGTGGGTGATGCCGCCGATGGTGACCTGGTGCTCGGCCATGACCTCCAGGAGCGCCGACTGCACCTTGGCCGGCGACCGGTTGATCTCGTCGGCCAGCACGAAGTTGGCGAACACCGGGCCCAGCTCGACGTCGAAGCGCTCGGCTCCGGCCCGGTAGATCCGGGTGCCGATGATGTCGGCGGGGATGAGGTCGGGAGTGAACTGGAGGCGGGAGAAGCTCCCTCCCACCGCCGTGGCCACCGTCTCGATGGCCAGGGTCTTGGCGAGGCCGGGCACGCCCTCGACCAGGCAGTGGCCGCGGGCGAGGAGCGCCACGAGCACCCGCTCGAGGAGCCGGTCCTGGCCGACGATGATCCGCTTGACCTCGAACAGCACCCGCTCCAGCAGTGCCGCCTCGGCGGTGGCGGGGGCGGCACGGACGGACTGGGCGGCGTCGCTCACCGCCGTCACGCTATCGGCGAGGGTGCTCCCGCCGGGAGCGGCCGGGGCCGTCCCCTACTGGACGGTGAAGATCTCCTTCATGTCGTGGGCGACGAGGTGGGGTGGTCCACCGGATCGGTCTTGGATGAAGCAGACCACGGCATAGGTGCGGCCGGACTGGAAGTCCATCTCGTAGGTGGCGCCCAGCCCGGAGCTGAAGACGCCGGTGTGGGGCAAGGTCTCGCTGGTGGGGAGATCGAGCTCGGGCGGCGGCGGCGCCTCATCCTCGGATGAGGCGAAGGCGAGGAGAGCCGCCTCGGCAGCCGTCTCGTCGACGCCCTCGTTGAAGGCGAAGAACACGCCGTGGTGGACCTGGTCGGGGCCCTCGTTCACGAAGTTGACGGTCTGGGGGCCGGCAGAGATGCGGACGTCGAAGTCGTAGTCACGGGCGGTGATGGCGCTGTCGTTGGCCGGCAGGGTGAGCGGGTTGCTGCTGGTGGTGACCGTGAACGGCTGGATCATGCCCAGCTCGTGGTGGGGTGGTCCCTGCGGCCCCTCCTCGGGCCCTCCACCCCCACCGGTGGTGGTCGTGGCCCCCGGCTCGGGGACGGCGCCGGTCAGGGTGCAGATCACGGCGTAGTTACCCTCGCCCAGCAGCGCAGTGGTCTCCACCGTCTGGCCGGGCTCTGCCACCGCCGGGATGGCGAGGTTCTCCAGGAAGTCAGGGAACGGGCCCCCTTCCAGCGTGGGAGCGATCGCCGCGCCCACCTCGTCGAGAGGCGTGTCGCCGATCTCGACGAACGCCAGCTCGTGCTCGACCGCACCGGCGTTCTCGAAGGTGATGGCGAACACCCCCGCCTCCACCTGCTCAGGCGCTCCGCTGAAGCTGAAGTCCTCGGCCACGACGCTCAACCGGGTGGGCTCGGTGCCGGTGTCGCCGGTGGTGCCGCTGGTGCTGGTGCCCGCAACGGTGGTGGTGGGTCCGCCGGCGCCGTCGTCGGCGTCGTCGCCGCCGCACGCGGTCGCCACCAGCGAGATCAACGCCACCACCACCACGGCCCGGTTTCGCCACGCCACGATCGTTCCCCCAGCCTTCGCCGAACGGAGGGCCACGTTTACACCCCGGACGCCGGTGATGCAACCAACAGTTTCGCCGGACTACGGGCGGGAGCCGATCGTCAGGGCCCGCAGCCCCAGCCCCATCAGGAACAGCCCGCCGAGGCCATAGAGGAGGTAACGCCAGCGCTCGAGCTGCTGGCGGTAGGAGTAGATGATGCCCACGGCGACGAGGGCGACGAAGCCGTAGAACATGTGGAACTGGGCCGCCGGGCGGTTCTGGCCGGCGACCATGGCGACGCCGAAGCCCACCTGCACGAAGATGGCCGCCTCGACGGCCGCCGTGAAGCGCCACAAGGCGCGGGTCCGCAGCCACGGCCACCAGTGGGCACCGAGCGCCCACAGCCCGGCGGCGGCATTGCCGATGATGGCGACCCACGCTCCGGCGACGTGGAGGCTCCGCAGGGTCAGGACGGCGAGCGTACCGCCCTCCCCCGGCGGAAATGGGTCAAGTTTCGTCGCCGTCCTGCCGAAGAGATGAGCGGGGCGGAACAGAGCATTCGTTTGCCCGCCCGCCCCAACGGGTATCCCGCCAGGCCGGCGGAGCCGAAACAACGAGCGCGGTCGACCAGGTCGACCGCCGAGGAGGTAGTCCCCATGGGTATCGGAGTCAGCGTGTTCCTGCTTGCCGTCGGTGCCATCTTGGCCTTTGCCGTCGATGTGTCCGTGTCGGGCATCGACCTCGACACGGTCGGGGTGATCTTGATGATCGTCGGTGCCATCGGCCTGCTGCTGTCGGCGCTGTTCCTCAGCAGCTTCTCGCCCTACGCACGAGGAGGTGCCGGCCGGGAGACGGTCGTGCGCGAGGAGCGCTTCTAGGCGGCGGCGACAGGCTCAGACCCGAGGCTGGCGCGCCCGACCGAGCTGCTCGGTGATCTGGCACTGCACCCACATCGGGCGGGAGATGCGCGGTATCCGGTGCAACACCTCGCCGTGTCGGCCACCCGAACGGACGACCAGGTCGCCGTAGCGCAGGAGCCGGCCCATCAAGGGCCGGCGGTAGCTCACGGCGTGGACATGGTCGAGGGGGATCTCCACCCCTTCCTTGGCCACCACGCCGTGCCGGTGGACGACCCGTCGATCGGTGAGCACCACGTGGGTGCTCGCCCACCGGGCGTACCGGACGACGAAGCGGGCCAGCGCCACCAATGTGGCCATCGCCGCCAGCAGTTGCAGCAGCTCCGGAGCGGACCCGACGGAGAGGGTGACCAGCAGCGCCAGCATCGCCGCCAGTCCGCCCGCCGGGCCGGCGAAGTGGCTCCAGTGCAGCCGGACGTCGACGATCAGCTCCTCCCCGTCGTGCAGCAGCCTCGACGGGAAGGCCATGCTCGGCACGCTACCGGTAGGTCCGGCGCCGGAACACGCGCTCGCCCGCCACCACCCGGTCGAGGAAGAGGAGCCCGTCGAGGTGGTCGAGCTCGTGTTGCACGGCTCGGGCCTCGAAGGCGTCGACCTCGAGGATGACCTCCGCACCGGTCGGGGCGATGCCCCGCACCACCAGCGCCGGCCTGCGTGCCACGTCGCCGGTCAGGTCGGGCACGCTCATGCAGCCTTCCCGCCCGATCTCAGCCGGCGCCGACTCCACGGAGGACCTGTCCACCACCGGGTTGAACAGGAGCACCTCACCGTGGCAGGAGCGGGCTTTGGGGTGACCGGTGACGTCGATGCAGAAGGCCCGCAGCGACACGCCGATCTGCGGGGCCGCCACCCCCACGCTGTGCGAGGTCGCCCTCATGGTGTCGACCAGGTCGGCGGCCAGCGCCAGCGCCTCGTCGTCGATCCGCTCGACCGGTCGGCACGCCAGGCTCAGCACCGGGTCCGGCAGCAGGCGGACGGGGCGGATCACCGGCGGGCACCCCGCCCGCGGCTCGTGGCCCGAGGAGACCTGGCGTCTCGGCGGTCTGTCGGGGCCAGGAGCAGGTCGGGAGGCTGATCCACCCCTCAGAAGATGTCGGGGTCGTCGGGGCGCAGGTGCACGTCGACGTCGAGGTCATCGGCCAGCGCCTCCAGCTCGGCATCCAGCGAGGTGGCATCGGCTCCGGTCGGAAGCACGACCGAGAGCCGCAGCACGTAGGCGGGAGGCTCGGTCTCGCCGACGATGCGGGTGCTGAGATCGACGATGTTGGCGCCGTGGTCGGCGAGCAGCCGGGTGACGCGGTGCACGATGCCGGGGTGGTCGGCCCCGTGGACCGACACCGACCAGCTGGACCCCTCCGCGGGGACGTCCTGGGGCGGGTCGGCCACCGGACGCACGGCCACGGTGAGGCCGAGGGGCGCACCACGAGCGGCCAGATCGCGCTCGAGGTCGGCGGGGGCGACCTCGTCGGACACCTCCACGATCAGCATCATGGCGAAGTGGCCGCCGAGGATGGTCATGGCGCTGTCCTCGAGGTTGCCGCCCCGCTCGACCAGGACGCCGGTGACCGCGGCGACGATGCCCCGACGATCGGCGCCGAAGGCGGTGACGGCGAGGCGGGCCACGTCAGGACCAGCCCAGCTCGTCGAGGCGGTCGTCGTCGATCCCGAAGTGGTGGGCCACCTCG
Organism: Actinomycetota bacterium; assembly: GCA_019348555.1. Lineage (GTDB taxonomy): Bacteria > Actinomycetota > Acidimicrobiia > Acidimicrobiales > CADCSY01 > JADDRA01. The sequence continues at coordinate 24,699 of JAHWJH010000010.1, forward strand.
TGGATGACCGTTACCCGCACCTCGGCCACCACCTCGGCCTCGCTGGTCGCCCGCTCGCAGATCGGGCGACGATAGACCGTGATGCGGTCGGGCATGGCGAGGGCCCCGTAGGCCTCGCGCTCGGTCAGGGGAACGCCCTGGTAGAGGCCGAGCACGCCGGTGGGTGACCCGTCCCGGACCTGGACCACGACGTTGTCGATCAGGCGGCCGAGCTCTTCGGGGATCTCGTCGAGGGCGTCCGCCACCAGCTCCTCGAAGCGGCGCTCGGGGATCTCGATCACCGGGCGAAGGTAGTACCGACGCCGGCGGCCACGCCGGCGGCACGGGTCCGCGCCGGTGTCGCACCTGCTCCGTAGTCTGCAGACATCGACACCGCTGCGCTGCTCCAGGGGCTGACCGACCGCCAGGTGGAGGCGGTGACCACCTCGGGCGCGCCGGTGTGCATCCTCGCCGGTGCCGGCTCGGGCAAGACCCGAGTGCTGACCCGGCGCATCGCCTACCGGATCGCCACAGGCAGCGCCGACCCGCGTCATGTCCTCGCCCTGACCTTCACCCGCAAGGCGGCCACCGAGCTGGCGCGCCGGCTGGAGGCGCTCGGCGTGCGGGGCCACGTCAGCGCCGGCACCTTTCATGCCGTGGCCTACGCCCAGCTGCGCCAATGGTGGGCCGACGAGGGGCGTCGGGCTCCGGCCCTGCTGGAACGCAAGGTCGGCATCCTGGCCCGCCTCCACGCCGCCGGCGGCGGGCGCGGCGCCGGTGCCAAGGTCCAGCCTGCCGATTTGGCCGGCGAGATCGAGTGGGCCAAGGCCCGCATGGTGGCTCCCGACGCCTACGAGGCCGAGGTCGCCCGCCTGGGTCGGAGCGCACCCCTGGCCCCGGCGGCGATGGCCGAGCTCTACCGTGGCTACGAGGCCGAGAAGCGGCGTCGTGGCCTGGTCGACTTCGACGATCTGTTGGGCGACTTCGTCCGCGTCATGGAGTCCGATGCCGACTTCGCCGCCTCCCAGCGGTGGCGCTTCCGGCATCTCTTCGTCGACGAGTACCAGGACGTCAACCCCGTGCAGGCACGATTGCTCGCCGGCTGGCGGGGGGCGGGCGACGACCTGTGCGTCGTCGGTGACTGCAACCAGGCCATCTATTCCTGGAACGGCGCCGATCCCGCGCAACTTCGCGACTTCCCCTCCAGAGAGCCCCGTGCCACGGTCGTCGTCCTCGACGACAACTTCCGGTCGACGCCGCAGATCCTCGGCGTGGCCGCGTCGTTGGTCCGGCCCGGTCCCGGGGCATCCGGGCACCTCCGACCCCGGCGCGCCGACGGTCCGTTGCCGTCGGTGCGCACCTACGAGCGCGACGTCGACGAGGCCCGGGCCATCGCCCGATCGGTGCGCGACGACCATGCACCCGGGACCTCGTGGTCCCACACGGCCGTGCTCACCCGTACCAACGCCCAGCTGGTGGCCTTCGAGGCCGCGTTCCGAGCTGCCGGCATCCCCGTACGGGTCCGGGGCGGAGGTGCGTTCCTCCAGCGCCCGGAGGTCAAGGCCGCTATGGCCGACCTCGGCCGCCCCGAAGCGCCTCTCGAGGCCGGCCTGTCCGACGTGGCCGCCGCCGTCCGGCAAGGACCACACGACCACGGCCCGGCCGCCGACGAGCGCCGGGCGGTCCTCGACGAGCTGGTCCGTCTGGGCCATGAGTACCTCGCCATGGAAGCGGATCCGACGGTGGCGGGCTTCACCGCCTGGCTGGCCGCAGGGTTACGGGCCGAGGCTCCCCACGCCACCGCCGACGCCGTCGACCTGGCCACCTTCCACGCCGCCAAGGGCCTGGAGTGGCCGGTGGTGTACCTGGCCGGCCTCGAGCGGGGGCTCGTGCCCATCTCCCACGCCGGCTCCGAGGAGGCACGGGAGGAGGAGCGCCGCTTGCTGTACGTGGCCGTCACCCGGGCGGAGCGTGAGCTGCACTGCTCATGGGCCCGCCAGCGCAACTTCGGCGCCCGGGCCCTCCGCCGCCAGCCCTCCCCCTGGCTGGAGGAGATCCAGGCAGCCCGGGCTGCCCTCGGAGGCGAGGCTCGCCCCGGCTCGGCGGCGTGGAGGTCTCGCCTCGCCGAGGAGCGAGCCCGACTTCGCGGCGGCCAGGGGGGTCGCGGCACCCACCCCCGCGCCGGGGTGAAGGTCGGCGTCGACGCCGACCCGGCGCTGCTGGGAGCGCTCAAACGCTGGCGGGCCGGAGCCGCCAGGGCAGGAGGCGTGCCCGCCTACGTGGTCTTCCACGACACCACCCTGGCGGCGGTGGCCGAAGCCCGTCCCCGCACCACGGCATCGCTGCTGCGACTTCCAGGTTTGGGCCCGGTGAAGGCCGAGCGCTACGGCGAGGCCATCCTGGCGGTCATCGCCGACCACGAAGGCGGGGCATCACCGCCATCTGGGCCTTGACAGCCGCGCCCTGCGGCGCGACGACAGTCTCATGACCCACTACCTGTGGCCCGGCGACCCGGGATGGCCGACGCCGGTGGTCGAGGCCGACGCCGGCATCGACGTCTACGACCCCGACGGCGACATCGACATCGACGCCGTCTGCCTCCACGCCGCTGGCGACCACGTCTTCGAGGACCTGACACCGCTGGAGCGCACCGTGCTGCAAGGGCGCTTCGGGCTGTGGGGTGCTCCCGTGCGCACGATGAAGGAGCTCCACCACGAGCTCGGCCTCACCCGGCACCAGGTGCGCGACCAGCTCGAGTCGGCGCTGGCGAAGGTCCGCTCCCACCTCGTCGCCTGACCGGCTGACGGCCAAAGGCGGCCGAAGGCGGCAAGCCGTCGCCCGGCCACCCCCGCCGCCGAAGGCGGCCTCCCGTGGCTGGGCGACCCGGCGAGCGAAGCGAGCCGAAGAAGGTGTTCAGCGCGGAGGTCGGTCGGCTCCGCCGGCCGACCGGAGCTCCGACAGGCTCGTCCGAACGGAGCGAGCGCAGCGAGCGAGTGAGGACGAAACTACGAGAACTCGGCGACGACGGGTGCGTGGTCCGAGGGCAGCTTCCCCTTGCGAGCGTTGCGGTCGATGAGCACCCACGACAGACGCTGGGCCAACGGGGCGCTGGCCAGGAGCAGGTCGATGCGCATCCCGAGATGGCGGTGGAAGTTGCCGGCACGGTAGTCCCACCACGAGAACAGACCCGGCTCCTGGTGACGCAGCCGCAGCACGTCGACCAGACCCCATTCCATCAAGGACCCCAACGCCGATCGCTCGGCCTCGCTGACGTGGGTCCCGCCGTGGCAGGCGGTGGCGTCCCAGACGTCGCGATCGTCGGGGGCCACGTTGAAGTCGCCGCAGACCACCACGTCGGTGGTCGAGTCGGCGGTTGCCTCCAGGTGCTGGCGGAGGCGCGCCAGCCATGTCAGCTTGTGGTGGTACATGGGGTGGCCGAGCTCCCGACCGTTGGGCACGTAGACCGTCGCCACCCGGATGCCTCCACACGAGGCGGTCAGCAGGCGGGCCTCGGTGTCGGGCTCGATCCCCGCAGCGAACCCGTCGACGACGTCGCTGATGCCGAGCCGACTGAGGATCGCCACCCCGTTCCAGCGCCCCTCGCCGTGGTGCACAGCCTCGTAGCCGAGCGTCGAGAAGGCCATGGCCGGAAAGGCGTCGTCGGAGAGCTTGGTCTCCTGCAGACAGACGATGTCGGGGCTGGTCTCGGTGAGCCACTGCTCGACGCGCGACAGGCGCGCCTTGAGCGAGTTGACGTTCCAGGTGGCGATCCGCATCGGCGCCGACGGTACCGCCGCCGGTCGGCGAGGCCGGGCTTCAGCCTGGAGGCGCCTCCGAGGCGGAGCCCCCGTCGGCCGCCACCCTGCGCCGGGCCGGCACCTTCTTGGCCGGTCCGGTGTCGCCCGCCTCCTTGACCGCCGTCGCCTTCTTCGTCGCCGCTCGCTTCGTCGCGGCCTTCTTGGTCACCGCCTTCTTGGCCGGTGCCTTCTTGGCCGGCGTCTCCGCGGTCGCAGCGTCCTCGGCTGGGGCCGTGTCGGCGCTGGCCTTCTTGGCCGGCGCCTTCTTGGCCGGCGCCTTCTTGGCCGGCGCCTTCTTGGCCGGTGCCTTCTTGGCCGGTGCCTTCTTGGCCGCAGCCTTGTTGACCGGCGCCTCCTCGAGCGGCGCCTCCTCGAGCGGCGCCTCCTCGAGCGGCGCCTGCTTGGCCGCAGCCTTCTTGACGGCGACCCTCTTGGCCGGGGCGCGCTCGGTCGAGGGCTCGGTGCGCTCTGGAGAAGCCGCGGCGCGCTCGGTCGAGGGTTCGGCGGCAATCTCCACGGGGGGCGCCGCCCGCCTGGTCGACCGCTTCGTCGCCGGGGTCGTGACCGGCACGAGCTCGTCGAGACGGTCGCCCCCTACCGAGGGAGCCGGTTCGGGCCCGGCCTCGACGGCCGCCTGGCGCGGCGAGGAGCGCCTGCGTCGGGCAGCGACCGGGGCGGCTCCCTGGTCGTCAGCAGGACTGGATGCGGCCGGCGCCACCGCGGCGGGCGGACTCGCCGCCGCCGGGTCGCTCCGGAGCCGGCGTCTCCGGCGGGCCACCGGCGCCGCAGCCGCCTCCTCACCCGGCGCCGGCTCTTCCGTCTGCGCCGGCTCGTCGACGGTGGCGGCCGGCGGCGGCGGTGCTTGGAGGCGCCGCCGACGCGTGCGAACCGGCGGCGACGCGACGTCGGCGAGCTCGGAGGCGTCGGATTCGGCCGGCTCGGGCGCCTCAGGCATCTCGGTGACCTCGCAGCCGGGCAGGGCGAGATCGATCCCGCGCCGGGGCGGATCGAGGGCCTGGACCACGAAACTGCGGACCTCGCCCCGGCTCAGGACGTCTCGGGCGCTCTTGGGTGGCGGATCCCCCATGAACTTGAGGGCGAGGTAGCAGCGCACGTCTCCCACCTGGACGAAGGCGCCGTGGCTGGTGAAGCTGACGACCTCGCCCTCCACGGTGCTCCCGGGCACGTGCTCGGCGATGAACTCGATGAACGCCAGCGGCGGGTTCACCGGCTCGGGCGACGACGCCGCACGCCGACGTCGACGTGGCTCCGCCGGTTCCGCAACGGCGGCTGGGGCAGGCGCATCGGCCGACGCCGCGGCCGACTCCTCCGAGCGGGCTTCGGGGGTGGGCGCCGCAGATCGCACCGCCGACAATCGACGGCGGGGCGGAGGCGCGGAGGGCACGGCCACGGGCAGGTCGCTGAGGGGCGACCGTCGCACCCGGCCGGAGGACGCCGTGAGCCGACCGCGCCGCTCACCGGCGGCTCGGGATGCCATCCGGCTCCGCGGGCCCCGGACGGGGGTGCGCTCGGTGAAGATCCATCCCACCTGGGGAACAGGCTTGCCGCCGATCAACCGTCCCGGCTCGAACAACCACTCGTACTCGCCGTGGAATTCCTGGAAGGAGTCGTTGGAGAACACCGTGGCGTTGGCCCGGTCGGCGATCTCGAGCAGGAACTTGTCACCCCGGCCGATGGTGCCGGCAGGTGGGGTGATCATCTCGTTGGCGGCCAGGGCCTCCTCGTACATGGCCTTCTCGGAGGCGTCGATGCGATGACCGAAGGTGGCGTCGACGACCACCGTGTAGGTGTCGTGGGGCCGCTCGCGCAGGAACGCCTGGACCGCCTCATCGAGCTGGGCGAGGCTGGGGAGGCTCCGGCCCTCGGTGGCGATGTTCGAGCCGTCGATGACCAGGTGCTTGGACGCCATCAGCCTGCCACCGGCGCACGGGGACCGGGTGGTGGGCCCGCCGTCGGTCGTGCGAAACCGTCCATGGTCCCGGCACAGTCAATCATCCTGGTTGCTCCGATCGATGGATGCTCGGCCGGTGTCAGCCCCCGGACGTCACCGCGGCGAGGCCCCGGGAGCCGGACCCAGCGAAGGCCGGTACGCCGACGAGATCTCGTCGAGCACACCGCCCTCGCCCGTGGTACCGAACAGCCCCGAGGCGATCAGCCGATGGCTTGTCCGCGCAGCTCGCCCACATGGCACGAGGAACGTCGTGTTCACCCTATCGGCTCTCGCCGTGGGGGCGTGTCTCGGGTGGTGGTCAGACCACGCCCTCGAAGGCCCGGTCGAGGAGGTGCTCCTGTTCGCGAAGATGGCGCTTGAAGCTGCCGGTGGCCGGGCTGCCCGACTCCTGGCGGCTGGCATGGCCGAGCTTGGCGCCGTCGGTGAGGATCCGGTGGAGCCGCCCGTGCACGAACGGCCAGGGCCCCATGTTCTCGGGCTCCTCCTGGAGCCAGTAGACCGAATCGGCCTGGGCATAGCCGTCCAGGATCTCCGCCAGCTCCGCCGCCGGCCACGGATAGAGCTGTTCCACCCGCACGATGGCGGCGGCCGCTCGGCTCTGGTCTCGCCGCACGAGGGCGTCGTACGCCACCTTGCCCGAGCACAGGATCACCCGACGCACGGCATCGGGATCCAAGGTGGCGGGGTCGGGAAGCACGGCGCGGAAGCGCCCGTCGACCAACGCGTCGACCGACGAACGCGATTCCCGAGCCCTGAGCAGGTACTTGGGGGTGAACACCACCAGGGGGACCGCTTCTGCGTCTCGGGCCTGGCCACGCAGCAGGTGGAAGTACTGCGCTGCCGTGGTGGCGTTGACGATGCGCAGGTTGCCATCGGCGCACAGGGTGAGGAAGCGCTCGATGCGGGCCGAGGAGTGCTCCGGACCCTGGCCGTCGTAGCCGTGGGGCAACAGCAGCACCAGGCCCGAGGTCTGACCCCACTTGTCGGCCGACGACGACAGGAACTGGTCGACCACGACCTGGCCCACGTTGACGAAGTCGCCGAACTGCGCCTCCCAGCACACCAGCGCGTCGCGGTGGACCACCGAGTAGCCGTACTCGAAGCCCATCGCCGCGTACTCCGACAGTGAGGAGTCGTACACCGAGAACTGCCCCTGCCCTGCGCCGAGGTGGGCGAGGGGCACGTGCTCGGAGCCGGTCTCGTGGTCGAAGAGCACCGAATGGCGGTGGGAGAAGGTGCCCCGGCGGGTGTCCTGGCCGGCAAGGCGGATGTCGGTCCCCTCGACCAGCAGGGTGCCGAGGGCGAGGGCCTCCGCCGTGGCCCAGTCGACCTTGCCGGTCTCCCACAGCTGGCGCCTGGCCTCGAACTGACGGGCCAGCTTGGGGTGGACCCGGAAGTCGTCGGGCACGTCGTCGAGGCCGGAGAAGACACGGTCGAGCACCTCAGCGACGACGGTGGTGTCGACCGGCGGACGTTCGATCCTCGACCTGACCGGCGTCGCCGTCGGCGGCGGGGCCGCAGCTGCCACGGCACGGGTCTCGTCAAAGGCGCGCTGGAGGCGCTCGGAGAAGTCGTCGAGCGCCCGCTCGGCCTCGTCGAGGGTGATGTCGCCCCGCTTGACCAGGAGCTCGACGTAGAGCTTGCGCACCGATCGCCGGGCCTCGATGCGCCGGTACATCACCGGCTGGGTGTAGCTCGGGTCGTCGCCCTCGTTGTGCCCGTGGCGGCGATAGCACCACATGTCGATGACGACGTCGCTGGAGAACGCCTGGCGGTAGGCGAAGGCCAGCCGGGCAACGCGCACACACGCCTCGGGGTCGTCGCCGTTGACGTGGAAGATGGGCGCCTGGACCATCTTGGCCACGTCGGTGGCGTAGACCGAGGACCGCCCGAACTCGGGAGCGGTGGTGAACCCCAGCTGGTTGTCGATCACCAGGTGCACGGTGCCCCCGGTGCGGTAGCCACGCAGGCCTGAGAGGTTGAACGTCTCGGCCACCACCCCCTGCCCGGCGAAGGCGGCGTCGCCGTGGATGAGCAGGGGCATCGCCGCGTTGGGCCGGCCCTCGAGGTCCTGGCGCGCCCGCACCATGCCCTCCACCACCGGATCGACGGCTTCGAGGTGCGAGGGGTTGGCGGCCAGCTCGACGTCGATCTCGGCGCCGCTGCGGGCCCGGAACCTCCCCTTGGCGCCCAGGTGGTACTTCACGTCACCCGAGCCCTGGACCATCTCCGGGTCGACGATGCCCTCGAACTCGCTGAAGATCTGGTCGAGGGGCTTGCCGACGATGTTGGCGAGCACGTTGAGCCGGCCGCGGTGGGCCATCCCCATGACCACCCGGTCCAGCCCGGCGTCGGCGGCGGCGTGCAGAACGGCGTCGAGCAGGGGGATGGCCGACTCCGCCCCTTCGATGCCGAAGCGTTTGACGCCGACGTACTTGGTGGCGAGGAACCGCTCGAAGGCCTCGGCGGCGTTGAGGCGGCCGAGGATGTGGCGCTGCTCGTCGCTGTCGGCGCCGGTGCCCGCACCCTCGACGTGGCGCTGTATCCATGCCTTGCGCTCGGGATCCTGGATGTGCATGTACTCGATGCCCACGGTCCGGCAGTAGGCGTCGCGCAGGATGCGGAGGATCTCCCCCAACGCCAGCCGGTGCGAGCCGGCGAGACCACCGGTGAGGAACTCCCGGTCGAGGTCCCAGATCGTCAGCCCGTAGGTGGCGGGGTCGAGCTCGACGTGGGTGTGCGGCTCCTTGACCGACAGCGGATCGAGATCGGCGATGAGGTGGCCCCGCACCCGGTGCATGTTGATGACGCGGTTGACCTGCATCTGCTTGTGCAGGTGCGCCTCGACGGAGTCGACCGGGTTCACGTCGCGGTGCCACTGCACCGCTTCGTAGGGGATCCCCATCGAGTGGAAGATGTCGTCGTAGAAGTGGTCGGCTCCCAGCAGCAGCTCGTGGACACGCTGCAGGAACATCCCCGACTCGGCACCTTGGATGATGCGGTGGTCGTAGGTGGAGCTGATGGTGACGACCTTGGAGACGCCGAGGTCGGCCAGGGCCCGGGGGTCGGCACCGTGGTACTCGGCGGGGTGCTCGATGGCTCCGACGCCGACGATGAGCCCTTGGCCCCGCACCAGCCGGGGCACCGACTGCACCGTGCCGAGCGTGCCGGGGTTGGTGAGGGTGACGGTGGTGCCGGCGAAGTCGTCGGGTCCGATGCGGTTCGCCCTGACCTTGCGGATCAGCTCCTGGTACGCAGCATGGAAGCTCCGGAAGTCGAGGGTGTCGGCGTGGCGGATGCAGACCACGACGAGGCTGCGGCTGGTGTCGGGGCGCTCGACGTCGACCGCGAGGCCCAGGCCGACGTGGTCGTGGCGCACCACCGCCGGCGATCCCTCTCGATCGTCGAAGGCGGCGTTCATGGCCGGAACGGCGGCCAGGGCCCTGACCACGGCGTAGCCGATGAGGTGGGTGAAGCTGACCTTTCCTCCCCGGGTGCGACCGAGGTACCCGTTGATCACCCTGCGGTTCACCTCGAGGAGCTTGGCCGGCACCATCCGGAAGCTCGTGGCCGTGGGCACGGTGAGGCTCTCGGCCATGGTGGCGGCGATGCGGGCTGCGGCCCCCCGCAACGGCACCGCCATCCGCCCGTCGCCGGCAAGGGATGTCGCCGGGCCGGCGTCCGACGTCCTCGGCAGCGCCCGGACCGTGCTCGCCGAGGGAGGAGGCGGCGCGGGGGCGACGTCGGTCCCACCGCGGTAGTCGGCGAAGAAGTCCTGCCAGCTCTCCCCCACCGAGGAGGGATCGGCGAGGTAGCGCTCGTGCATCTCGTCGACCAGCCAGGCGTTGGGCCCGAAGGTGGTGCTCGGGCCGGAGGTGTCCCGCACCACCCCAGGCTACCGGCCCCGCCCCGAGAGGCTGGTCCCGGGCGGCTGCCAGTGTGTGCGGGAAACAGCTACTGCGGGCTCGTCACCCACATGCGAGAATGCGAGGGCGGAGCTCGCTCCGCACGGTCCCCCCCGACGCATGGGCCCGCCCGGCTCCCGCACCAGCGCGGGAGCCGGCGGGCACGTGCCCCGGCATGTGGGCGACGGGCGCAGCCGGCCTCGCCGGTACCGTCGGGGCCATGGCCGCCCAGTTCATCTACACGACCCGCCGACTCGGTCGGTTCCACCCGCCGGATCGCCAGGTCCTCGAGGACATCTCCCTGTCGTTCTACCCCGGCGCGAAGATCGGGGTGATCGGCGCCAACGGCTCGGGGAAGTCGTCGCTGCTGCGCATCATGGCCGGTGAGGACGACGGGTTCACCGGCGAGGCCCGCCTGACGCCCGGCTTCTCCGTCGGGCACCTCCATCAGGAGCCCCACCTCGACGAGAACAAGGACGTGCTCGGCAACGTCATGGACGGCGTCGCCGCCACCCAGGCGGTGCTCGACCGCTATGAGGCGGTGTGCGCCGCCTTCGCCGAGCCCGACGCCGATTTCGACGCCCTGCTCGCCGAGCAGGCGACGCTGCAGGACCAGATCGACGCGGCCGGCGCCTGGGACCTCCAGCGCAACGTGGAGGTCGCCATGGACGCGCTCGGCGTGCCGCCCGGCGACGCCGCCGTGTCGACGTTGTCGGGAGGCGAGCGGCGCCGGGTCGCCCTGTGCCGGTTGCTTCTGAGCGGACCCGACCTGCTCTTGCTCGACGAGCCCACCAACCACCTCGACGCCGAGTCGGTGGCGTGGCTGGAGCGGTTCCTGCAGGACTACCGGGGCACGGTGGTGGCGGTCACCCACGACCGCTACTTCCTCGACAACGTGGCCGGGTGGATCCTCGAGCTCGACCGGGGCCGCGGCTACCCGTTCGAGGGCAACTACTCCGGGTGGCTCGAGCAGAAGTCGGCCCGCCTCGCCGCCGAGGAGAAGCAGGCCTCCGCCCGCCGGCGCACGCTCGAGCGAGAGCTGCAAATCGTTGCTGCCGGTCTTCCACCCATATTCGGCGCGGCCGATCGTCTCGGGATTGTTCGTGCCGTGCATGCCGATGCCGGGCTTGTTCAAGCCCATCCAGAGCACGCCCACCGGATTATTCGGGCCCGGCGGGATATTGTGGAAGTTTGCCGTCCGGACGCCGTAGTTCAGCACGCCTTCATCGTGGCGGAACCACGGCATCGTCGCGACCCCGAGCACCTTCCAGGTGCCTTTCGGTGCCGGTAATGAACCCGAACCCGGCGTGATCGGAAACTCGCAGATGATCTTCTCGCCTTC
>JAHWJH010000110.1:0-4704 GCA_019348555.1 Actinomycetota bacterium
GAAGCCCTGGACCGCCTCACCTCGGCCGAGTGCAGCGGGGACATCCACGACGTCCCCGTCACCTGGGCCCAGGCGCGACGGGAGGGCGTCGCGATCGAGCGGGCGATGGGGCTGCGGAGGGTGCACGAGTGACCGCAAGCTTTGGTTCAACCGAGAACCGTGATTAGCGAGAGAGCGCTTTAGGCTCCAGGTCCTTCACCGTCGGCCCCTGAATCGCCCGACCTTCATGGTCGTAGCGGGAGCCATGACAGGGGCAGTCCCAGGTGGTCTCGGCGGTGTTCCAGGTCACCAGGCAGCCGAGGTGACCACAGATCGGCGAAACCGCGTGCACGACGCTGGCTTCATCCCGGTAGGCCGCGGCTCGCTCCCCATCGATCGTCACGATCGTGCCCTCGCCGCGAGCGAGTTCCTCCACCGGAGGCGCCCCCAATGTCGCGAGGCGATCGCCGACAAAGTGCTTGGCCACGTCCAGGTTCTCGCTGATGAGCGTTTGCGCCGAGTGCGTGAGATCAAGCCGCGTCGCGTCGAAGAGCGCGGCCCAGGGGTTGTCCCGACCGAGGATGGCGTCTGTGATGAGCATCCCGGCGAGGGTACCGGTGGTCATCCCCCACTTCTTGAAGCCGGTCGCCACCATGGTTCGGCTGCTGCGGGGCGACCGGCCGACGTAGGGCACGGAGTCGACCGGCACGTAGTCGTGCGCCGACCAACGATGGTCGACCGAGCGCACGTCGAAGGTCTGGCGGGCCCAGGTTTCAAGGTCGGCGTAGTACTGCGTGGTGTCGCCTCCCTGGCCGACCTTGTGGCTCCCGCCACCGACCACCAGACCGACCTCGCCGTCGAGGTGGACCGGTCGCACCGACCTGGAGGGCGAGTCGGTCGAGAGGTACATGCCCTGGGGCACCGGCCCGTCGATGCGGATCGCCATGGCGTAGGAACGCATGGGGTGGGCCTTGGCGAAGAAGCCTCCCGGGTCGACGAAGGGCAGGAGCGTGGCCACGACCACGTGGTCGGCGACGATGGCGCCGCCATCGGTCTGCACGACGGGCCGCTCGCCCTCTTCGTCGACGTCGAGGGCGCGGGTCATCTCGAACAGCTGGACCCCGTGGTCGATGAGGGCTCGGGCCAGCCCCAGGCAGTACCTCCGGGGGTGGAACTGGGCCTGGTCGGTAAAGCGCACCGCCCCTTCCACCGCGACGGGGAGCTCGGTGCGCTCCACGTAGGTGGCGGGCAGACCCAGCGTGGTGGCGGCCTCCACCTCGGCGGCGATGTCGCCCCGCCGTTCGGCCTCGGTCGTGTAGGTGTAGGCGTCCTGGGTCTCGAGTTGGCACTCGATGCCCAAGCCCTCGACCAGCTCACGCACGGCGCCGATGGCGGCCTGGTTGGCGTCGGCGTACTGGCGGGCCTTGTCGGTGCCGTGCTTGGCGATGAGGTCGGCGTAGATCAGGCCGTGGAGCGAGGTGAGCTTGGCCGTGGTGTAGCCGGTGGTGCCGGCGGCCACCCGGCCGGCCTCCACCAGCGCCACTCTGGCGCCGGCCTGGCCGAGCAGCAGGGCGGTGGTCAACCCGGTGATCCCGCCGCCGACGACGGCCACGTCGACGTCGAGGTCACCGGCGAGGGCGGGGTACGACGTCTCCTCGGTGGTGGCCACCCACACCGAGGGGTTGCGCTCGTGGAGCGTGCCCACGTGCGCCTACCGCCTCTGGCGCGGCGGCAGGACGGCGATCACCAGGCCCACGACGGCGCTGGCGAGGTGGAACCAGTTGTCGGCGGTGTTGAGCGACAGGTAGTTGATGTCGGTGTTGTCCACGGCGAACAGGCCGTAGACGAAGGTGACTCCGTAGCCGAGGAACAGCAGCAGGCCGTAGGTGCGGGCGCCGGCCAGCGTCCACCACAGCGCCAGGCCACCCAGGCCGATCACCAGGTGGACGACGTTGTGAAGCGGGTTGATCTCCAGCCCGAGCAGGGTCTGGTCGGTGTTGCGGTCGATCCAGCTCTCGAAGTCGCCGAAGTCGAAGCCGGTGACGAAGAAGCCGGCGATGCCGGCGCCGACGAAGGCCAGACCGACGAGGAGCGCCAGGTACTGGGCGGGATGGCGTCCGGACCTGGTCCGTGCCGGCGGGGGGCTGGAGGGCCGTGGCTCGTTGGTGGACTCTGTGGCGGTGGATCCGCCCCATTCCTGGGGGTGGTCGGCACGTCGTGGGGCTGGTTGGTAGGCCACGGTCCGCTCCTTCTCGTGAGGTCGTTCGGGGGCACGATTCCTATCCCGTCGGCCACGACGCCAACCGGGCCCGGCCGGGGTCTGCCGGGGTCTGCGGGGTACGGTGAGCGGCGTTCCGTCAGTCGATCCGGGAGGGGCCATGGGCGTGGATGGAGAGCTCTACCGGCTGGTGCTGCTGCTGCACATCGGCGCCGTGGTGGTCGGCTTCGGCGGTATCGCTCTCAACAGGATCTACGGCACCCAGGCCCGCCGTCGCGGCGGCTCCGAAGGCGTGGCGATCGGCGAGGCGAACCTGGCGGCGACCCGCGCTGCCTCGTCGCTGATCTACCTCGTGCCGGTCTTCGGCATCGCCCTGGTCCTGCTCAGCGACGGCACCTGGGGCTTCGACCAGCCGTGGATCAGCGTGTCGTTCCTGCTGTACCTGGTGGCCGCCGGCCTGCTCGGCGCCGTCGTGGTCCCGTCGCAGAAGCGGATCAGCTCCGCCTCGGGCGACGTCGAGCGACTGCAGGGCAAGTTGGCCGCCGCCACCGCCGCCGTCAACCTGCTGTTCGTGGCCGTGCTCGCCCTCATGATCTGGAAACCCGGGGCGTAGAAGGGGTATCGGCGACCGCGCTCGATCTACCCCAGCGCCGGCGTGCCTTCGTAGGGGGCCGGGTCGCGCGGGCCGGGGATGGTGGGGCGGCTCCAGCTCATGGCCCGGGACAGCTCGTCGGTGACCGCGCGCCACTCGCCGGGGTTCCACCCCTCGGCGGCTCCGGCGACGCTGAGGTCCTGGCGGATGTGGACCAGGGCCGGGAGCCGCTCGAGGCCTAGGGCCTTGACCGCTTCACGGTCGGGGTCGGCGAAGGTCAGGAACTCGCGGGCGTAGGGCCCGAGGAACTGGCGTGCCTCCTCGTCGGTGCACGTGACCAGGATCGCCACCCGGCAGTCGGCCTGGTCGTAGACCCGGAAGATGCGAGCCACGGTGGGCAGCAGCCAGGCGCTCTCCGAGGTGAAAGGGTCGAGCGCGCCGAGCACCAGGTGGAAGGTGGTGAGCCACTGCTCGAGGGTGTGCGAGCCGCCGTTGATGGGAGTCAGCGCCACGTCGGCGGGGGCGTCGCTCACCGGCACTCGGGGCAAGGTAGCGCGCCACCGTCGCCTCGATGAAGTTGGAGCTTCGCCGGTAGGGTCCCCAGCGTGCACCCGATGGAGCGGCTGCGCCACCTGGCACGTGCCGGTCCCCTCGAACACGCGCTGCTCGTGCGGGAGAGCGCTGCGGCCATGGTCGCCCTCGGTGAGGACCATGCCGCGCTGCTGCTTGCTAGTCGCCGGCTGATCCAGCGCCACGGAGGTTCGGGCCCGCTGTGGTGGTTGTGCGCGCGCATGCTGGGCTCCGACGACCCGACCGGCGAGGCCTGGCGTTGCCTGGCGGAGATAGACGCCGACCCCACGTCCGACCACCTGGCTCGCGACCTTCCCGCCGACGCCACGGTCGTGGTGCTGGGATGGCCTGAGGCCGTCGCTCCCGCTCTCGCTCGGCGGGGCGACCTCCGGGTCCTCGCCGTCGACGCCCTCGGCGAGGGCGCCGAGCTCGCACGCTGGCTCCGGTCGTGCGGCGCCGACGTGGTCGAGGTGCCGGAGTCGGGGTTGGGGGCGGCGGTCACCTCGGCCGATGTCGTGGTGCTCGACGCCGCCGCCTTGGGCCCCGGCGGGTTCCTCACCGTCGCCGGCTCGGCTGCGGCCGCCGCGGTGGCGGCCGCCGTCGGCGTGCCGGTGTGGGTGGCGGCAGGCGTCGGCCGGGTGCTGCCGGCGCCGATGTGGGTGCAGCTGGTCGACCGGCGGCGCAGCGAGGCTCCGTGGCTGGCGCCCGACGAGGTCGTCGCCCTCTCGGGGGCCTCGGCGGTGGTCAGGCCGCAGGGCCGCATGTCGCCCGTGGCGCCGCTGCCCCCGGACTGCCCGGCCGCCCCGGAGCTGTTGTCGTCGCCGTCGAGCCGGGGGTAGGTCCGGTCCATGGGCACCACGGTCGACGTCACCGACGGGCTTCGCGCCCACTTCGCCGCCCCCCGCCAGGGGGCGGGTCTCGGCCTGCTCGTCGTCCACGACCGCTCGGGGGTCACGAGCCACATCGAGGACGTGTGTGACCGGTTTGCCGGCGAGGGCTTCACCGCCCTCGCTCCCGACCTGTACTCCGGAGCCGTCGCCGAGCAGCCGGAGCGAGCCGACGAGCCGGGCAGCGTGGTGGAGCCGGCCGAAGCGGTCGGGCTGCTCGGCACCGCGGTCGACCACCTGGTGGTCAGCCCGTCGGTGCGCGGCGAGGGAATCGGCGTCGTCGGGTTCGGTCTGGGCGCGCGCTTGGCCCTCGAGCTGTCCACCGCGCGTCCATCCGAGGTCCGCGCCTGCGTCGGCTTCTACGGTCCTGCCCCGTGGCCGCCGACCACTCCTGGGTGGTCGTCGCTCCAGGCGCCGGTGCACCTGCACCTCGGCGAGAACGACCAGCTGGTGGCTCC
>JAHWJH010000110.1:4802-7590 GCA_019348555.1 Actinomycetota bacterium
GCTTCTTCGACGACAGGCGGTTCGACAGCTTCGACACCGGCGCCGCCTCCTTGGCGTGGACGCGCACCCTCGAGTTCCTGCGGGCCAAGCTCGGGTGACCACGCTCCTCGACGCCGACCGCGATCACGTCACCCGCTACCTCGAGCTCGGGTTGGCGCTCGGCCGCCACATCGACGGCCTGGTCGACGCCTACACCGGGCCTGCCGAGCTGGCGGCGGAGGTGGCCGGGCAGCCGCCGGTCGAGCCCTTCCGGCTGGTTGACGCCGCCCGTACCCTCCTGGCCGACCTCGAGGTGGACGCCGACCTGGACCCGAGCCGCCGTCACTGGATCGCCGCCCAGGTGCGAGGCCTGTTCACCACCGCCGCCCGGCTGGCCGGGACGCCCGTCGCCTACGCCGACGAGGTGGAGGCGTGCTACGGCGTGCGCCCGCGGATGGTCGCCGAGGAGGTGCTCGCCGACGCCCACCGCCGGCTCGACGCCGTGCTGCCCGGCGGCGGCGCGCTGGCGGCGCGCTACGGCACCTGGCGGGAGGCCCAGGCCGTGCCGCCCGATCGACTCGACGCCGCGGTCGCCTCGATGGCCGACGACCTCAGGGAGCGGACCGACCGCCGCTTCGGCCTGCCCGAGGGTGAGCGGGTCGACTTCGAGCTGGTCACGGGTCAGCCCTGGGCGGGCTTCAACTACTACCTGGGCGACCTCCGCTCCCGGGTGGCCATCAACGTCGACCTGCCGGTGCTGAGCCCCACGCTGTCCCACCTGGTCGCCCACGAGTCGTACCCCGGCCACCACACCGAGCACTGCCGCAAGGAGGTCGGCCTTGTCCGTGGGCGCCGATGGCTCGAAGAGACCATCTTCCTCGTGGGCACTCCTCAGTGCCTGGTGGCCGAGGGTCTCGCCGACCTCGGCCTGGAGGTGGTGGTGTCTGCCGACGCAGACGAGCGCGCCGAGATGGCATCGGCACACCTCCGTCCCCTCGACATCCCCTTCGACGCCGACGTGGTGGCGCAGGTGGCCACCGCCGCCGAGGGCCTGCAGGGAGTGCGGGGCAACGTGGCCCTGCTCCTCCACGAGAAGGGCCTCGACGCCGGGGAGGCGGTCGCCTATGCCGAGCGGTGGGGGCTGATGCCGCGCCTGCGGGCGGAGAAGCTGGTGTCGTTTCTCACCGATGCCACGTGGCGGGCCTACATCACCTGCTACGTCGAAGGTCTGCCGTTGTGCCGGCGCTACGTCGCCGGTGACCCGGCGCGCTTCGAGCGGCTCCTGACCGAGCAACTCACCCCCGACCAGCTGGCCGGCGGCCTTTGAGCCGTCGTGGGAGGCCGAGCGCTCCCACCGTCGACGTGGTGCTGCCGGCCCGCAACGAGGCCACCACCGTGGCCGCCAACGTCACCGCCGCCCGGGCCTGTCGCTTCGCACGGCGGGTGCTCGTGGTCGACGACGGGTCGACCGACGCCACCGCCGAGCAGGCGGCGCTGGCCGGGGCCGAGGTGCTGTGCCGCAGCCCGGGAGGCTCCAAGGCGCTGGCGATGGCTGCAGGGGTGGCGGCCAGCGACGCCGAGGCCATCCTGTTCGTCGACGCCGATTGCACCGGTCTGACCGGCGCGCACCTCGATGCCGTGTGCCAGCCGTTCATCGAAGGCAATGCCGCCATGTCGATCGGGTTCTTCGACTACGGGCCGCGTTGGAACTGGGTGGTGCTGCGATGCCCTCCGCTCAGTGGCGAGCGGATCGTGCCTCGCTGGGTGTTCGAGGCGGTGCCGGTCCACAAGCTCGACGGCTACACCATCGAGGTCCGCCTCAACGAGGTCGTCTGCGAGGCCCGACTGGCTACCACGGTGCGGACGATGGCGGGCGTGCAGCACCGGACCAAGCGGGCCAAGGCCGGGCAGAGGGAAGGGCTGCGCCAGACATGGGAGATGTACCGGGCCTTGGTCTCGCTGTTGGTGCCCGTGGGTGACATCCGCTGGCGAACCTACGGGTTCTACCTTCGGGGACTCACCATCGAGGGCCCGGCGCCGGCCACGGCCCTGAGAAGTAGCATCGCCCGGCCGTGACCGAGCCGTGGACCTTCACCGGAGAGCCGCCCGCGGTGGGATCGTCGGCAGGCTCGGTCACGCTGGTGCAGGGATCGACGTTCTGCATCTCCGACGGGGCCGGCGACGTCCAGCCCGGCACCACCCAGGGCCTGTTCTTTCGCGACACGCGCTACCTGTCGTCGTTCCAGCTGCGGATCAACGGCCGAGTGCTGCAGTCGCTCTCCGCCTACGTCGGCGACCCGTTCAGTGCCGGATTCGTCACTCGCGCCGGGCCCCGCCCGGGTCGGGCCGACAGCACGCTGGTGGCCTTCCGCACGCGCTACGTGGGCCGCGGCATGCGCGAGGACCTCGTCGTGCGCAACTTCGGCGAGGAGCCGGTCAGCTGCCTCGTCGAGGTGGCGGTCGACGTCGACTTCGCCGACCTCTTCGAGGTGAAGGAGGGGCGCGTCGAGCTCGTCGGAGAACGGTCCCTGGAGACGGGCGAGAACCGGTTGGCTTTCGGCTACAGCCACCTCGACACCAGGCGCGGCACAGTGCTGACATCGAGGGGCATGACGGTGCTCGACCACCACACATTGGTGGCCGAGGCGGAGATCGAGCCACAGGGTTCCTGGCGCGGCTGCCTCGGCATTGCTCCCGTGATCGACGGCTCGGAGGTGGAGCCCAGGTACCGCTGTGGTCGACCGGTGCAGCGGGCGGCGCCCACCGAGCGCCTGCAGCGCTGGCGCCGGCAGGTGCCGACGGTGTCCTC
>JAHWJH010000111.1 GCA_019348555.1 Actinomycetota bacterium
TGCGCTCGAGGTAGGGGGACGCCGGAGCGGGTTCTTGCTACTGGTTTTGCTACTGAACTCGGGCGGAACCGAGCGGGAGGAGCGGACTCCAGCGACGGAATGGTTCTCCCTTACAAGGAGTCGCCGCACCGTTACGCGGGTTCGGAACGCTGGGTACCGGGCGGTGGTGACCGGTCAGTTGACGGTGTTCGGTCCCGGCGACGCGTTTACCGTCGAGGCCGACGGCCGCCAGGACACCCGCACCGGGACCTTCGAGCCTGTTGTTCCTCGGTGGGCGGCCGATCGGCGAGCCGGTCGCCTGTACGGGCCCTTCGTGATGAGCACCGAGTCGGAGCTCCGGGAGGCGTTCGACGACTTCGAGTCGGGCAGGATCGGCATCGTGCCCACGAACCATCCTCTGGTGCCCACCGACGACGTCGCCGCGGAGACCGACTCGTCGCTGGACTGAGGGACCCTCGCCCTACTCCCGGTGCCGGGGCTCGTCACGGCGGCGGGCTGCGAGGCGCTCGCGCTGGGGCACGACGGTGAACCTCGGGTCAGCGGCTGATTGGACACCGGCGTGGAGAACGGCGAAGCGGGTGCAGGCCGAGCCGGCGACCAGAGCGATCCCTGAGGCGATCGATCCCAGCCGGCTGCGCCGCCCGAGTGACACCGCGCCGAGCGCGCCGGACACGGTGAGGGCACGGGCCCACCGGTCGAACGTCCCCGCCCTCCCCTGGCGGTAGGGCTCGGCGGTCAACCCCAGGGTGCGCCTCATGTGCTCGCCGGCGGCCAGGTCGAGGACGGCGCCGAACACGGCCAGCCGGCGGGCCGGCCGAGCATCGGCGAGCGGGACGACGGCCATGGCCAGGCCACCCGCCGCTGCGCCGGCGCTGGCGACGAAGACGAACGGCAGGTGGCGGTAGGCGTCGTGCCAAGCCGGTACGGCGGTGTCGGCGGCCAGGACAGCGGTGTAGCTGGCTACCGCGGGGGCCATCGCCGCCGCCGCCAGGCCGGCGGCCCGGCCGACTCCGGGAAGGAGGCCGGTGATCTCCGAAGCAGCGGCCAGGCCCACCGGCGGCCCGTAGAAGGCGAGGAGCCAGCTGCCGACGCTCATGGGCGACGTCGGCTTCACGACACGCAGCATGTTGAGGAAGCGTTCTGGGCGCCCGAGGTCGTGCACGAGGAAGAAGGTGCTGGCCCCCAGGTTGGTCGCGGCCGCCAGGCGGCCCGCTCGACGAAGGAGGCGGTTGCCGGAGAGATCGGCGCCGGCGGCCAGCAGCGAGGAGCCTGCCATCAGCCCCCCGGTCGTGAAGTACGCGGCGATATCCCACTTCCAGACGGGCTTCTTGAGGATCGGGCGGCCGTAGTAGGAGGAGCGGAGCTCCCCTCCGGGGCCCCGCTGTTCGGCGCCGCTCCGGCCTTCGCCGCCGCTGCCGGTCAGCGTCGTCCACCCGCGAACGCCGCCATGGCTCCGATCGCCAAGGTGAGCGCCGCTGCTCCGGCCCGCCTCCACATGGCCGGCAGGTCCCGCGTCGTCACCACCGGATCGGGCGGTAGGCCGTAAACCTCGGGCTCGTCGAGCAGCAGGAAGAAGGCCCCGTCGCCGCCGACGCCGTCGTGGACGTCGTCGCCGTAGAGCCGGGCGGACGTCACGCCGGTCCCGCGGAGCTGCTCGACACGCCGAGCGGCGCGCTCACGCAGCTCGTCGAGGGCGCCGAACTGGATGGAATCGGTCGGGCAGGCCTTGGCGCACGCCGGCTCCAGGCCGCCCTTCAGCCGGTCGTAGCACATGGTGCACTTCCAGGCCCGGCCGTCGCCCCCCCTCTGGTCGATCACGCCGTAGGGGCAGGCGGGGATGCAGTACCCGCAGCCGTTGCAGATGTCCTCCTGCACCACGACGGTGCCGAACTCGGTGCGGAACAACGAGCCGGTCGGGCACACGTCGAGGCAGGCAGCCCGCGTGCAGTGCTTGCAGACGTCGGACATCATCAGCCACCGCAGGCCGACGTGCGAGCCGTCTCCGTCGCGACCGGGGACCGCCGGCCTGCCGGTCTCACCCACCGCACCGGGCGTCACCAGGGTCGGGAGGTGTGGGCCCGGCTCGGGAGCACCGGTGTGGCCGGGCTGCTCGACGAAGGCGACGTGGCGCCAGCTGTCGGCGCCGAGCATGCCGGTGTTGTCATACGACATGCCGAGCAGGTCGAGTCCGCCGCCCGGCACGTGGTTCCACTCCTTGCACGCCACCTCGCAGGCCTTGCAGCCGATACAGATCGACGTGTCGGTGAAGAAGCCCGCCCGTGGCGGCGCCTCCACGTCGCCGGCGCCGAGCACGGCGTCGACCGGGCCGAAGGGACTGGTGTGACTCGGGGTCACCCGACGCCATCCGGGGTCACGGGTCGGTTGCCCGTCTCGATGGTGATGCCGGCGCGGCGTCGGTAGCCCTCGACGTAGCGCAGGAGCGCCTCGCCGGTCGGCCGTCGGCCGGGTCGGACGTCGCAGGTGCCGACCTTCGACTCTTGGATGTGGACGTTCGGGTCGAGCGTGATCCCCATCAGGTCGTTGGCCGAGTCACCCGTCGTGAGCCCGCCGCCCTGGCCCCAGTGATAGGGGATGCAGAGCTGATGCACGACCCGGTCGCCGACGCGCAGCGGCGCCAGGCGGTCGGTGACGAGCACGCGCGCCTCGACCGCCGAGCGGGCCGTGATCAGGTGCGCCCATCCCAGGTGCTCGAGGCCTCGGTCGGCGGCCAGCTGCGGCGAGACCTCTAGGAAGAGCTCGGGCTGCAGCTCGGCGAGGTACGGCACGTAGCGGCTCATGCCGCCTGCGGTGTGGTGTTCGGTGAGGCGGCTGGTGGTGAAGACGAACGGGAAGACGTCGTGGCCCGGCTCGGCGGGCTGAGGCTGCTGCGGGTTCGCCCCATCCGGGTAGACCAGGCGCGCCGGGTTGGTCTGCTGGCCGTAGAGCGCGTTCGGCACGGGCGACTCGGCCGGCTCGTAGTGGGTGGGAAGGGGGCCGTCGAGCAGGCCGGCCGGCGCGAAGAGCCAGCCCTTGCCGTCGGCCTGCATGATGAACGGGTCGTCCCCGGCGATTGCGTCCTCGGCGTGCGCCCCGGGTGGCGGCCGGTAGTCGGGCGACTTCGTCCTCTCGAAGTCCGGGACGTCCGAGCCCGTCCACTCACCCTTCTCGCCGTCCCACCACACGTACGCCTTGCGCTCGCTCCACGGCCGCCCCTCGGGGTCGGCGGACGCCCGGTTGTAGAGGATCCGCCGGTTCAGGGGCCAGGCCCACCCCCATTCGCCGGCCACCGGCCCCTGCTCGCCGCGCGGCTTCCGGCGCGCCGCCTGGTTGACGCCGCCGGCATAGACGCCGCTGTAGATCCAACAGCCGCCGCTCGTCGTCCCGTCGGCTCGCATCTGCAGGAACGAGTCCAGCAAGGCGCCCGTGGCGAGGTCGTAGCCGTTGATCTCCCGCAGCACGGCGTCCGCCGACGGCTCCTCGCGCTCGCCATGCGTGGGGTAGTGCCAGGCGAGGTCGAGGAGCGGCCGGTCGCGCTCGTCGGTCGACCCGGCGAGCTTGTCCCGGAGGATGCGGCCGAGGTGGTAGAAGAACCACAGCTCGGAGCGGCAGTCGTCCTTCGGGTCGAGTGCCTTCTCCCGCCACTGCAGCACCCGCTGCGTCTGCGTGAACGTCCCCTCCTTCTCCACGTGGGAGGCGGCGGGGAGGAGGAAGACCTCGGTCCGGCACTCCTCGGGGACGATCTCCCCGGTCTCGATCTCCGGGCCGTCCTTCCACCACGTGGCGCTCTCGATCTCGAACAGGTCGCGCACCACCAGCCAGTCGAGGTTGGCCATGCCGAGGCGCTGGGCCCTGCCGTGGGAGGAGCCGACGGCGGGGTTCTGGCCCAGCAGGAAGTAGCCCTTGATCCTCCCGTCGATCATGTCGAGGACCTGCCGGTAGGTGCCGTGGTCGCCGGTGACCCGGGGCAGGTAGTCGTAGCAGAAGTCGTTCTCGGGCCGGGCCGCGTCCCCCCAGTAGGCCTTGAGCAGGCTGGTCAGGTAGCTGTCGGCGCGGCCCCAGAACCCGGCGCTGCGCCGGCCCCTCACCGACGCGAGGTAGGTCGCCAGGTCGGGATGCCTCGTGGCGTGGGGCATCGGGAGGTAGCCCGGCAGGAGGTTGTAAAGCGTGGGGATGTCGGTGGAGCCCTGGATGCTGGCGTGGCCGCGCAGGGCGAGGATGCCCCCGCCCGGGCGGCCCACGTTCCCGAGCAGCAGCTGGATGATCGATCCGGTACGGATGTACTGGACGCCGACGGTGTGCTGGGTCCAGCCGACGGAATAGACCAGCGCCGTCGTGCGGTCACGGCCGGAGTTGGCGGTCCATTCCCGGCACACCTCGAGGAAGAGCCGGCGCGGCGTTCCGCAGACCTCCTCGACCATCTCGGGCGTGTAGCGGGCGAAGTGGCGCTTGAGGATCTGGTAGACGCAGCGCGGGTGTGCCAGCGTCGGGTCGCGCTGCGGCTCGCCCTCGCCGAGGGTGGGGCCGTGGCTGCCGAGTTCGTGCGACCGGGCCTGCTCGCGCGCCCGGCTCTCGTCGGGCCAGGGCTCGCCGGCGCTTGCCGCCGTGCCCTCGTACTGCCAGCTGGTGGGGTCGTACAGCCGGGTTCGGCGGTCGAAGCCGGAGAAGACGCCGTCGAGGTCCTCGGTGTCCTCGAACCGCTCGTCGACGATGGTCGACGCATTGGTGTAGGCGAGCACGTACTCGCGGAAGTCGAGTTCGTTCTGGAGGATGTAGTTGACGATGCCGCCGAGGAAGGCGATGTCGGTGCCCGCCCGCAGCGGGACGTAGGTGTCAGCGAGGGCGCTGGTGCGGGTGAAGCGGGGATCGACGTGGATGACCTTGGCGCCGCGCGCCTTGGCCTCCAAAGCCCACTGGAACCCGACCGGATGGCACTCGGCCATGTTCGACCCCTGGATGATGATGCAGTCGGCGTTGGCCAGGTCCTGCTGGTAGGTCGTGGCGCCACCCCTCCCGAACGAGGTCCCCAGACCGGGGACGGTGGAGGAGTGTCATATGCGGGCTTGGTTCTCGATCTGGATGGCGCCGAGGGCGGTGAAGAGCTTCTTGATGAGGTAGTTCTCCTCGTTGTCCAACGTCGCCCCGCCGAGGCTGGCGATCCCGGTCGTGCGGCGGACGGGGACCCCTCGCTCGTCGGTGTCCTGCCAGCCGGCTCGCCGGGCCTCCACGACCCGATCGGCGATCATGTCCATGGCCGTGTCGAGGTCGAGGTCTTCCCAGTCGTTGGCGTAGGGCCGGCGGTAGCGGACCTTGGTGACGCGCAGCGGGCTCGTCACCAGGCTTTTGCTGGCGCTGCCCTTCGGGCACAGCCGGCCGCGGGAGATCGGGCTGTCGGGATCCCCCTCGATCTGGGAGACCATCCCGTTTTCGACGTAGACCTTCTGGCCGCAGCCCACCGCGCAGTAGGGGCAGACCGAGCGGGCCACGTGGTCGGCGTCCTCTGTCCGGGGGTGCCACTGGTCTGACCGCGGCGACTTCACCGCCGCGCCGCGTCCCAGCGCGTCATCCTGGGTCAGCTGGCGGACCACCGGCCAGCGCTGGATCCACGCCCCGAGCTCCATCGGCCTCCCCTCGGCCCCGGCGGTACCCCGGCATCTTCGCGCGGCAAACGTCGGCGGGGCGTGGGTAGCGTGAGCCCGTGGGGGCCGATGGCTGACCGCGTCGTCGCCCGCCGCCGCGTGGTGCGGGTGGACGCCCGAGGCGCGCGCCCGTCGTTCGACGCCGTGGCCGGCGAGGAGCCCCTCGAGATCCGCGTCGACGGCGTGCAGGTTTCCGTGACCATGCGCACGCCCGGCAGCGACTTCGACCTCGCGCTGGGCTTCTGCCTCACCGAGGGGATCCTCGACGAGGCCGAGCAGGTCGCCAGCATCCGCTACTGCGGTGACGACCGGCCTGCGGCCACCTACAACGTCGTCGACGTGCGTCGGCGGTTCGCCGCGCCGCTCGACGAGCGGCTGCGCCGCAACGTGTACACGACTTCCTCCTGCGGCGTGTGCGGCACGACGAGCATCGACGCCGTCCGCAGGCAGGTCCCGGACCTCAGCGGCGACGACGTCCGGGTCGTCGCGTCCGTGCTGGCGAGCCTGCCCGAGCGCCTTCGCCGGGAGCAGCGCATCTTCGAGCGGACGGGTGGCCTCCACGCCGCGGCGTTGGCAGCGGCGGGCGGGGAGCTGGCGTGCGTCCGTGAGGACGTGGGACGGCACAACGCGGTCGACAAGGTCCTCGGGTGGGCGGCGCGCACGGAGGGGCTTCCCCTCACCGGACGGGTCCTCGCCGTGTCCGGACGGGTGGCGTTCGAGATCGTGCAGAAGGCGGCGGTGGCGGGTGTTCCGGTGATCGCCGCGGTGTCGGCGCCCACGAACCTGGCGGTCGAGTTGGCCGAGTCGGTCGGTATCACCCTGGTGGGATTCGTGCGCGGCGGCAGCATGAACGTCTACAGCGGCGCCGACCGCGTCGTCCCTTCCTGAGCGAGCGGGTCGGCGCTGGGTTCGAGGCCGAGGGCCACCAGGGAGGGATGGTCCTCACGCCGGCTGCGACCGACGCAGGCGTCGAAGGCGTGGTCGCACAGGACAGCCAGTGGACGAGGCCCTCGCGCCGCCCGCAGCAGCGCACGTATTCCGAGCCCTCGATGAGGGATCGTCTGGCTGCCACATCGCGTTCGTCTGCTCGCACAGGTTGATGAAATGATCCAGTACGCCCGTGGCCAAAACGTGGGAGCGAGGTGAGATAGCCATTACGTCCCACCCCCTTGCGAGTAACGCTATTGCTTAGCTCGGGTAACCCAGACTTATCGGTCACGGATTACCGTGCGTGGCAATGTGCTCTTCCGGGTGGCCGCGACCGCCCCCTGCGAAGCGCCGCATCCGTCCGGAGCGCCCATGCGGCGCAACGCCGAAACCAAGCCGAGAAAACCTTGTACTAGCCAGATCACTCTGGACCGCCCGTTGACCGACCGCTCCTCTTCTGAGCCGTACTGCATGACGAAAGCGCTGGCGACAAGGTTTTTCTAGCCCGAGCCTTGGTTCCGCGCCTGCTCGATAGCCGTCCGCGAGCGGTAGTCGCCCGGCAGTGGGTCGTCGAGGCTCCGTTGGCACTCTGCTTCTTCCTGCGGCCCGAGCTTCTGATTATCGACCGCAATCTCCCGCCCGGTGCGGCGGCCATCCGATCCTGGGAGAACCGAGTGAGCGACGGGTTCATCCGACGGCGGCGACCATCACGCCGACCGACTCGGCGGCCGTGAGCAACGCTCGATCACCGGCGACGAGGACGAGGTCGGGCTCGATCACCTGCAGGGCGGCAGCAAGGTGGACAGCGTCGTAGGCCCGGAGCGCCTGCGCCTCGGCCAGCGTCACCAGCGCCGTCGGCCGTTGGAGGATGCGCAGCCGCGGGCGCTCCAGCACCCCCACCACGCGCAGCGTCAGCCGCTCGCCTCGAGCCCGCGACGCGCCGCCCCCGGCATCCCCAGGTGCGCCGAGCCCCAGCATCCGGTCGGCGAGCCCCAAGATCGGAAGAGCG
>JAHWJH010000112.1 GCA_019348555.1 Actinomycetota bacterium
GCCGCCTCGGCACTCCTGCTCATCGGCCTCCGTGCCGGTCGCTCGTGGCGATCCGCGCCTCCGCCTGTCGGCGGTGATCCTGACGCTGCACGTGCTCGGGCAGGCGTTCCTCGAGGTTCAAGGTCTCGATCGCCCAGATCTTGGTGTCGATCGGCGTGGGCGCGCTGATCGAGGGGGCCATGCTCTACCGGCGCCAGCACCAGTTGGTGTGGCCGGCCAGCGGCATCCTCACCGGCAGCGGCGTCGCCTTCATCCTTCGGGCCTCGGGCACCGACAACGGCGACTGGTGGAGCCTCAACGGGATCGGCTTTTTCATCGTGGCCGTGGCGTTCTCGTTGGCGTCCAAGCACTTGATCCGCCCGGGAGGACGTCACGTGTTCAACCCCTCCAACGTGGGCCTGGTGTGGGCACTGCTGGTGATCGGCCCCAGCCAGGTCTTCCCCCAGTACCTGTGGTGGGGCCCCAACGCCTGGGCGGTGGCCGCCTCCTACGGCGTGATCCTCGCCGGGGCGGTGTGGATACTCCGGCCGGTGCGGATGATGCCCATGGTGGCGGCGTTCATGGTGCCCTTCTCCGTGCTGATCGGCATCCTGGGCGTGCTCGGGCAGAGCTTCGTGGCCATCTGGCACGACGGCCCGGTGGGAGGGCTCTCCTACTGGCTCACCGTCGCCTTGTCCCCCGAAGTCCTCGTCTTCGTGTTCTTCATGATGTCGGACCCCCAGACGGCTCCGCGCGAGCCCCGCGCCAGGGTCCTCTACGGCGTGGTGACAGCGGTGGTGGCTGCCGGCCTGATCTCATTCCAGCCCACCGAGTTCGGCATCAAACTGGCCATCCTTTCCAGCCTGACCGTGGCGTGCGCCCTGGTCCCGCTCATCGAGGCTGCCAGCAGACGCCCTCCTCTGGCGCCCGCCTTGGCATGTGGCTGCTTGGGCGCGCGCCGCCCGCCGGCAGCCAGCTCGTGGCCAGGGCGATCACCGCGACGGCGACGGTGAACACCGCCGTGCTCGCCGGCAACGACCAGGTCATGCTTCTCGAGCGGGGCCTCACCGGCGAGGCCAACGCCCAGTAGGCCCCCTGTCGCACGAAGCCGCCATGGATGCCTCGGATCCGGGCGCAAGACACTTCTTCCCCTCCTGAGTGGGCGCTGAGGGACTCGAACCCCCGACCCCCTCCTTGTAAGGGAGGTGCTCTCGCCAGCTGAGCTAAGCGCCCGAACCTGCCGGCGTACCGACGCCCTCAGCCTAGGACGGTGGCGGTGGCCCTTCCCGGCTGATGTGCAGGCCCAGGCCGGCGAACGCTTCGAGGGGACGGTGGTAGCCACGTTCGAGGTGGTGCACGTGGTGGAGGAGCGACGGTCCCTCGGCAGCGGCGGCGGCGATCACGTAGCCGAAGCCGCCCCTGATGTCGGGCACGGTGATCTCCGCACCGCGCAGTGACGTACGCCCGTGCACCACCGCCGAGTGCATGGCGGTGCTCTCGTTGAACCGGCAGTCCTGGCCACCCAGGCAGGCGTCGAACAGCTCGACCTCGGCGCCCATCTCCTTGAGGGCAGCAACGTAGGGAAACCGGTCCTCGTACACCGTCTCGTGCACCACCGACATGCCCGCGCACTGCGAGAACAGCACGACCAGCGGAGGCTGCCAGTCGGTCATGAACCCCGGGTGGGCGTCGGTCTGCACCACGGCGGGCCGCAGCGATTGGGCTGACACCGCCAGCCAGTCGTCGGTGATCTCGAAACGGGCGCCCATGCGTTGCAGCGTCGAGATGGCGGTCACCAGCCGTCCCTGCGGGCAGCCGTGGACGCGCACCCGCCCACCGGTGACCAACCCGGCCACCAGGTAGCTGAACGCCTCGATGCGGTCACCGTCGAGGCGGTGCTCGGCACCCTGGAGCCGCTCGACGCCCTCGATCACGAAGCGGCGGTCGGGGCGAAGCTCGATGCGGGCGCCCATGCGCTGGAGGAACAGCGCCAGCTCGATCACCTCGGGTTCGATGGCGGAGTTCTCCAGCACCGTGCGGCCCTCCGCCAACACGGCGGTGAGGAGCACGGTCTCGGTCGCCCCCACGCTCGGGAACGGAAGACGGATGTTGGCCCCGTGCAGGCGAAGGGCCTTGGCCTCCAGGCCGTCGGGGCCCATATGGACCTCGGCCCCCATGGCCTCGAGGCTGGATACGTGGAAGTCAACGGGACGGGTCCCGATGCGGTCGCCGCCCACGAGAGGGACGAACACCTCGCCCATGCGGTGCAGGACCGGGCCCACCAACAGGATCGGGATGCGGTTGAGGCCTCCGTAGGACAGTGGGACTCGACCGCTCACGACATCGGCGGGCTCGACGGTGACCGTGTCGGCCTCCACCTCGACGTGGCAGCCGAGCGACCGCAGCATCTCGGCGGTGATCTGGATGTCGCCGATCTCCGGGCAGTTCGACAGCTTGCTGGGCGTACGGCCCATCACCGCCGCCACCATGTGCTTGGTCACGGCGTTCTTGGAACCCCGAACGGTCACGTCGCCGTGGAGGGGCCCCACCGGTTCTATGCGCCACGACGGGTTCGAGACGGTGGAGGCATCGGACATGCGGCCTGCAGTGTAGGGGCCACCCGCCTGCCAAGCCGTCACTCCGCTGCCTCTACCCGAGCTGCCAGGTCACCCAACTCCGAAGAGTTGCGAGCCCGAGCCAGCGCGGCCAGCGCGCTCGACGCCTCGTGTTGCAGATCGGGGAGGTCGTCGAGCGGGAACCACGCCAGCTCGACGATCTCCGGCGAGCAGGCCCGGGCCGCTTGCGGTTCGGGGCACCGAGCCCGGAACACCACGTCGACGCGACGAGATGCAGGGTCGACCACCACCGCCGGCTCCCCGACCAGCTCGATGGAGATACCCACTTCCTCTCGCGCCTCCCGACGAGCACCGACGGTGACGTCCTCACCCCGCTGCAAGAGCCCACCAGGGAACCCCCAGTGCCGGCGGTAGGAATGGCGCACGAGCAGCACCGTCCCGTCGCCGCGTTCGATGACACAGATCGCTCCCACCGTGAACGAAGGGGTGACGGCGTGCACCACGAACAGGCGTGCGGAGGTTGGCAGCCGCCGGTAGAGCCGCAGCAAGAAAAGGTGCAGCCTCGCCTTCGCCGTCGACAGGTCAGGGCGCATCACGCACTCGCCCGCTGACGTCGAGAAGCTCGGCCAGCAGGGTCGGCGGCGCCGCCACCGGGGCCCGTCGAGCGCCGTGGTCGAGCACGACGAGGGGCCGTCCTTCGGCGTCGACCACCTCGGTGCCCGACTCCTGGCACACGAGCAGCGCGCCCAGGTAGTCCCACGGAGCCAGGCCGCCCGAGAGAGCGACGTAGCCGTCGAGACGGCCGTCGGCGACGTAGCACAAGTCGAGCGCCGCCGCCCCGAGGGCCCGGAACTGGGCCCAGCCCCAGTGCGCCCCCGGCAACCCCGACACGCCGATGATGGCGTCGTCGAGGCGCCGGCAGGCCGACGGCTCCACCGGACGACCGTCACAGGTCGCGCCCGCACCCCGTACCGCGGCGAAGCGCTCGCCGGACGCCTGGTTGACCACCACCGCCGCCCTCGGTCCGTGGCCGTCGACGGCGCACAGGCTGGTGGCGAACCACGGGACCCCCCGGCTGGCGTTGGTCGAGCCGTCGATGGGATCGACCACCACCGTGAGCTCGCGCTCGGCGTGGTGGACACCGGACTCCTCGCTCACCACGCCGAGCCCGGCGCCCACCAACACGTCGACGGCCGCCTCGTCGGTCACCACGTCGAGGTGGTACTGGCCCGGCCGGTCGGTGACCACGCGAAGGTCGCCAACGTCGGCGAGAGCCCTGGCGACGGCACCGACGGCGGCGTCGAGCACCTCGACCAGCTCCTCATCGGACACCGAGCGACGGTACCGCCCGTGGGCCCGGAAGGGGCCGGTACCCTGCCATGCGGATGGCTGTCATCGACGTCGCCGGCTATGTGGCCGAGCTCAAGGACCACGCCGTCGGACACACCTTCCACGTGCACGACGAGCGTCACTTCGTCGAGACCTACTCGCTGCGCCAGGCATGGGAGGTCGACCTGCACCCCGAGGAGGGCTGCGAGGGCCCGCTCGATCTCCACCTGTCGCTCGAAGTCGATCCCCGGGTGCTCCTCGCCTTCGAGGACGTGGTCAACGCTCTCGACGAGGACGACAACCCGCCTGACGAGTTCCACTTCCCGCTCACCTTCACGTGGGCGCTGCCCCCCCTGCCCGAGGGCCCCGACCTCCTGCTGCTCGCCACCGAGCTGGCCGGCGTGGGCGGCCCGGACCTTCCGCTCGAGGTCTCGGCCATCGACTCCTATGGTTCGGTCACCGACGCCCCCGAACGCAGCCTCACCATCGTCGCCCGCCTCCAGGTGTCGCTCTCCCTGGTGCTCCAGGGGGAAGAGGCTCTCTGCGACACCTTCGATCGTTGCCTGGCGGTGAGCCGCTACCTCCTCGAGCGCGCTCCGGCCTGGCTGGGAGAGTCCTAGCCGGCCCGAGCGGCTCGCCTGTCGCAGCTGCGGGCAGTCTCGTGGGTGTGCCTGCCATACCACGGCAGATCTCGCGCACGAACGTCCGGGACCGGGCAATGGCCCACCCCCGGTCGATCATGGGACTCGGGCCCGCACTGCTAGCGTTTCCGCTTCATTCCGGGGTAGCTCAATCGGCGGAGCAGGGGATTGTTAATCCCAAGGTTGTGGGTTCGAGTCCCACCCCCGGAGCTTCCCTTACCGATCGAACCAGGGCCCGTAGCTCAGTGGTCAGAGCGGGGGACTCATAATCCTTTGGTCGCAGGTTCGATCCCTGCCGGGCCCACCGCAACGTCGCAGCCCGCCGTACCCACGTGCCGGCCACAACCGCTGATCGACGGCTGGTCACCCCCGTAGCCTCGCTGGGTGTCTGTCCGCCCCGCCGACCGTGCCCCCGTCCTACGGCGGCCACCGAGCCCTGCCCGGGCGGCGCTTGCCCACCGCGACTTCCGCATCATGTTCCTCGGGTCCTTCGCCTCGTCGATCGGGACGTGGATGCAGCACGTCACCCTGGGGGCCTACGCCCTGGAGCTCAGCGGATCGCCCACCTTCTTGGGGTTGGTCCTGTTCGCCCAGCTCGGCCCCATGCTGGCGCTGTCGGTGCTGGGCGGGGCCCTGGCCGATCTGGTCGACCGGCGCCGCCTGTTGCTCTTTGCCCAGGCGGAGCAGTTGGTGGCCACCGCCGTGCTCGCCGTGCTGGTGAGCCGCGGACGGCCGTCGGAGTCGGCGCTGCTGGCCGTCGTCGCATTCATCGGCATCGGTGCCGCTCTCCATCAGCCCACCTACAGTGCCGTCCTGCCGTCGCTGGTCGGGCGAGGCTCGCTCGCCGGGGCCATCTCCGCCAACTCGACGCAGATGAACGTGGCCCGGGTCGTCGGCCCGGCCCTCGGTGGTGTGGCCTTCGCCGCCTTCGGGGCCGGTGCGGTGTTCGGCATCAACGCCGTCACCTACCTGTTCGTGATCGTCGCCCTAGCTGTGGTGCGCATCCCGCCCGTGGCGCGCACCGACGAGGCCGACGTGGGCTGGCGGCGGTTGGTCGGCGGCTTCACCGTCGCCCGACGCGACCGCCTGGTGCGGCGCTGCCTGCTCACCATGGCCACCTTCTCGCTCCTGTGCCTGCCCTTCATCGGACAGATGCCCACGGTTGCCCAGCGCAACCTCGGCATCGACCCGAGCAGCGCCGCCTACGGCCTGCTCTATACCTGCTTCGGCCTGGGCGCCATCGGCGGAGCGGTGTCCATCGGCACCGTCCTGTCGGGTTGGCCACGCGACCGGCTGGTGCGGATGGGCCTGCTCGGCTTCGCCGCCGCCCTCGCCGTGTTCGCCGTGCTGCGCCAACCGGCACCCGCGTACCCCGTCGCCGTGGCCGTCGGCCTCTTCTACTTCGGCACCATCACGGCGTTGTCGGTGACCCTCCAGGAACGCCTTGACGACGCCGTGCGAGGCCGGGTGATGGCCCTGTGGGTCATGGCGTTCGGCGGCACCATTCCCCTCGGCCACCTGCTCGCCGGCCCACTCACCGAGCGCACCTCCATCAGCTGGGTCATGGGCTACGGAGTCGTGGCCGCCCTCGCCCTCGCCGCCTACACCCGGCGCGACGTTGCCGAGGCACCGGTGGCCGAGGTGTCCCCCGCCGGTACCCCGAGGGTCGCTGACACCGGGGAGCTCACCGCTGCAGCAGGTGCGCAGCCAGTCGTTCCAGCCCCGCCACCCGGCTGCCCTTGACCAGCACGGCGTCACCCTCGCCCACCTCGCCGAGGGCATCAAGGGCACGTTCGATGCCGTCCACCACCTCGACGCCGTAGGCGGGCTCCCCCACCGCCACCACGGTGACGCCCAGGCGCCCCGCCAGGGCGGCGATGTCGGCATGCTGGCGCTCTGACGCCGCCCCGAGCTCCGCCATGGTGCCGAGGACGGCGATGTGGCGCGAGGCGTCGAGCTCCACCAGCGCCCGGAGCGCCGCCGCCATCGACGTCGGGTTGGCGTTGTAGGCGTCGTTGAGCACGAGGGCGCCCGATGGAGCCCGGCTCAGCGCCATCCGCCACGCCGACAGGCGGGCTCGGCCCAGCCCGGCGGCGACCGCCTCCAACTCGACGCCGCAGGTCAGCGCTGCTGCGGCGGCGGCCAGGGCGTTGCCGACATGATGGCGGCCCCGCACCGCCAGCTCCACGGTGGCGTCACCCCACGGTGAGCGCAGGGTGAACGACGGGCGCAGCTCGGCGTCGACCGTGACGCCCTCCGCACGCACGTCGCCGTGGTGGAGCCCATAGCGCAGCGCCGCCGCCGCGGTGCGATCGGCCATGGCGGCCACCAGGGGGTCGTCGGCGTTGAGGACCGCCGTCCCATGGGGCGGGAGGGCTTCGACCAGCTCGGCCTTGGCCCGAGCGACGTCGTGGAGGGTGCCGAAGGTCTCGGTGTGCACGAGCTCGACGGCGGTCACCACGCCGATGGTGGGCCGGGCGACGGCGCACAGGTGGCGGACGTCGCCGACGAAGCGGGCGCCCATCTCCACCACCACCGCCTCGGTGCTCTCGTCGGCGCCGAGCAGCGTGAGCGGCACGCCGAGCTCGTTGTTGAACGAGCCGAGGTTGGCCACCACGCGACGGCCCGCCGAGAGCGCCGCGCGGATCAGGTCCTTCGTCGTGGTCTTGCCACTGGATCCGGTGACGCCGACGACCGTCGGCGCACCGTCGGCATCGAGGATGCGCACCGCCGTGCCGGGAAACGGGACGCCGACGCTCCCCGCGCGCCGCTCGCCCGCGTACGGGTTGCCGACCGTCATGAGCGTCTCGCTCATCCCGTATCGCTCGAGGATCCGGTGCCCGTAGCGCGCCTCGAACGCGGCGTGCACGTGCGCCGGCAG
>JAHWJH010000113.1 GCA_019348555.1 Actinomycetota bacterium
GGTCGACATGGGTGTCGAGGTCGCCGCGCGAGCCGTTGCGGTGGGCGTCGATCAGCGAGTGGGCGGCGCGCAGGACGGTGTCGTCGCCGCGCTCGTCGTCGAGGTGGCGCCGCTTGAGCTCCTGCACCCGCTCGATGACGTAGTCGAAGTCGTCGTCGAGGCGCTCCTGGAAGAACTGGCGGCAGTCAGCCGGCGTGAAGTTGAACTGCGGATGGTCGCGGGGCTCGAAGAAGGGCCAGCCGGCCGCCGGGTCGATCGCTCCAGTCAGCGGTGCCAGGCTGTCGACTGCATGCACCTCGTCGCCACGTTCGAGGAGCCGACGCACCAGGTGCCGACCCACGAACCCCGCCGCCCCCGTCACCAGTACCTTGGCCACGACCACCCGCTCCCTGTCGACCTTGTGGAGACCCTAGCGCCGGCCTGCCTCCGGCGGCGGAGTCAGGCTTTTTCCCCCACACGGCTTCATCTCGATCGCATGGTCGAAGCCCAGCACCTCGCCCTCTTCGTGGCCGCTGTCCCGCTCCCGTCGCCGAGCCAGCCAGCGTCCGGCCAGGGCGACGACCAGCAACAAGACCAGCGGTTCGGTGTACAGACGGAAGCGATCGTTCTCTCCGACCTCGAGGAGGTTGCTCACGGCGACGACGTAGGCGACCGTCGACCAGAGGAAGCCCAGCAGGAGGGAGCTGTGGCCAGGACGCCGGCGATCCCGCCTGCGGCACAGCTCGATCGCTCCGCCGACCAGCGCGACGACATAGAGCACAATCGACAACCACCCGGTTCGAGGCGGCCCCTGCCGGTACTGCTGAGCCACGTCCGGGAAGCCCGAAATGGGGTCTCCGCTGGCCACGACACCATAGAAAAGGTGGTTGTACAGCCGGTTGTACTCGGCGATGTGCGTACGGTTCTCGCGCAGAGTGAAGAAGTCGCTGGGCGGTCGAAAGAACAACTCCGTCGCGGTGGCCACGCCACGGGCGTAAGCGTCGGGACGCGTACGGAGTGTGCGCACCGCGTCGTCGAGGTACGCCTCAGACACCTCCGCGTAGAGGAGGTTGTTGTAGTTGGTCCGGATCGTTCCGTCGGCGAAGGTCTTCACCTCCTCGTCGAGCACCGGAACGCCCGTCGTGGGCGCCGGCGGGACCACTCCTGCATAGCCGGGAACCGGCGCCTGCGGGGGGACCAAGGCGAGCGGTGAGAGCGCACCCTGGTCGACCATGGCCCGGCGCTCGGTCTCCGGGAGCTGGAAGGTCGTGATCTTCGCCAGGCTTATGCCCAGCGAGGTGCTGGACGTGAACGAACCAGCGACGCGGAAGGTGTTGGCGTAAACGGCGACGATGGCCAGCAGGGGCACTGATGCGACGATGGCTACGTGCTTCCAGTCGGCGCGTCGGCGATGTACCACCAGCACGGCGGTCCAGGCGAGGAACCAGACCAGCTGAAACATGCTCCTCGTCAGGACCAGCACACCGCTCAGGCCGAAGAACACGGCGACGTGCCGAAGGCGATGGTCGTCCTCGTAGCGTTGCAGGGCG
The DNA here is from genome assembly GCA_019348555.1 of Actinomycetota bacterium. GTDB lineage: Bacteria > Actinomycetota > Acidimicrobiia > Acidimicrobiales > CADCSY01 > JADDRA01. The sequence continues at coordinate 1,530 of JAHWJH010000113.1, forward strand.
AGGACCGACAGGCACAGGAGCAGCACGACGAGGTAGTCGTAGTGCGCCCAGTTCTCGAAGAGGATGTTGGCCGGGCTCAGCGTCACGACGAGGGTGAGCAGCACGGCCAGGGAGCGTCGGAGGCCCAGGCGAACCAGCACAGTGAAGATGGTCAGCGCCAGCGAAAGCCCGGCGCCCAGGTAGACCAGGCGGAACACAGGCTGCTCCCAGGCTTGTGGCAAACGAAGCACCAACCCGATGAAGAGGTTGAACAGCGGGGGCTGAGCGTGGAGGTGAGTCAGGCTACCGAAGAGGTTGTCGCGGAGCTCAGTGAGCTCGAGCACCTGGAAGCCGCTGGCGAGAGGGTCGGTGTCGAACCGCACGCCGGCGGCGGCGACGACCACCCTGGAGACGACGAACGCGACCACGACGGCGAGCGCGCCGGGCCACCATGACGGGCGAGCCCCCAGTGATCCGTCCCGGGGGCCCTCTTGTCGCAGCGAGACGTCGTCGCCCGCTGGTCCGGCCCCTCGTCCCGCGGTCGCAATGGGCACGAAGGGGAACGCTATCGGTTGCCCTGCGAGGCCACCGTTGTGGCTTCGTCGCCATCCGGCTCGACGCTCACGAGGTGCTGAGACCACGGCGGAACGGCGGCAGCGATGACCGATGCGCGAGTGGGACCGAGATGGCTCAGCCCAGCTTCGTCAGCAACAATCCCTCGATCGGAGTCCACGTGATCCCGGTCAAGGGCTCGATCTTCTTGTCCAGGCGAAGTCGAGGGTGCTCGAGCACGAGCAAGGCGGTCTCGTCGCAGCGGCGGCCAATCAGCCGGTGGAACAGCGTGATCTCCTCGGGTGCGATGGCCACGTCGGCCGACGACCCGTCGCCCTGGTCTGCTCCTCCGAGGCCACCGATGGCTGTACGCGGGACGGCGTCGGACCCGAAGGGGCTTGCCACCCGCTGTCTCAGCGTGGCGATGTCGGGCGAACCGGTGGGCGGGCACAGAAGAACGGCGTGCGCGCCGGGAGGAAGCTCGTCGAGCACGGCCGGCAGGGTGCGCGTGGGGTCGCCGTCCTGTAGTCGCTCCACGATGCCGCGCCAGTCGACGACTCGCTCGTCAGGCACAGGGCCGGCGGTGGTGAAGTAGCGGAGGCCCGTCGGAAGGTAGTGGGACAGAAGGGGCGGCAACTGCGGATCCGGGGAGAGAACCACGTCACCCGGCTGCAGGACGGAAGCAACCTGGGCTGCCGCCGCCTTGGCGTTGCTCTTCTGATAGGGAGGTGTTCTGACCGCGATGGGCGCGGTCAAGAACGCGACCACGGCGAGTGCCGCCACTCCCGTCCGGCCGCCCCTGGCCAGCCCCGCCCCGGCGAGGAGTATCAGGGGGGCCACGACGACGGCGAGGTACCGGTAAGCGAAGAGCGAGGTGACCCAGGCGCCGGCGACGACGATGATCGGCACGACCGCCATGCCGAACAGGGCCAGGCCCTCACGGTTCCACGGCCAGCGCAGCATCGTCGCCAGGCCCACTCCCGCCCCGACGCCGAGCGCCACGGCGCCCTCCACGCCGCCCACCAGTCCCGCCACCTCGTTGCGAATCAGGAACAGGGTGGGCTTCTGGGCCCAGGGCTGGAGCTGCGCTGCATGCTGGTACAGCAGCGTTGGCAACCACGGCAGGTACAACAGGCCGACGGCTCCGAACGCCATGGCGCCGTCGCGCAGCGTCCTCCGCCGCTCGGTTCCGTTGGCAAGGATGAGCAAGGCGACGAAGGCGACGGCACATCCCACGCCCACCAGCAGGCCCCAGTTGTGGGTGTAGAACAGCAGCACGAGGGACGCGGCGAACCCGATGAGGTGCCCACGGCGACCGAAGAGGAAGCCATGGGCGAACGTTGCGACGACGAAGAGCGTTAGCAGGGCCACCAGCGAGTACATGCGCGTCTCGTTGGCGTAGTACGCGATGAACGGGTTCACGCTGGCCACGAGAGCGCACATCCAGCCCGCTCGACGCCCGAACAGGCTCCAGCCAGCCCACAGAGCGGTCGGCACCGTGGCCAGGGCGAAGATCAGCGACAGGAGGTGGGTGGCGCCCTCCGACGATCCGAAGAGGGACATCCACACGTGGAGAAGCGCGTAGTAGAGCGGCGGCGAGCCGTCCTGACGCAGCAGGTCCGGGATGCTCCCGATGGGGTGCGAGGAGATGCCGACGGCGATCCCCTCGTCCAACCAGAACCACGCGCCCGACCCCCGACCCCACAAGAAGGCGAGGCCCGCGACGAGACCGATCACCGCCACGACATCGGGTTGCAGGCGGAGTCGGGCGGGATGTGCCCCCCATCCGTTCCGAATGAGCGGCAACAGGCGCGTCGAGCGCCCGTTGACGCGCTCGACCCCTTCTTCCCGGGCCGTGTCGGCCAGCTCTGGGCGCTGTTTCAAGACCGTCTCACGTTGTCCCTCGATTCCGGTTCCGTGGCCTGTCACTGTCATCCACCCCCACGGTCGGCGAGGCGTTCCGGGTGGGCAGTGAACCAGGCGGTCAGACGGTGGCGTCTGTCGCGAGACATCCTGGCGATGCTGCTACCTTGCGCGGTTCTCACAGGGGCGAGGAGGGTTTCCCGGACGCCGGCGACAGCCCTGCACCACCGCCGCGGGGTGCGATTTCGGGCAGACCGTAGTGGATGCTCGGGGACGCTACAAAACGCCCTTACTCGGCAGTTGCCCGGCTTGCGGATGCGCGGCGACGGTAGAGTCGCAGCGTCTCTCCGGCCTCGGACGGCTGTTCGGTGCCCGCCGGCAGCCACTTCCGGGAACCAACGACCAGATGCGGAAGCGAGACGTCACGTCACCAAACCCCCGTCTCCAGAACGGCTCACCGCATCGACGCCTGGGGGAACCGATCGTGGCGGCATCCCTCGGCCTACTGGGAGTGCTCGCAGCCCTGCTCCAGCTGTTCTGGGGTCAAGACATCGGCCTGGCAGACAACGGCGACGGCTTCCGGCTGATGTGCCACTTCCGCTTGGAGAAGGCGGCGGACGTGATCGCCGACCCTCTCGTGCTCCACTACGCTTCGGTGCCCGTCGATTGCCCGGCGGGGCTGGCGTACCTGTCGTCGCAGCAATGGTTGGTCCGGCCGGCGGTGTGGATCTACCGGGTGCGCTACGAATCAGGCTTCGACCTCCGTGCCCTGGGAATCCTGCACTCGGCGCTGTTCGGGCTGCTCCTCGCCGCGCTGTATGTCGCCCTCCCCGGGCGCCGCCGCGCTCGGGTGGTCACGGTCGTGGTGGCTGGCGTCATGCTCGCCGATGTCACCTTCGTGACCTACTTCGTCTCCCCGTTCAGTGAGCCAGCAACCTTCCTCGGGCTCCTCGCGGTGGTGGCAGCCACCGCTTGGTATGTCCGAGCCCCGGGGAGCCCCTGGGTGCCACTCGTGGTCGTGACGTTGGCCACGGCGTTCCTGATCCTGGCCAAGTCCCAGACCTTCGTGTTTGCCTTTCTCGTCGTGCCCGTCCTGCTCTCGAGAACGGTGGAGGCGAGGGCTCTTTCGGGGCCGTGGAGGGGCCGCATCGTGGCCGCAGCCGCCGGTGCGGTGCTTGTTGCCACGGCGGCGGGGAACCTGGTGCAACAGCCCGTTCTTCGGGGAGGTGAACAACCACAACCTGGTGTTCCACACCCTGCTGGTCGACTCGCCTGAGCCGGAGGCCGTCCTGCGCTCGCTCGATGTTCCCGAGGAGCTGGTGCGCTACCGCGGCACCGGGTACTTCGACCCGGTGGCCCAGGGCAAGCTGGAGGACCCGCAGTACCAGGAGTTCCAGAGCGAGGTCGACCGGCGTGACCTCGTGGTCTACCTGGCGACCCACCCGGATCACTGGCCGAAGCTGGTCGAGGCGGGCGCCGAGGCGGTTGCCGAGCTCCGACCCGACTACCTGTCGAACTACCCGACGCCCCGCCCGGCCGGCGACCGGCTCGCGCCCCGGCCGAACCCCACCGAGCGACTGTTCGGCTGGCTCGCCCCGGTGAGCTGGCCGCTGTTCCCGGTCGTCTGGCTGGCGGCAATGGTCGGTGGTGCCGTCGCCTTGTTCCGGCGCTCGTCGCAGCGCGATGCCCGGGCGTTGGGGGCCGTCTGCTTCCTCCTCGGCGCCACGGCAGCCAGCCAGGTCGTCATCGCCGTGGTCGGCGACGGCTACTACGAGCTGGTCAAGCACACCGTGCTGTCGGGATACGCGACCGCCATGCTCTTCGCTGTCGCTGCGGGCGCGTTGGTGCCGGTTCTCGGACGGCGTGGTGGTCCGGGGGGCGAGCCACGCGACGAGAGCGCCGGCTTGCCAGACCGCGTCCGTGGTTCCTGAACAGCCCGCCTGCGGGAGCACGCCGCCTCCGGTCCCGTGAGGGCCGCGGCGCGGGGACGGCGCGGTACGGTGAGCGTCACATGCACGGAGCGATGTCCCGCTACTGGCGTTGGCTCGCGAGCTCCCAACCTTGTGCGCCGATCGCCGCCAGCTTGGTCGCCCTATTGGTGCTCGCGAGCGCACCCTGGCACCTCACGAACTGGATACTGACGCATTGGACGTTCCGGTACGGCGACGGCCTTCGTGGACGGGCGCTGATCGGCTCGCTCATCGGCTGGTTGGCCGAAGATCCTGTCCCGCGACGGACCATCTTCCTCGCATCGGCCGCGCTCGTCGTTCTGTTCGCCGCCGCGTGCGTGTGGCTGATCGTCAGGGCGTGGGGACGACAACCCACGTTGCTGATTGGCGTCGCCTCGATCTGCCTGCTCACCGCACCAGGAGGGTTGCCGCTCCTCGCTCTCGACCTGGGGCGGTTCGACGTGGTCGGACTGCTCTTCCTCGTGACCACGCTCACGGTGGTTCTGAGGTCCAGGCCTGTGGCCAGCCTGTCGCTCGTCGCCGTCCTCGGCGGCTTCGGAGTCGCGGTGCACGAGGCGTTCCTCCTTGCCCAACTTCCGCTCATGCTCACGGCATGGTGGGTCGCCACGCGGCCGGCGCTGCGGCCCGGGGCGATGATGGTTGCCATCTCCCTGGTGCCGGCTGCTGCGGTGATGGGGTGGGTTCAAGCTGGTGCCACGCTGTCCCCGTCGCAGATGGAGGCAGCGCTCGGGCGGGTCTCCGACTACATCGCCGGGGATTTCGTGCCAGAGCCGATGTCAATGGCGGTGCAGGCACGAGATACCGGGGACGCAATCACCTATACCTTGTCTCGCATCCGGGGTCCTCAGGGCCTGTTCCACCGAGGGGTCGCACTCGCCGCCTGCGCCCCGGCATTGCTGGTCGGTTGGCACCTGCTGAGCCGGTTCGGGCGCAACGGTGGTCTTCTCGCAGTGGCTTCCCTCGGCCCGATACCGCTGTTCGTCGTGGGGCACGACTGGGGACGGTGGGCAGCACTCATCACCCTCAACACGCTGATCGCCGGACTGTGGCTGTGCGGAAACCGAGAAGGGCAGCCCTTGTTGACCGTTGACGTTCGGGCGAGGATGGCGTTGGTCGCCGCTGCGGTGGTGAGCCTGCTGCTGCCTCCTGTGAACCCGACGGCGGGGCTGAGCGCCGGCTGGTACTGGGATCTCCTGTCAGGACTGTGACGCTCCTTCGCCAGGATCGATCGGGTTCACGTCGACCGTGACATGGCGGAACGAATGCGTTCCAGGGGAGCGGCCAACGCGCCAGCGACGCGATAGCGGCGGCTCCGCCGAAACGCCCGTGCAGCCGCCAGCTCGGCGCCTGCCTCGGCCACCGATGCCTGCAGCCGGTTCAGCTCGCGCCGCCGCCACTCGGCCGACACCTCGCCGCCAGGCTGCGCAGGCGCCAGCATGGGCATCACGTCGACACGCGTGCTCGCCGTGGCGTCGAACCAACGGACGTGCTCG
>JAHWJH010000114.1 GCA_019348555.1 Actinomycetota bacterium
CGGCCGAGCCGAGGCCGCCGCCCTCGAGGCCTCGTCGCTCCTGCGCCGGCTCGACCTGGTGCGCATCGGCGCCGGCGTGCTCGAACGTGCCGGTCACCAGCCCCCTGCCGCGCTGCGCACCCTCGACGCCATCCACCTGGCGACCGCCCTGGAGCTCGGCGGGGGCCTGGCAGCGGTGGTGGCCTACGACTCCCGGTTGGCCGCGGCAGCGCTGGCTGCCGGCCTCCGGGTCGAGGCGCCCACGCCGCCACCGTGATCAGGCCCTGCCGTCCGCACCGCCGTCGCTGGGCCGCAGCCGGAGCCGTTGTGGCAGCGGCGAGCGCCGGCCTGATCCTCCTCGACCGCCGTGACCGTCGCACGGTGGCCGCCGACCCCGAGGCGGGTGCGCTCGCTCGCCCGTTTCACGGCCGTGCGGCGCGCTTGCGGTCGGCCGACGGCACGGAGCTGCACGTCGAGGTGTTCGGGTCCGAGAGCGGGCCTCCGGTGGTGCTCGTCCACGGGTGGATGTGCACCCTGCAGCTCTGGAGACGCCAGATCGTCGATCTCGCCAGCGACCATTACGTGGTGGCCTACGACCTGCGGGGACACGGCCGCAGTGGCACCGCCGTCACCGGTGACTACTCCGTCGACGCCCTGGCCGCCGACCTCGACGCCGTGCTCCACCACACGATGGCGGCTCCTCGGCCGATGGTCCTCGCCGGGCATTCCATGGGGGCGATGGGCATCGTGGCCTGGGCTCGCGCCCATCCCGGCCAGGTACGCGCCAGGGTGCACGGCGTGGTGCTCGCCAACACCGGGGTGGAGGAGCTGGTGGGGCGAGCCCGCGTTGCCGCGCTGGGGACCAGGCTGGCTCCGCTGCGGGCCGCCGTAGGGTCGCGCCTGCTCGGCTCGGCCCTGCCGTTGCCGAGCCGGCCTCGGGCGGTCGTGTCGCGGGTCGTCCGCTTCCTGACCCTCGGCCCGTCGGCCTCGCCGGCCGAGGTGGCTTTCGCCACCGAGATGGTCATGGCCTGCTCCGCCGCCGTGCGGGCGGGCTTCGGCACCACCCTGGCCGCCGTCGACCTGCTCGACGGCCTCGACGCCGTGGTCGTACCCGCCGTGGTGCTCACCGCCGAGCACGACCGCCTGACCCCCTCGGTCCACGGTCGCCGCATCGCCGAGGCCTTGCCCGACGCCACCCTGATCGAGATCCCCGGGGTCGGACACCTCACGCCGATCGAAGCCCCCTGCGAGGTGACCGGTGCCATCCGCCGGGTGGCCAGGTAGCAGGGCCTCCTCCCCCTCGCCGCGCGTGGCGGACAGTTCCCCTCAGTCGGCCGCCAGCTCCGGGAGCACGACCTCCACGAACTTCTCCAGGCGTGGCCACCCCTCGCTCGGCCAGCTGCAGATCAGGTAGTCGACGCCGTCGCTGCGGCGTGCCTCGGCCACCCGTCGCACCTCGTCCCACGGCTCGGAGAGCGACAGGCTGGTCGACCGGGTGATCGACGCCGGGTCCCGGCCGGCGGCCTCGGCGTGCTCGGCCACGATGGCCCACTTGCGGGCCCAGTCGGCCGGCGCGGCGAAGCTGTGCCAGCCGTCGGCCACCCGCCCGACCAGCGGCAGCATGCGGCGCTCCCCGGACGCCCCGACCCACAGGGGCGGGTACGGGCGCTGCACCGGGCGGGGCCGGTAGGTGGCCGAGCGCAGCTGGTGGTGCTTGCCGTCGAAGCTGGCGTCGTCGGTCGTCAGGAGCAGCTTGAGAACCTCGATGGCCTCCTCGAGGCGCTCGACCCGCTCGGCAGTGGGCGGGAAGGTGAAGCCCAGCTGGCGGTGCTCCTCTTCGAACCACGCCGCCCCGACGGCCAGCTCGAGGCGCCCGCCGGAGATGTGGTCGACGGTGACCGCCTCGGCCGCAAGGAGCGCGGGGGGCCGGTAGGTGATGCCGGTGACGAGGGTGGCCAGGCGGATCCGCTCGGTGGCCGCCGCCAAGCCGGCCAGCAGGGTCCACGCCTCCAGACACGGGCCGGGACCCCGGCCGTAGAGGGGTTTGAAGTGGTCGAAGATCCACGCCCCGTCGAAGCCGGCCTGCTCGATGAACCGCACCCGGGCGAGCAGCTCTGGCCACTCCACCCGGTGCTGCGAGGTCTCGACGCCGACCCGCACCGACGAAGGGTCAGGGCGCCCGGAGGGCGGCGCCGGAGGCGGCTCCCTCGTCGGCCAGCCCGTCGCTCCAGTCGAGGCGCCCGACGTCGGCCCACAGCCGCTCGAGGTCGTAGAACGATCGCGCCTCGTCCAGCAGCACGTGGACGGCGACGTCGCCGTAGTCGAGGAGGATCCAGCGGGCGTCGCCGGCACCCTCCACCCGCAGAGGAGCGCTGCCGTCGTGGCGCCGGAGCTGCTCCTCGACCTCCTCGGCGATGGTGCGGGCCTGGCGGGGGTTGGCGGCGCTGGTGATCACGAACCAGTCGACGATGGCCAGGACAGTCCCGACCTCGAGGACCACGGTGTCGGCCCCCTGCTTCGACCAGGCAGCCCGTGCCGCCAGACGAGCCCGCTCGGCGCTGTTCGAGGCGCTGGTCAGGGCGTCGCACTCCTCTGGGAGCTCATCTGTGGCTCATGGTACAGACCGAGTGTGCGGATGAGGCGGACCACCGGGTCGGTCACCAGCCAGTCGAGGGGGCGACCGTCGACCACCCGAGCGCGCAGATCGGTGCTCGACACCTCGAGACGGGGCACCTCCACGACGAGATGGTCCCATCGTGGCGGCGCCGCCAGCGAGCCCACGCCGGGACGGGTGACCACCACCAGGGTGGCCCGGGAGCACACCTCGTCGACTCGCTCCCACGTGTCGAGCGTTGCGGCGGCGTCGCTTCCGAGGATGACGAAGAGCTCGGCGTCAGGGCGCTGGTCGCCCAGCTCGGTGAGGGTGTCGGCGGTGTAGGAGACCCCCCCTCGATCGATCTCGAGGGCGCTGGCCTCGAGGCCCTCCACGTCGGCCACGGCAGCCTCCACCATGGCGAGGCGGTCGGCAGCGCGACTGACGGGCAGCGCCGCCTTCTGCCACGGGTCGTTGGCGACGACCAACAGCACCCGGTCCAACGCCAGGGCGTGGCGCACGTTGACGGCGGTGACCAGGTGCCCGACGTGGATGGGATCGAAGGTGCCGCCGAAGAGTCCCAGCCGCTCAGCCACCGACGCGGTCGATCAGCTCAGGCATCGTCGGCGTAGGTCCAATCGGGTTGCTTGGCGGCCTGACGGAGGTCGACCACCACCACCCCGTCCCGGAGGTCCTCGATCTTGGCGAGGTCGTAGCGCCGTGGCGGGGGTGGCCTGCCCTCGAGGTGCGCGGCCACGTCCTCGGGGAACTCCCGCAGGATGCTGGCGATCACCTCCTGCTCCTCCACCGGTAGGTAGCACCGGTTGCCGTCGGTGACGGTGGTGAGCCGGCGCCCGATGATCTCGACGTCGAGGTCGGTGCCGACGCCGGCCTCGATGCGCTCGAGATAGCTGGTGATCTCGCCGGTGCCGAACTTGCACGCCGGGCACTGGCCGCACGACTCCACGTACAAGAACCGCGAGAACAACCGGGCCACGGCCACCATGTCGGCGGTGTCGTCGTAGACGATGAATCCCGCCGACCCCAGCCCGCTGCCGATGGCGGCCAGTCCCTCGTAGCTCATGGGAACGTCGAGCTGGTCGCCCCGCACCACGCCGTTGGCCACCCCCGAGAAGACCGCCTTGATGCGCCGGCCCGCCCTGGGCCCCCCGGACAGCTCCTCGATCACCTCGCCGAGAGGACGGCCGAGCTCGACCTCGCCCACCGCCGGGCGCCGCACATCGCCGACCACGGTGACGACCATCGCTCCGGGCGATTCCGGGGTGCCGAGGCCTCGATGCCACTCCGGCCCTCTGGTGAGGATGTGGGTCACCATGGCCAGGGTCTCGACGTTGTTCACCACCGTGGGGTTCGACCGCTCCCCGTCGAAGCTCGCCCCCTCACCCGAGCCGACCCCATAGGCCTGGGGATGGGCTGACCACCCGACCTGCGGGGCGGTGGCGAAGAGCCCGTGCACGTAGGGAGGCAGCGGTCGGGGAAGGGGAGCGTCGCCCTCGATGGCCTGCAGCAGGCCCTTCTCCTCGCCGTAGAGATAGTGGTCGGGGCCGACCACCAAGCTGATGGGCACATCGCCGGCGAGCCCAGCGGCCGCCATCTCCTCGAGGGCGACGCTCAGCCGGGCGATCTCCTCGGTGAACTTCTCCTTCACGCACAGGTACGCCGCCCGGGCCTCCACGGCCAGGGCGGCGATAGCCAGGCCCTCCACCACCTGGTAGGGGTCGGCCCGCAGGATGCTCCGGTCCTTGAACGTCCCCGGCTCGCCCTCGGCGCCGTTGCAGACGACGTAGCGGTCACCGGCGCTGGCCGGCTCTGCCCGCAACCCCGACCACTTTCGCCCCGTCGGGAACCCGCCGCCACCCCGACCCCGCAACCCCGAGAGCGTGACCTCCTTGGCCGTGCCACCAGGCCCCAGCGCCCGTGCTCGTGAAATGGCTTCCCCACCGCGGCGCCGGGTGACGTAGTCTGAAAGGGACGTCACCGGTTCCTCGGGCAGCAGCACCGCCTCGTCGCTCACGGGACCATGCCTACCCCACCTCCCGGCTGCGGGCCAGGAGTCATACCGGGAAGCATGGGGTAGGGCCAGTCGGCAGAAACACGCCGCTGGGAACGTCCAGATCGGGCCCGGCGTTCGTAGAAGGAGACAGCGCCGCCGATCGGCGTTATGGCCCCCGGACATCGGGTCGGCCTGACATCGGGGAATGATCCCGAGGTCACCTCTGTTGGACACCCCGAGATGAAAGAAAACGTGCGATGAGAGACTCAGTCGGACAGTACCTCCATGAGATCGGGCTCGTGCCCCTCCTCAACGCGGCCCAGGAGCGCGAGCTCTCGCAGAAGGTGGAAGCCGGGCGCGAGGCCCAGGCCGCCCTCGACGCGGGGCCCAGCCGGGCACCGGGGCGGGCCGAGCTGAAGCGCACGGTGCGTGAGGCGGCCCGCGCCCGCGACTACTTCATCCGGGCCAACCTGCGCCTCGTCGTCAGCATCGCCCGGCGCTACCCGCTCCCTCCGGGGATGGATCTGCTCGACCTGATCCAGGAGGGCAACCTCGGCCTGGAGCACGCCGTCGAGAAGTTCGACTGGCGCAAGGGGTTCAAGTTCTCCACCTACGCCACGTTCTGGATCCGCCAGGCCATCGGCCGCGCCCTCGACCAGAAGGCGAACCTGGTGCGCCTCCCGAGCGAGCGCTCCGCCCAGCTGCGGGCCGCACTGCGGGCGGTGTCCGGCGAGGGCGACGACCTCGACCCCGAGCTGGCCAACCTCCACCGACTGGCCACGCCCACCAGCCTCGACCGCACCGTCGGCGAGGACGGCGAGCAGGAGCTGGTCGACCTCCTCCCCGACTCGCTGCCCGGCCCCGAGCAGATCGTGGTCGAGCAGCTCCAGGAGGAGATGGTGACCGGCCTGCTCGACCGCCTGGAGCCCCGGGCTCGGGTGGCCGTCGAGCATCGCTTCGGGCTGGCCGACGGCCAGAAGCACAGTTTCCGGGAGGTCGGCGAGGTGCTGGGCGTCACCGCCGAAGCCGCTCGGCGCATCGTCAAGCGCGCCGTCGACGAGCTGAAGCTCGACGCCGACGCCATCGCCGCCGCCTAGACAGCACGGGCCGGTGGACGCCGGCGAGGCACGCCACTTCGTCGCCGCCCACCCCAAGGCCGTCCTGATCACGCTTCGCCGCAGCGGGCGCCCCCAGGCGTCGCCGGTGCTGGCCGCTGTCGACGACGAGGGTCGGGTGGTGATCAGCACCCGGGATACGGCCGCGAAGACCCGGAACCTCCGGCGCGATCCTCGGGCCTCGCTGTGCGTGATCAGCGACGACTTCTTCGGGCCGTGGGTGCAGGTCGACGGCGACGTGGAGGTGGTTGGCCGCCCCGAGGCGGTCGAGGTGCTGGTCGACTACTACCGCCGAATCTCGGGCGAGCACCCCGACTGGGACGCCTACCGGGCCGCCATGGAGGCAGAAGGCAGGGTGGCGCTGCGCCTGACGATCACCGCCGCCGGCCCCGATCGCCGGGGCTGACGACGAATGGCGTTGCCGGTGCGACCGGTTTCCGGGCACCCTGGGGCCATGCCAGTGCCGTGGTCACCGTCGTCGTGGCGCGAGCTGAGCGCCGCCCAGCAGCCCGACTGGCCCGACAGCGCCGCGCTCGACCTCGTCCTCAAGCGCCTGTCGACCTACCCACCGTTGGTCTTCGCCGGTGAGGCCCGTGCCCTGACGGGAAGCCTGGCCGCCGTGGCCGACGGGAAGGCGTTCCTGATGCAGGCCGGCGACTGCGCAGAGTCGTTCGACACCTTCTCGGCCGACGCCATCCGCGACAAGCTGCGGGTGATCCTGCAGATGGCGGTGGTGCTCACCTACAGCTCCGGTGTCCCCGTCGTCAAGGTGGGGCGCATCGCCGGCCAGTTCGCCAAGCCTCGGTCGTCGCCGATGGAGCGCGTCGGCGAGCTCGACCTCCCGTCGTTCCGCGGCCACATGGTCAACGACAGCGCTCCCACCGCCGACGCCCGCCTGCCCGACCCGGAACGGTTGCTCACCGCCTACCACCAGTCCGCCTCCACCTTGAACCTGCTGCGGGCCTTCACCAAGGGCGGCTTCGCCGACCTCGGCCGGGTGCACGCCTGGAACCAGGAGTTCGTCGCCAGCAGCAACGAGGGCCGCCGCTACGAGGCCATCGCCAACGGCATCGAGCGGGCGCTGCGGTTCATGGCCGCCTGCGGCATCGACCTCGCCGCCGAGCACCAGCTCCACCAGGTCGACTTCTACACCAGCCACGAAGCCCTGCTGCTCGGCTACGAGGAGGCGCTGCGGGCGCACGGCATTGAGCTGGAGCGCTGCCTAGTCGTGGAGAGCGACTACAAGCGCCAGGGCGGTTACCAGGCAGCGCACAAGCTGTTGGCGCTGCCACTCGAGCAGCGGCCGACGGCCGTGCTT
>JAHWJH010000115.1 GCA_019348555.1 Actinomycetota bacterium
GGCGGAGCGATGCTCGTGCAGCCCGTCGCGCCACGCCCGGAGCCGCGCGGCCACCCCCTCGGCGTCGTTCGGGTCGGCGATCAGCAGCCGGCGCGCCTCGCCCCCGATGCGCTCCGCCACGCCCGCCGCCTCGCTGACCAGCACGGGACGCCCGCAGCAGACGGCCTCCTGCACGGCCAGCCCGTACGCCTCGTACCGCGTGGGCGAGGCGAGGGCGTCGGCGGCCCACAGCAGGCGGCGCACGTCGGAGTGAAATCCCAGGAACTGGATGCGGTCCGCCAGCCCCGCCTCGACCGCGCGGCCGAGGGTCGTCCGGCCCCGGCTCGCCTCGATGCCATCGTGGGCCCGCTCGCCGTCGCGCTGCGGGTCCTGGGGCTGGTCGCCTTTGTCGTCACGCTGTGGGCGGCATGGTTCGGCGCCGACAGCGCCGGCTCGAACATCGCTCCTGTGGCGGTGTAGGTGGTGTTCTGGGTGGGCCTGCCGGTGCTCAGCGCCGCCCTCGGGGACGTCTGGCGCGCCCTCAGCCCGTTCGACACCCTGGCGGCGGTGGGCCAGTGGGCCCGGGCGCGCCAGGGCAGGAACGAGGCGACGCGGAGGCAGCCACCCCGCTGGGCGTCGGGCCACTGGCTGGCGGCCGGCATTCTGTTGGGCTTCCAGTGGTTGGAGCTCGCCTACCACTCGCCGGCGTCGCCCAGGGTCCTGGCGTCGGCGCTGAGCGCCTACAGCGTTCTCGTCCTGGCCGGAGCAGGGTGGTGGGGCGCCGGGGCTGGCTGCGCACCGGAGAGGGATTCGGCGTGTTCTTCGGCCTTTTCGCCCACCTGGCTCCGTTCTGGCGAGACGACCAGGGCACGCTCCGCGTCCGGCCACCGTTTGCCGGCCTGGCGGAGCTACAACCCGACGCCGGGACGGCGGCGGTGGTGCTCGTCGTGCTCGGCGGCACGAGCTTCGACGGCGTCACCCGCACGCAGCAGTGGCTCGACGCCACCGGTTCGCCCACCGGGTGGGAGCGCACGATCGTCAACACGGTCGGCATGGTCTGGTGCATCGGCATGGTGGCGCTGCTGTACGCCGGCGCCATGAAGGTCACGGCGATGATCACCGACGGCGAGCCCACCGCCCATCTCGAAGCGGGCATGGCCGAGGCGTTCTTCCAGTACCCCCCGGTGCAGGCCACCGTCGACGCCACCCTGGCCGAGGTGAACCGCTGCACCCGCGAGGGCATCCGCATCAACACCTTCATGCTCGACGCCACCGACCACCTCCGGCGCTTCGTCGAGCACCTCACCCGGATCAACCGGGGCCGGGCCTTCTTCACCACCCCCGACACGCTCGGCGACTACGTGCTGGTCGACTTCCTCGACCAGCGCCGGAGCGCCGGCCCGGGGAGCCGGCGCCACCGCAGCGCCTGACCCGCCTGGCGTATACGAACAGACGTTCGCTAGCGTGGCGAGATGGCGCTGGGTCGATCGGGCGATGTCGAGGCCCTGCAGTTGGCGGCGGAGTGGGCCAGGCCGGTGGCCCTGGCCGGCGAGCACCTGCTCCCGGTGCTGGCGCCGCTGACGCCGCTGCTGGTCGACGGTGGCCTGCGCCGGGGGAGCACCATCAGCGTGGAGGGGGCACCAGGCGCCACAACGCTGGCGATGGCGCTGGGAGCGGCGGCATCGGCGGCGGGGTCGTGGGTGGCGGCCGTGGGCCTGCCCGCGCTGGGGCTGTCGGCGGCGGCGGAGCTGGGAGTCGTCCTCGAGCGGATGGTGGTGGTCACCTCGCCACCGGCCCGGGCGTGGGCCACGGTCGTCGCCGCCCTGGTCGACGCCGTGGAGCTGGTCTGGGTCGGCCTGCCCCGCCGGGTGGCGGCCGGGGACGCCCGTCGGCTGGCCGCCCGCGCCCGGGAGCGGGGCTCGGTGCTGGTGCCCGTCGCCGCCCGGGGCGCCACCTCGGCGCGCTCGGGCGCCTCCGGCGGCTGGCCGCAGCCAGCCGATGTTCGCCTGGTGGTGAGGTCGTCCGCCTGGGCCGGCCTGGCCGGCGACGGCGCCGGCCGCCTGGAGGCGCGGCGAGCGGAGGTGGGAGCCACCGGCCGGGGTGCCGCCACCCGGGAGCGCCGGGTGGCGCTGTGGCTGCCCGGCCCCGACGGCCGGGTCGCGCCGGTGGACCCTCCCGTTCTCTGTCGGTTCGACCCCATGGGGCGGGGTCCCGTCGACGAAGAACGGCAAGGAGGCGGGGAGG
Organism: Actinomycetota bacterium; assembly: GCA_019348555.1. GTDB lineage: Bacteria > Actinomycetota > Acidimicrobiia > Acidimicrobiales > CADCSY01 > JADDRA01. The sequence goes on from JAHWJH010000115.1 coordinate 2,224, forward strand.
CGGCCGGGTGAGCCGGAGTCGGGGGAGCGCCGGAGGCGCGGTGCGGACGCTGGTGGCGTGGTGTCCCGACTGGCCGGTGGTGGCCGCCGGGGTGGCGACCGACCAGCCGGCGGCGGTGGTCGGCGGCGCCGGCGGACGGGTCCTGGCCTGCTCGGCGGCGGCCAGGGCCGAGGGGGTGCGCCGTGGCCTGCGCCGGCGCCAGGCCGAGGGCCGCTGCCCGGGGCTGCGGCTGCTCGCCGTCGATCCCGACGGCGAGGCCCGCGCCTTCGAGGTGGTGGCGGCGGCGCTGGAGGCGCTCAGCCCCCGCCTGGAGGTGTTGCGTCCCGGCACGCTGGCCCTGCCCACCCGGGGCCCGTCGCGCTACTTCGGAGGCGACGCCGCCCTCGCCGGGTGCGCCGCCGCGCTCGGCGAGGAGGCCCTGGCCGGTCGGGGCCACTGCCGGGTCGGGATCGCCGACGGCCTCTTCACCGCCGTCCTCGCTGCCCGCCGGGGCGTGGTGGTCGACCCCGGGGCCAGCGCCGAGTTCCTGGCCCCGTTCCCCGTGGCCGCCCTCGACCACGCCGCCTCGCTCGGTTCTTCCGCGCCTGGCGAGCTGGCCGAGCTGATCGAGCTGTTCCGGCGCCTGGGCCTGCGTACCCTCGGCGATGTTGCGGCCCTGCCCGCCGCCCAGCTGGTGGGGCGCTTCGGTCCGGCCGGGGCCAGGGTCGCCAGCTGGTGCCGGGGGCTCGACGACCGCCCGCCCCGCCCCCGGACCCCCCCTGCGGACCTGACCGTGTCCGCCGAGCTCGACCCCCCGGCCGAACGGGTGGAGGCCGCCGCCTTCGTGGCCCGGGCGCTGGCCAGCGAGCTGGGCGAGCGCCTGGCCACCTCGGGTCGGACCTGCACCCGGGTGCGCATCGAAGCCGAGACCGAGCACGGCGAGACCCTCTCGCGGTGCTGGCGGACCGAAGGGCTGGTGCTGGCGCCCGCCCTGGTGGAGCGGGCCCGCTGGCAGCTCGACGGGTGGTGCAACGGCACCGGTGCGGTGCGCCCCACCGGCGGCATCGCCGTGCTGCGGCTGGTCCCCGAGGAGGTCCGGGCCGATCGGGGCCGCCAGCTCGGCTTCTGGGGTGGGGCGACCGCCGCGGACGAGCGGGCCGCTCGGGCCATCGCCCGCCTGCAGGGGCTGCTGGGTCCCGAGGCGGTGACCGTCCCCCGGTGCCGGGGCGGGCGAAGCCCGGCCGAGCAGGTGGTGCTGGTGCCCGCCTCCGGCGCCACGGTGACCGATGGTCCGACCCGCCGGCAGACGGCGGTCGGAGAGGCACCGTGGCCCGGTCGGATCCCACTCCCGTCACCGGCGCTGCTCGGTGCCGCCGACGCCGACGTCTCACCCGTCGAGGTCTCGGATGCCGCCGGGGCGCCGGTGGTGGTCAACGGACGGGGGGTGGTCACCGCCGCCCCCGAGCGGGTGTCGCTGGCCGGTGGGCCGTGGACCGAGGTGGCGGACTGGGCCGGCCCGTGGCCGGTCGACGAGCGCTGGTGGGATCCTGCCACCCGCTGCCGGCGAGCGCGCATCCAGGTGGTCACCGCCGCTGGCGAGGCGCACCTGCTCACCCTCTCCGGTGGTCGTTGGGCCCTGGAGGCCACCTACGACTGACTACCGTGACGCCGATGTCCGAGCCGACCTCCACCGAGCCCGAGGAGCGGGTCGAGCGCCTGACCGAGCTGTTGCGGGGGCTGCGCCGGCAGCTGGAGGACCACCAGGGCCTCGCCGAGCTCTCCGCCGACGACCTGGCCGCGCTCGACACGGTGCTCTACGTCTACGACGACGCCCTGGTCGCCCTCGCCGACCTCCTCGAACTGGAGGTCCCCTCAGCGGCGCGCGACGAGATGGACTCCGAGCAGCGCAGCCAGCTCGAAGCGGCGGTGGCCGGTGCCGGCGTCGACCTCAGCGCGGCTGGCCCAGGCGACGCCGAGGCGACAACTGGCTAGCGTGCGCCGGTGACCGGAGGCGAGGGGGCGGCCAGCGACCAACCGGTCGTGCTCGTCTCCCACCGCGGCCCGGTGCAGTTCGGACGGGACGGCGACGAGCGCATCCAGGAGCGGGGGGGCGGCGGCTTGGTCACCGCCCTGTCCGGGTTGATCCCCGACCTCGACCATGCCGTGTGGGTGTGCGCCGGCATCACCGACGAGGACAAGGTGGTCGTGGCCGAGAACGACGGCGGGTCGTTCGACGCCGGCGACAGCGACTCCCCGGTGCGCCTGCGCATGGTGGTGGTCGACGACGAGGTCCACGACCAGTTCTACGGCATCGTCGCCAACCCGCTGTTGTGGTTCATCCAGCACCAGCTGTGGGACACCAAGGTGGCGCCCGAGCTGACCCGGCGAGAGCACGACGCCTTCCTCGACGGCTACGCCGAGGTCAACCGCAGCTTCGCCGACGCGGTGGTCGAGGAGGTCGAGGCCTGCGGTGGTGGCGCCACCGTGATGGTCCAGGACTACCACTTCTACCTCCTCCCCGAGCTGGTCCGCTCGCGGTGCCCCGAGGTGTTCCTCCACCACTTCGTGCACATCCCCTGGCCTTCCTCCGACGCCTGGCGGGTGCTGCCGCCGTCGATGCGCGAGGCGATCTTCACCGGGATGCTCGGCAACGACGTGGTGGCGTTCCACACCAAGCGCTCCGCCCGCAACTTCGTGCTGGGCTGCCAGGAGCTGCTCGGGCTGCCCGTCGACCTCGGGGCCACCAGCGTCACCGTGGGCGATCGCACCGTGGTGGCCCGGGCGTACCCCATCTCGATCGACACCGAGGACTTCGAGGCCCGAGCGGCGTCGGCCCCCGTGGCCGAGCACCGGGACGCGCTCGAGAGCACCCGCCGGGACCACCTGCTGCTGCGGGTCGACCGCACCGACCCGTCGAAGAACATCGTGCGGGGGTTCCGGGCCTTCGACCTGTTGTTGCGCGACCATCCCGAGCTGCACGGCCAGGTCCAGTTCCTGGCGCTGTTGCAGCCCAGCCGCCAGGACGTCGAGGAGTACGCCGACTACACCGCCCTGATCCGGCGGGTGGTGGCCGACATCAACCTCGAGCACGGCACTGCCGACTGGCAACCCATCGACTTGCGCCTGGAGGAGGACCTCGACCTGGCCGTGGCCGCCTACACCCTCTTCGACGTGCTCGTGGTCAACGCCGTGGTCGACGGCATGAACCTGGTGGCCAAGGAGGCGGTGCTGGTGAACCGCCGCGACGGCGTGCTGGCGCTGTCGGAGAACACCGGTGCCCACGAGGAGCTGGGCGAGCTCGCCGTGACGCTGTACCCCTTCGACCTGCAGCAACAGGCCGACGCCCTCCACGAGGCGATCACCATGCCCCTCGACGAGCGTCGCCGCCGGCGTGAGGCCGCTGCCGCCCACGTCCGCAGCCACGACGTCTCGGCCTGGTTCGACGCCCAGCTGGACGACATCGCCGACCTGCGAGGTTCGCCCTCGACGTAGGGAACATACGTTCGCTACCCTCGGGGCGTGGGCTGGCGCAATCCTCCCGTGCCCTGGGCGCAGCTCGAACAGCAGCTGTCCGACCGCAAGCCGCCGGGGGCCGACGGCGGCGACAGCCCGGCGTGGTCGGCCGGGCGCCCGTCCTACGAGGCGCCACGGGAGCTGGTGGGTCGAGCCGGCGTCGAGCACGGAGGCGTGGCCTACGCCGAGCTGCATTGCCACTCCAACTTCAGCTTCCTCGACGGGGCGTCGCACCCCGAGGAGCTGGTGGAGGAAGCGGTCCGACTGGGGCTCTCGGCGCTGGCGCTCACCGACCACGACGGGCTCTACGGCGTGGTCCGCTTCGCCGAGGCGGCCAGGGAGGTGGGCCTGCCCACGGTGTTCGGCGCCGAGCTCACCCTCGGCCGTCCCGCCGGAGGCCGCAGCGGGATGCCCGACCCCGGCGGTCGCCACCTGGTGGTGCTCGCTCGCGACCCGGAGGGCTACGCCTCCCTGAGCCGGGCCCTCAGCGACGCCCACCTGGCGGGAGGCGAGAAGGGCCGGCCCCGCACCGACCTGGCGGCGTTGGCGCAGGCCGCCGGCGGTCGCGGCCACTGGGAGGTCCTCACCGGCTGTCGCAAGGGGGCGGTGCCGGGGGCCCTGGTCGACGCCGGCCCCGGTGCCGCCGCCCGGGAGCTGGCCCGGCTGGTGGAGGCCTTCGGGCGAGACCGGGTGGCGGTGGAGGTCTGGGACCACGGCGATGCCCTCGACTCCGCCCGCAACGACGCCCTGGTGGCGCTGGCGACGGCGGCCGGGGTGGAGGTCGTGGCCACCAACAACGTCCACTACGCCGTCCCTGCCCGGCGCCCGTTGGCCACCGCGCTGGCCGCGGTGCGCTCCCGGCGCAGCCTCGACGACCTCGACGGGTGGCTGCCGGCCGCGGCCACCGCCTGCCTGCGCTCGGGCGCCGAGCAGGCCCGGCGCCTTGCCCGCTACCCCGGTGCGGTGGAGCAGGCGGCGGTGCTGGCGGCGGCGTGCGCCTTCGACCTGGCCCTGGTGGCGCCCCGCCTCCCCGATTTCCCCGTGCCCACCGGCCACACCGAGATGACGTGGCTACGGGTGTTGACCGAGGCCGGCGCCGAGGCCCGCTACGGCCCCCGGGGAGCCGAGCGGGTGGCGGGGGCGTGGGCCCAGATCGACCACGAGCTGGCGGTGATCGACGAGCTCGGCTTCCCCGGCTACTTCCTGGTGGTCCACGAGATCGTCGAGTTCTGCCGGCGCTGCGACATCTACTGCCAGGGGCGGGGCTCGGCGGCCAACTCGGCGGTCTGCT
>JAHWJH010000116.1 GCA_019348555.1 Actinomycetota bacterium
TACGACCCCAACATCTGGGTCGGCGGCATCAGCAGACGCGACTACGCAGCCATCACCGGCAAGAGCGCGAACTACCCGAACCAGTCCCGCGCGACCCAGGGCGAGTTCGCGCCGGCATCGACGTTCAAGGTGGTGTCCGTGCCCGCCGCCGAGCAGGCCGGCTACGCGCTGAACGGCTCCTACCCGTGCCCGCCGGCCTACCGCATCGGCACGTCGCTCAAGCGAAACTACGAATCGCGCGGCTTCGGCACGATCTCGCTGAAGCGCGCCCTCGAGGTGTCCTGCGACACGGTCTTCTACAAGTTCGCCTACGAGCAGTGGCAGCGCGACGGCGGCAGCACCCCGGTGGCGCAGCCGCGCGACCCGATGGTGCGGATGGCGCAGGCCTTCGGGCTCGGCGAGCGGACGGGGATCGACCTGCCGAGCGAGCGGCGCGGCACGATCGCGGACCGCGCCTACAAGCAGGCGCTGTGGGAGCAGACCCGCGACAACCGCTGCAAGGGCGCGGTCAACCCCGAGCTGTCGCCGCAGCGACGCAAGGCCAACGAGGAGTACTGCGAGGACGGCAACCGCTTCCGAGGCGGTGACGCCACCAACTTCTCCATCGGGCAGGGCGACACGCTGGTGACGCCGCTGCAGCTGGCCACCGTCTACGCCGCGGTCGCCAACGGCGGCACGGTGCTGTTCGTCGGCACCAAGAAGCAGGCGCAGGACGCCATCGCCCGCACCGCCGGTGAATGCGGCATGCCCTACATCAACGAGCGCTGGCTGGGCGGGATGCTCACCAACTTCACCACCATCAGCGGACGGGTGAAGAAGATGCAGGAGCTCCAGCACATGCGGGCCGTGGGCGACTTCGAGGCCATGCCCAAGAAGGAGGCCCTGCAGAAGAGCCGGGAGCTCGAGAAGCTCGAGCGCAACCTGAGCGGCATCCGCGACATGGCCAAGCTGCCCGACGCCGTGTTCGTGATCGACACCAAGAAGGAGCACATCGGCGTCACCGAGGCCAACAAGCTCAAGGTGCCGGTGGTCGCCGTGGTCGACACCAACTGCGACCCGGACCTCGTCGACTACGTCATCCCGGGCAACGACGACGCCATCCGGGCGGGCACCCTGATGTGTCGGGTCATCAGCGACGCCGTGAAGGAAGGTCGCTTCATCGCCGAGCGCAGAGGCACGGCCAAGCCGGTCCCGCCGCCCCCGCCCACCGTCGAGCAGGAGGCCGAGCGGGCCCTCCAGCAGGCGGCGGCCCGGGAGGCCGCCGCTCGCCAACGCGACGAGCGCGAGGCCCGCCTCGCCGCCGAGGTCGGCTCCGGCGAGGAGACCGACGCGGTGGTGCCGGCCCAGGCATCCCCCGAGATGGGACAGGAGCCGGCCGGGGAACCCAGGCCCCCTGTCCAGGCTCCTCCGTCCGATGCCGTGGAGCCGAATCCGGGGGCCATCCCCACCCGCGACGACGACCTCGCCGTGGCCGCCCAATTCCCCCAGACCCAGCCCGGCTCGGCCGGCCAGGTGCCGGTGGGCTCCCACGGCGGCCAGTCGAGCGAGACGTGGAGGGAAGGGGCGCACTCGGTCGACCCCCCGGCCAACGCCGGTGGCACCGCCGACGATCTCGCCCCGCCGGCGGCGTCGGAGCCCGAGGGCGCCATGCCCGCCCGCACCGCCGACGAGGACTGAGCGCAGCGATGGCCGACTTCAGCGCCAAGGACGTCAAGGCCCTCCGCGACCAAACTGGAGCGGGGATGATGGACGCCAAGCGCGCCCTCACGCAGAGCGAGGGGAACTTCGAGGTCGCCGCCCGCTGGCTGCGCGAGCAGGGTCTCGCCGCCCAGGAGAAGCGTGCCGACCGCCAGAGCTCCGAAGGAGCGGTGGCGCTCGCCGTGCGGGGCCGGGTGGTGGCCATCGTCGAGCTGCGATGCGAGACCGACTTCGTGGCCAAGTCGTCGGCGTTCACCGCGCTGGCCGACGAGATCGCCGCTGCCGTGGCCGAACGGGGTGAGGAGGCGGCCGCCGAGATGGCCGCACGCCTCGACGACCTGAAGGTCACCTTGAAGGAGAACCTCGAGCTCGGTCGGGTCGTGCGCTTCGAAGCGGCCGAGGGAAACGTGGTCGACACCTACCTCCACGTGCAGAACGACCGTGGCAAGAACGCCGTGGCCGTCGAGCTCGCCGGCGGCGATCAGGCCCTGGCCCACGATGTCGCCATCCACATCGCCTTCGCCCGCCCCTCGTACCTGACCCGCGACGAGTTCCCCCCCGAGGTGGTCGCCGCCAAGCGAGAGGAGCTCGAGAACCTCTCCCGCAACGAGGGCAAGCCCGAGCAGGCCCTGCCCAAGATCGTCGAGGGCCGGATGAGCGGCTTCTTCAAGAGCGTGCCCGGCGGCGCCCTGCTCGACCAGCCCTTCGTCAAGGACGAGAAGCAGTCCGTCGGCCAAGCCCTCGACGGTGCCAACATCGTGCGCTTCGCCCAGGTGGAGATCGGGGGGTAGGTTCCATCCCCATGGACGAGCTCGGTGCCTCTCGTTGGAAGCGGGTGGTGCTGAAGCTCTCGGGCCAGGCATTCTCCGACGCCAGCGGCTCCTCGATCGACGGCGACATCGTCAGCCAGCTGGCGAGCGAGATCATCGACGCCCGGCGGAACCTCCACGTCGACGTGGCCGTGGTGGTGGGCGGCGGCAACATCTGGCGGGGCATGACCGGCGCCGGCGCCGGCATGGACCGGGCCCAGTCCGATTACATGGGCATGCTGGCGACGGTCATCAACGCGCTGGCGCTCCAGGATGCGCTCGAGCGCCTCGACCAGCCCACCCGTGTCCAGACCGCCATCCAGATGGCCCAGGTGGCCGAGCCCTACATCCGGCGCCGGGCCATCCGCCACCTCGAGCGCGGACGGGTGGTCATCCTGGCCGGGGGGCTCGGCAACCCGTTCTTCACCACCGACACGCCGGCCGCGCTGCGCGCCGCCGAGATCGATGCCGACGCCATCCTGAAGGGGACGCACTCGGGCATCGACGGCGTCTACACCGCTGACCCCCGCATCGACGCCGACGCCACCAAGATCGACGAGCTCACCTACATGGACGTGCTCAACCGCGGGCTGAAGGTGATGGACCCGACGTCGATCACCTTCTGCATGGACCACCAGCTGCCCATCGTGGTCTTCGACGTCCTCGAACCGGGGAACATCCGCCGTGTCCTCGTCGGCACCGAGGGTATCGGTACGCTGGTGCGGTGATCGCCGACATCCTCGCCGACGCCGAGGCCAAGATGGCCAAGGCCGTGGAGCACACGAGGTCGGAGTTCTCCTCGGTGCGTACCGGTCGGGCCGCACCGGCGTTGGTCGAGAAGCTTTCGGTCGACTACTACGGCTCCGAGGTCCCCCTGCAGCAGCTGGCCGGCTTCAGCGTCCCCGAAGCCCGCCTCCTGGTGATCCAGCCCTACGACCGGGGGTCCATCGGGGCGATCGAGAAGGCGCTGCGCACCGCCGATCTGGGCATGAACCCGAGCAACGACGGTCAGGTGATCCGGCTGTCGTTCCCACCGCTCACCGCCGAGCGTCGCAAGGACTTCGTGCGGGTGGTGAAGCACATGGCCGAAGAGGGAAGGGTGGCGGTGCGCAACACCCGTCGGGCCGCCCGCCACGAGCTCGAGGCCCTGGAGGCCGACGGTGGGATCGCCGCCGACGAGGCGGAGCGGGCGCACAAGGAGCTCGACAAGCTCACGACCCGCCACGTCGGCGACATCGACAACGCCCTCGAACACAAGGAGCGGGAGCTCACGGAGGTCTAGGACCGCGGCGAAGACGGAAGGCCCGAGCCGAGCGAGCCGGGATGACGAGGAGGCACGATGGACGAGCGCCCGTTCGGGCAGCAATCCGACGACAGCAGTGACGACACCGGTCGTACGAGATCGTCGGGCAGCGGCCGCGACACCACCGAGGGGGTGCGCATCATCGGCGCCGACGAAGCCGCCGAGGCCATGGAGCGGGGCGACGTCGCGCCGCGGCGAGGTATGGGCACCCCCCGCTACGGGGATCGTCCCGAGGCGCCGCCGGAGGATCGCCGGCCGGCGCTGCGCTTCCCCCTGGGGTCGGGCAGCGACGCCGGCGACGTCGCCCGCCCGCGGGTGAGCGGTGGCGTGCAGGCGCCGATGCAGCCCTGGACCGATCCTCCCAGCGGTGAGGTCCCCGTGATCGTCCCCGACGCCAAGGGCGAGGAGGCCGCCGAAGATCTCGACGCCTGGTCGAGCTTCGCCACCTCAGGACCTCGCTGGCGCGACCAGTCCCAGGACTGGGAGGAGCCCGACTACGACGACGCCTCGATGCTGCACGACGACGAGACGCGCGTCGGGGCCCTCGACACCTCCGAGCGCCCCGACCCGGACGACTTCTTCTCCTTCGACGAGGAGACGGAGCCGCCGCAGCCGATCCAGGTGGGCCGCACCCGGCTCGGTCCGACCACCCCCCCGTTCGAGCGGGGCGGTGGCCCGGCTCCTCAACGGCTCCGGGACCGTCAGCCGTCCGGTTCCACGGCGGTCTCGGGCCCGCCCAGCTCGGGGCGCGACATCGGCCAGAGTCTCCTCACCGCCGCTGCCTTCGCCGCCGTGGCCCTGGTCGTCTTCGCCCTGGGCAAGCCCCCGGCAGTGGTGCTGGTGGCCGCGGTGGTGAGCGTGTGTGCCGCCGAGCTGTTCGGTTCGCTGCGCCGGGCGGGCTACCAGCCGGCGACGTTGCTGGGCCTGGTGGCATCCGCAGGCATCGTCGGAGCCGCCTACTGGAAGGGTGAGGTCGCCCTTCCGCTGGTGCTCGGCCTCACGGTGATCTTCTCCCTCCTGTGGTTCCTGGTGGGGGTCAGCCGGGTCGCACCGACGATGAACGTTGCCGTGAGCGTGTTCGGTGTGGCCTACGTCGGACTGCTGGGCTCGTTCGCGGCGTTGATCCTCACCTTTCCCAACGGGATCGGCGTGCTCATCGGGACGATCGTGGCCGTGGCCGTCAACGACGCCGGAGCGTTGTTCGTGGGGAGCCGCTTCGGCCGGCGACCGCTGGCACCCGACATCAGCCCCGGCAAGACGGTGGAGGGCGTGCTCGGTGGTGGCTTGGCCGGCATCGTGGCCAGCTGGCTGGTGCTCGGCGTCATCGGCGTGACCCCGTGGGAGACCGGAACGGCTGTGGCCCTGGGCCTGGTGGTGGCGGTCATGGCGCCCCTCGGCGACCTGTGCGAGTCGATGATCAAGCGCGACCTCGGGGTCAAGGACATGGGAAGTGTGCTGCCGGGCCACGGAGGGCTGCTCGACCGCTTCGACGCCATGCTGTTCGCCCTTCCCGCCGTCTACTACCTCTGCCGCCTGCTTGAGATCTTCTGACCGGCGCGACCCGGCGGCGATCCCGAGGTGACCACCGTCGCCATCCTGGGATCGACGGGGTCCATCGGCACCCAGGCCGTCGAGGTGGTCCGGGCCGATCCGCAGCGCTACGACGTGGTCGCCCTCGGGGCATCGACGTCGGTGGAGCGACTGGCCGCCCAGGCCCGGGAGCTCCGCCCACGGGTCGTGGCCCTGAGCGACGACACCCGAGCCGCCGAGCTCGAGGCGCAGTTGCCCACCGGCACCGAGGTGGTGGCAGGGGCGGAGGCGTTGGCGTTGGTGGCCGACTCGGCCGAGGTGGTGCTCAACGCCGTGGTGGGCTTCGCCGGTCTGGGCGTCACGCTGGCGGCGCTGTCGGCGGGCCGGCGCCTGGCCTTGGCCAACAAGGAGTCGCTCATCGCCGGAGGGCCGGTGGTGCGCCGGGTGCGGGCCACCCCCGGCGCCGAGATCATCCCGGTCGACTCCGAGCACTGCGCGCTGCACCAGTGCCTGCGGGCGGGTCGGCGCTCGGAGGTCGCCAAGCTCGTGCTCACCGCCAGCGGGGGCCCGTTCCGGGGGCGTGGGGCGGCCGAGTTGGCCGCGGTCACCGTCGAGGATGCCCTCGACCACCCGACCTGGCAGATGGGCCCAAAGATCACCGTCGACTCCTCCACGCTCATGAACAAGGGCCTGGAGGTGATCGAGGCCCACGAGCTGTTCGGGGTCGACTACGACTGCATCGACGTGGTGGTCCATCCCCAGTCGATCGTCCACTCGATGGTCGAGTTCAGCGACGGTGCCACCGTGGCGCAGCTCTCCCTGCCCGACATGCGCCTGCCGATCGCCTACGCCCTGGCCTGGCCCGACCGTGGCGCCCGCCCCTTCGGTGCCATCGACTGGACCCGGCTGGGGCGACTCGACTTCGAACCCCCCGACCACGACGCCTTCCCGTGCCTGGGCCTGGCGGTGGAGGCGGGCCGCGCCGGAGGTTCGGCGCCGGCGTGGCTCAGCGCCGCCAACGAGGTGGCGGTGGGGGCCTTCCTCGACGGGGCCATCCCGTGGACCGGGCTGGGAGAGGTATTGAAAGAGGCGCTGTCCGAGCATGATGGGTCGGAGATCGACAGTGCCGACGCGGTGGTCGACGTCGACCGTCGCAGCCGGCGGACCACCGAGGCGATCGTGAAGAGGAGAGCAGCGTGAGCGAGCGAGCCCCCACCACCCCACCGGCAGCCGATGGTCCTCCGTCGCCCAAGTTGCAGGTGGCCGGTGAGGTCACCAGCTGGGTGCGCAGGGCCCTGATCGCCGCCGCCGTGGTGGCGCTCGGCATCTCGGTCTCCCTTCCGACCCTGGCCATCATCCTCGCCCTGGTGTTCATGATCTTCATGCACGAGCTGGGCCACTACATCACCGCCCGGGCGGCGGGGATGAAGGTCACCGAGTTCTTCATCGGCTTCGGGCCCCGGCTGTGGTCGTTCCGCCGGGGAGAGACCGAGTACGGCGTCAAGGCGATCCCCGCCGGCGCCTACGTGCGCATCATCGGCATGAGCAACCTCGAGGAGGTCAGATCGGA
>JAHWJH010000117.1 GCA_019348555.1 Actinomycetota bacterium
AGTGCATCCACATGCTCTCCACCGAGGCCATCACCGACGCCACCAACACCACGGCGCCGGGCATCGACCCCGACGACCACGTGATCTTCGTGGTCGACGAGGACATCTGCACCCGGTGCGCCCTGTGCGTCGACCGCTGCCCCACCGGCGTGATCGTCCTCGGCAAGGCGGGCGTGGCCGCCCGCGACGGCGACCAGCACCAGCGCGACAACAACTACGGCTACGGCTACGGGATGCGCTTCTAGTGGCTGGAGCCGTCGAAGGCCCCGGGGGAGGGCTGGCCGAGAAGCTGAGCAAGCGCCTCGAGGCCATGCAGAGCTCCCAGGCCTGGAACTCGATCTTCCGCCCCGGCTCGATCTTCCGCAAGGGCTACACCGACAGCCCCCGCAACCGCTCCTACGTGATCATGAACTCGGTGCTGTACCACCTGCACCCGGTCAAGGTGAAGCGCCACGCCGTCAAGGTCAGCTACACGCTGTGCCTGGGCGGGCTGTCGTTCTTCCTGTTCATCCTGCTCACGGTCACCGGCATCTTCTTGATGTTCTTCTACCGGCCCACCGCCGCCCAGGCCTGGGACGACATCCAGACGCTGCACACGTCGGTCACCTTCGGGCTGCTGGTGCGCAACATGCACCGGTGGGGCGCCCACCTCATGGTGCTGAGCGTGTTCCTGCACATGGCCCGGGTCTTCTACCACGGGGCCTACAAGCCGCCGCGGGAGTTCAACTGGGTCATCGGGGTGATCCTGCTCACCCTCACCCTGCTGCTGTCGTTCACCGGGTACCTGTTGCCCTGGGACCAGCTGGCGTTGTGGGCCGTGACCGTGGGGACCAACATGATGGGCTACACCCCGGTGTTCGGCGACCAGGTCCGCTTCGTGCTCCTCGGCGGGGTGGAGATCGGCACCGACACCTTGCTTCGGTGGTATGTGCTCCATGTCCTGATGCTGCCCTTCGTCCTCGTGATCTTCCTCGCCGTGCACTTCTGGCGGGTGCGCAAGGACGGCGGCATCTCCGGACCGCTGTAGGCGCGTCGACGGCACCAGGGAGGCCACGAACACCATGACCGAGATCCCCGAGCATCTGCTCAAGCGGGCCAAGGAGGCCAAGGCCAAGGCCGCGGCCAAGGGCGGCGACAGCGCGCCCCCCGGCGACGGCGACGGCGGCGGAGCCGCAGCGGACGGCGGCGACTCGGGGAAGATCCCGGCGCACCTCCTGGCCCGCTCCCAGGCCGCCCGCGGCGCCGCCGACACCGGTGGCGGGGTGGCCACCGCCGAGCGCCCCGCCGGGGGAGCGGTGGCCACGATGCCCGCAGCCGGAGCGCAGGCACCGCCGCTGGCCACCGGGCCCGAGGGTCACACGCAGCGCCTCCTCACCGTGGTCAAGGCCGGCTCCATCCAGGACGTCAAGGCCAAGCCCATGGACAAGGTCCACACGTGGCCGCACCTGCTCGTCGGCGAGTTCGTGGCCTGCCTGGCGATGACGGCGTTCCTGCTGGTGTTCTCGGCGGTGGTCAACGCCCCGCTGTTGAGCCTGGCCAACTTCAACCTGACGCCCAACCCGTCGAAGGCGCCCTGGTACTTCCTCGGCCTCCAAGAGTTGCTCACCATGTTCCACCCGATGGTGGCCGGCGTCACCATCCCCGGCATGGGGATCTTCGCCCTGATCCTCGCCCCCTACACCGACCGCAACCCGTCCACGCGGCCCGAGGACCGCAAGTTCGCCATCTCGCTGTTCACCCTGTTCCTGATGTTCTGGGCGGTGTTGGTGATCATCGGGTCGTTCTTCCGTGGGCCCGGCTTCAACTTCACCTTCCCCTGGAACGATGGCGTCTTCTTCGACCTCTAGGAGGCTGGTGTGATGGAAGGTACGACGATCCTCACCATCGCCATCCCGGTGCTGGTGGCGCTGGCCGCCCTGGTGTTGTTCACCACGGCCCGCCGGCGGGACACGTCGCGGGCGGAGAAGGGCGACGCCGGCGAGGCACAGCCCACGGGGGCGCGGCGCAGTGCCGGGCGCGAGGTCGAGCGCCAGGCCGTGCTGGCCCGCACGTCGTCCGGCACGGAGATCACCAGGGTCGAGAGCCCGCCGCCGGCGCCCTATGTCCCGCCCGATCCCGACTCCATCGGCGTCACCCGGCGGCAGTTCTTCAACCGCAGCATCGTCGGGCTCATGGGCTTCTCGCTCTCGGGCTTCGGCGCCGCCTGCATCGCCTTCTTGTGGCCGACGCTGTCGGGCGGCTTCGGGTCGAAGATCAACGTGGGCAGCGTCGACGACGTCCTGTCCTCGATCCGCGACACCCGCGAGCCCTTCTACGTGCCCGAGGGTCGTTTCTACATCAACCCGTTTCCGGCCGACGGCGTCGAGGCTGCCTCGAGCGTCTACGGGCCGAGCGTTCTCGGGGGCATGGAGGCCGGCGTGGTGGCGCTCTACCAGAAGTGCCCGCACCTGGGCTGCCGGGTGCCGTGGTGCCTCACGTCGCAGTGGTTCGAGTGCCCCTGCCACGGCTCGCAGTACAACCGGGTGGGCGAGAAGAAGGCCGGTCCGGCCCCGCGTGGCATGGACCACTTCGGCGTGACCATCGACGGAGGGACGATCACCGTCGATACCGGACTGCTGGTCGACGGCCCGCCGATCGGCACCAACACCACCGGCCAGGAGGCCGAGGGGCCGCACTGCGTCGGCGGATCGTCGGAACATTGAGTCTTCGACCTCACTCGTTCGCTTCGCTCACTCCGTTCGGTCGAGCTGATTCGAGCTCCGGCCGACGGGCGGAGCCCGCCGGCCTCCGCGCTGACCACTCAGTGGCTCGCTTCGCTCGCCGGGCCGTCAGCCAGAGCTCGGCCGCCTTCGGCGGCGAGGATGGCCGACAGCCGAGTGGCCGACGGCCGAATGGCCGGCTGGTGTGGCCGGCGACCGTTGCTCTTGGGGCGTGCGCGTGATCTTTGCGGCGACGGTGCAGCAGTCGATCGCCATCTTGGTGGCCGTGGCCATCGTGGTGGGCTGGGGCCTGTACCTGCTGGCCAACCTGCGGCGGGCCAAGCCCGAGATCGGCTCCGAGGTGGAGCTGGCCGCCAACCGCAAGCCCTATCTCGACGACGAGGCCCTGGAGGGGCCCCGCCTCGAGCGGGCGCTGACGTGGGGGCTGGTGGCGCTGGCGATCTGCGGGGTCGGCCTGCCGCTGTACTGGCTGGCCGAGCCCGGCCGCCAAGCCGGAGCGGTCGAGGACTTCAACGAGCGGCTGGGCGACGTGTTCTTCATCCACGGCCAGCCCATCGGGGGCGGGGCACTGTTCTCGCCGACGGCCGACGGTGGGTTCAACTGCGCCGGGTGCCACGGCGGCATGGAGGGGCTGGGCGCCACCGTGCCCTACACCCTGACCGACCCGGTCACCAACAGCCTGCGCCAGGTCCAGTGGCAGGCACCGTCACTCAACGACGTCACACTGCGCATGACCGACGAGCAGATCCGCAAGGTGCTGGTCTACGGCCGGCCCTTCTCGCCCATGCCGGCGTGGGGCCTCGACGGTGGTGGCCCGCTGAACGACCAGCAGCTCGACAACCTGATCCTCTACCTCCACCGCATCGCCATCACCCCCGACGAGGCCCGCAAGCAGAACACCGACAAGGCCGAGAAGGAGCTCGAGCGGCTCCGGTCGACAGGAGTGAGCGACGCCACCATGGGCCAGGCCCTGTTCAACGTCAGCTGCGCCCGCTGCCACACCAAGGGTTGGTCCTACGGCGAGCCGGAGTTGCCCGGGGGAGGCTTCTTCGGGCCCAGCCTCTACAACGTCACCGAGCAGTTCCCGGCCATCGAGGAGCACCTCGAGTTCGTCGCCGACGGGGCCGAGATCGGCGAGCAGTACGGCGTCGGCGGCTTCAGCGACGGCAACATGCCCTACTTCGGCCAGGTGCTGACCGCTGAGCAGATCCAGGCCATCGTCGACTACGAGCGCGGGCTGGCGGAGAGCGCCGGCCGCCAGGAGGGCCGCGACGCCGCTCCGCCACCAGGCGGGGAAGGTGAGGCGCCGCCGCTGGACGAACAGCTCGCGCCCGGCGGCGAGGGCGACACTCCCCGGCCCGAGGCGGGCCAGGACCCGGCATCGGCAGAAGAGGGCGCCCCGCCCGCCCCGGGAGCGTGATGGCCTCCTTCGCCGCCACCGTGGCCCTCTCGATCACCTGGGATCCGACCATCCGGGGGATCCTGGTGGTGCTGGTGTCCGTCGCCGTGCTGATGGGATCCGGGTACCTGCTGCTCAGCACCAACCTCGGGACGCGTCTCGGCTTCCTTGTGGCGGCTGGCGCCTTCTGGGGGTGGATGACGATCATGGGGCTGGCGTGGTGGGCGTACGGCATCGGTCTGAAGGGACCGGCGCCGACATGGCGCGTCGAGGAGGTGCTGACCAGCACCCGACCCGACGACACCTCCCAGGCCGCCCTCGACCTGGCGAGAGACCTGTCGACCTGGAAGGAGCTCCCCGAGGGCGATGTCATCCGCGGCGAGGCCCAGGCGTCGGCCGACGCCGCCCTCGCCGGCGAGGAGAGCCCGGTGGCGGCGTTCGATTCGACCTCGGAGTACATCACCACCGACGCCTACGCCATCGGCGGCAAGGACCTCAGCAATCCCCTGTCGCGCCTGCCTGGCCCCACGCCGCCGCAGTACGCCATCATCCAGGTCCAGGAGGTCGTCCCGGTCGTCACCCTCTCCGAAGGCCAGACCTGCCCGCCCGAGGCCAAGTGCATCAAGTTCGGGGAGACCCCACCCAAGGCCGAGCCGAACGTGGGCAGCCCGGTGATCTCGGTGATCATGGTGCGCGACCTCGGTGCCCAGCGCCTTCCCCCGGCGCTCATCACCCTTGCGTCGGCGGTGCTGCTCGGCGTGACCTGCAGCGCCCTGCACCGCCGCGACCAGGTGGCCGCCGAGCACCGGTCGCAGGTCTAGGAGACTGCTGAAGGAGGGACCGCACCGGTCTCGCCGGCTGCTGGCCACCTCCGAGAGACCAGGGCAGAGCTCCGGCAGCGGTCGTGTCGGTCGCCGAGCGGGTTCGGTTAGTCTGGGCCCTGGATGGACCAGTACCTGCCCCTGGTGGTGATGTTCGTGCTGGCGGTGGGTTTCGTCGTGCTCAGCATCGGCACCTCCAAGCTGCTCGCACCCGGGCGGCCGACCCTGGCCAAGCAGGCGCCCTACGAGTGCGGGATCGTCCCCACCCGCGACCCGGCCCGCCGCTTCCCCGTCCGCTTCTACCTCGTGGCGATGATCTTCATCGTCTTCGACATCGAGATCATCTTCTTGTTCCCCTGGGCGGTGCTGCACCGTGAGCTCGGTCTCTACGGCCTGCTGGCGGTCATCGTGTTCATCGTGCCGTTCTTCTTGTCGTTCCTCTGGGAGGTGGCCGAGGGCGGACTCGACTGGGGGCCGGTGACGGCTTCGCGCCCCCTGGGCGTGACCACCGAGCCGGGCCGCACCAGCACCTCCACCATCCGCCTGGTGGGACTCGACGGGCGCGAGCAGGTCCCCCTCGGGGTGGGCGCGGGCGACGCCGATGCCGATGGCCGCGAGGGCGGCTGATGGCCAACAAGGGAGAGGGCCTCGGCGGGCTCCAGCACAACTTCCTGACCGGCAACCTGGAGTCGGCGGTCAAGTGGGCTCGGCGCAACAGCATGTGGCCGGCCACCTTCGGGCTGGCCTGCTGCGCCATTGAGATGATGGCCACCGGCGCCTCCCACTACGACCTCAGTCGCTTCGGGATGGAGGTGTTCCGGGCGTCGCCCCGCCAGGCCGACCTCATGATCGTGGCCGGGCGCGTCAGTCAGAAGATGGCACCGGTGCTGCGCCAGCTCTACGACCAGATGATGGAGCCCAAGTGGGTCATCTCCATGGGGGTGTGCGCCTCCAGCGGGGGCATGTTCAACAACTACGCCCTCGTGCAGGGGATCGACCAGGTGGTTCCCGTCGACGTCTACGCGCCCGGGTGCCCGCCCAGCCCGCAGACGCTCCTGCACTCGATCCTCACCCTCCACGAGCTGGTGCGCACGGGCGACATCGTGCGCCGGAGCGGCCAGGGGGCTGGCGTGCGCATCGAAGAGCCCGGTCTGGGTGAGCGTGCCCAGGTCCGCGTGGGCACCCCGCGGTAGGCGGCGGCCCTCGTATGACCGATGTCGAGCTGCACCACGGGGTGCCCCAGACCACGAGCCTCGGTCAGACGGTCCTGCATCCCCCACGCGAGACGTATCGGGAGGTGGTGGCGGCGCTGCGCCAGGAGGGCTTCACCGTGTGCCTCGATGTCACCGGCGTCGACTACCTCACCCATCCCGGGCGCTCGGCTCTGCCGCCGGGAGTTGCGCCCGAGCGCTTCGAGGTGGTGACCACGCTGTTGTCGTTCGAGCGACGCCAGCGGGTGCGGGTGCGGGTGCAGGTGCCCGAGGGCGATCCCGTCGTGGCGTCCCTGTACGACCTCCACCCGGGCAGCGAGGCTGCCGAGCGTGAGGTGTTCGACATGTTCGGCGTCGCCTTCCACGGCCACCCCGACCTGACCCGCATCCTCATGCCCGAGGACTGGGAGGGCCACCCGCTGCGCAAGGACTACGCCATCGGGCGCATCCCGGTGCAGTTCAAGGGCGCCGGAGGCCCCCGGTGAGCCGACGGTGACGACGACCGAGCGGCTCTACCCGGGCGCCGCCACCTCCGAGGGGGCACAGGAGCTGGCGGCCCGGGGTGCCTCCACCGCCGGAGAGCTGCTGCGCGAGCAGGGCTCGGTGCTGCGCCTGTCGGAGGCGTCGGCCGCCGAGCTGGCCGAGCGGGCCGGTTCCGAGGACGAGACCATGATCATCAACATGGGGCCCCA
>JAHWJH010000118.1 GCA_019348555.1 Actinomycetota bacterium
CACCGCCGATGAGTTGGGCGCCAACCTGCGCGTCGGGGTCCCGGCGGGAGTCGTCGACCTGGTGGCCAACGCCGTGCCCGGAGCCGCGGTGGCCCTGGCGCTCGGCTGGGACGTCACCGCCGCCGTGCTGCTCGCCGGGATCACCTACATCTCCTCGTCGGGAGTGATCTCCAAGGTCCTGGACGACCTCGACCGCCTGGGCAACCGCGAGACACCGTCGGTGCTGTCGATCCTGGTCATGGAGGACCTGGCCATGGCCGTGTACCTCCCCGTGGTGGCCGTGCTGCTCGCCGGTGGCTCCGCCCTGGCCGGTCTGCTCTCGGTGGCGGTGTCGCTGGTGGCGGTGGCGGTGATCCTCTTCGTCGCCCTGCGCCACGGGAGCAGCATCAGCCGGGCGCTGCTGAGCCGCTCCGACGAGGCCCTGCTGCTCGGGGTGCTCGGCTTGACGCTGGTGGTGGCCGGCGTCGCCGCCCAGCTCCAGGTCTCTGCCGCCGTGGGCGCCTTCCTGGTAGGCATCGCCGTGGGTGGCAGCACCCAGGAGCGGGCGACGCTGCTGGTGCGGCCGCTGCGAGACCTGTTCGCGGCGGCCTTCTTCTTCTTCTTCGGTCTCCAGATCAACCCCGCCGACCTGTTTCCGGCGCTGGGCGTCGCCATCGGCCTGGCCGTGTTGAGCGGGTTGACCAAGGTCCTCACCGGCTGGTGGGCGGCAGCGCGGATGGGAGCCGCCCGCCCCGGGCGGCTCCGGGCCGGCACCGCGCTCATCGCCAGGGGCGAGTTCTCGATCGTCATCGCCGGCCTCGGGGTGGCGGCGGGCGTCGAGCCCGGCCTCGGCCCCCTCGCCGCTGCCTACGTGCTGATCCTCGCCATCACCGGTCCACTCGTCACCCGCTGGTCGGACCAGCTGGCCGCCGTCCTGCCCGGCGGCGCCCGGTCTCGCCGCCCCCGGGTGCGCGCCTGACCGGTCCCGGCTGCTGCGGGGTGGTGCCCCGCACGCCCCGCCCTCCTGGTCGCCCAGGCGGCGTCTCCCCGGAGGCGTGGCGGCCGGAAGCGACGTCAGAGCAGGCAGGGACCGGTGTCGGTCGGGGTCCGGGGAGCAGCCAGGGCGGAGCGAAGCTCGTCGGTGTCGAGGGCGTAGGCGGTGCCGGAGCGGTCGGGGGCGATGGCAAAGGCCACGCCCACCACCGAGCCGGCACCGTTGACCAGCGCCGCGCCGGAGTCGCCGGGAGCCAGCTGGCTGGCCAGCACCAGCACCTGCCGGCGGGTGGGACCGTTGCCGTAGAGGTCGCGTCCCACCGCTTCCACCTTCTCCCGGATGTCGAACGGCGAGATCTCGAGGTCGCCGCCCCCGGGGTAGCCGAACACCGCCCCCACCGATCCGACGCCGGCGTCGTCGACGGCCAGCGGGGCCGCCCCCACGTCCGCCCGGAGGACGGCGAGGTCGGTGTCGGGGTCGAAGTGCACCACCGTGGCGGCTGTCCGGCTGCCGTTGGTGGCGATGAGCACGGTCTCGTCCTGGCCGGCCACCACGTGGGCGTTGGTCACCACCACGCCGGGTTCGGCCACGAAGCCGCTGCCCTCCTGAAGACGACCGCACGCCTCGCCCTCGACCCGGTAGGTCGAGGCGGCGACGCTGCGGGCAAGGCTCGGGCTGAGCCCCGACTCGGCCGGCGGGGGCCCCACGTCGGGGGCCGGGCGCAGGGTGGCGAACACGTCCGGGAAGCGGGTGTCGCCCACGAGGCGCCGGAGCGTCTGGAGGGTGTCGGGGGGGGCGGGGGCCGCACCGTCGATGGCCCGGGCGATCGTCGAGTTGCGGGCCTGGCTCGACACCTCGCCGGGCACCTGGGCCAGGGTGGGGAGCAGGAGCCACACGGCGACGAGCACGCCGAAGGCCCCGGCCACAGCCCCTCCGAGCCGGTCGAGCGGCCGGACCGCCGAGGGGATGGCCAGGTGCGCCTTGGTGCCGATGAGCAGTCCGATGCCCTGGCCGAGGAAGGCGCCGAGCAACAGGATGATCACCGCCACCATCAGCTTGCCGGTGGGGTCGTCGGTCGGGAACGGCGACAGCAAGAGCAGGTCGGGGAGGAACCGGCTGGTGATCACCAGCCCGACCGCCAGGCCGACCCAGGAGAGGGCTCGGGCCAGGAACCCGAGGCGGAACCCTCCCGCTGCCGCGGAGATGACCATGACCACGAGCAGCAGATCGAACAGGTTCACCTCGGCACCTTGGCTGCCTTCAGGCCTCCGGCGATCGGACCCAGCAGGCGGGCCGACGTGAGGAAGCCGGTGTGGGCCACCATGCGGTGGTCGGGCCGAACGGACTGGCCCTCGACGTGCCAACTCCGGTGCAGGACCTCGATGGTCTCGGCCAGCTCGAAGCCGCTGGTGGCCAGCGTCTCCCGGAGTTGGACGGCCTGGGTGATCGACGGGGTGTAGGCGAGGAGGATGCCGCCGCGCCGGAGCGCCTCCTCGGCGTGCTTGACGACCTGCCAGGGCTCCGGCAGATCGAGCACGATGCGGTCGAGCCCCTGCTCGTCGACCCCCTCGTAGACGTCGCGGACCTCGACCCGGTAGCGCAGCGCCGCCTCGTCGCCGAGGAACGCCGCCACGTTGGCCCGGGCCCTCTCGGCGAAGTCGGGGCGGATCTCGTAGCCCACCACCTCCGCCCCGGCCCTGACCAACGCCAGCGAGCAGGCCCCCGACCCCACTCCGGCCTCGAGCACACGGGCTCCCGGGAAGATGTCGGCCAGCACCAGGATGGGCCCCAGGTCCTTGGGATAGATGACCTGGGCCCCCCTCGGCATGCGCAGGACGTAGTCGGCGAGCGTCGGGCGCAACACGGTGTAGCGGGCACCGGTGGTGGAGCGCACCGTGGTGCCTTCCTCACCACCGACCAGCTCGTCATGCTCGAAGAACCCGGTGTGGGTGTGGAACTGCGCTCCCGCAACCAAGGTGACCAGGTAGTGACGCCCCTTGCCGTCCACCAGGACGACCTGCTCACCGGCCTCCAAGGGCCGGCTCAACGGCGTCGGCCCCTCTCGGGTGCGGCTTCGTGGGTGATCAGGAGGGACTCGCCGGGGTGGACGACCTCCGAGTAGACGGTCTTGGGCTCCGAACCGCCGAGCTTCTTCAGCATCCGGGTCCCGAAGATCACGGCCCACACGAGGGTCCAGCCCTTCGACCCCCCGAACAGGCCCTTGAACATCCCCCGTCGGTAGAGGAAGCGCAGCATCAGACCCGTCGGACCTCGACCACGGTGGTGCGCCGACGGCCCTTCCGGCGGCCGAAGAGGTACGCCATGGCCACCACCGCCACCGCCGTGGCCACGGCGGCGATCAACGCCGAGTTCCGTCCGGACTCCGCCACCTCACCGGCCTCACCCCGCAGGTCCCGCAGCTTGCGCTCGATGTCGTCGCGGGTGACGGTGGCTCCTTCGCCGACCTTGGAGGTCACGGTCATGGCGTGGTCCTCTTGCTCCTGATGGCGGAGGCCGCCGTGGCGGTCACGATGGCGCACGCCACCAGGGTGAGCAGGTACGGGACGAACGACCAGGTGCCGGCGAAGAGCGACCCGGTCTCGGTCTGGAGGGCCCGCAGCAGCGCCAGAGCCAGAAGGACCGAGCCGATGCCGAGCAGCAGCGATCCGGCCACCCCGAAGGCCACGAAGCGGCCGAGACCCTTGATCGGCTCGATCGTCTCCTGCTTGGCGTAGGCGCGCACCAGGTCCCACAGCTCCGTCGCCAGGGTGGCGAGCGAGGCGTTCTCAGGGCGCCGGACAGGCACGGGGTGCTCCTCTTCGGTCTGGGAAGGACCTTCCTATCCCCCCGCGAGTCGCCTGGCAAGCACGACGTCGTCGTTCTGTTGCCTCGTCAGGGCGCCGAGGCGTAGCCGGCCGGACCGATCTCGTCGAGTCCGGGCAGGTCCGGGTAGCGGACCAGTGCCGTGCCGAGGGCGTCTTGGAGGGGCACCCCCTCGCCGAGTCGGTCGGTCCCGTTCACGATCGACGAGAACGTCAGCTCGAAGCCACCCACGGTGGTGGCGACGCCCGACAGCGAGGCGACGCCGCGCAGCGACCCGGTCTTGGCCCGGAGCCGCCCGGTGACGGGGGTGTCCAGGAAGCGGCGGGTGAGGGTGCCCGTCGTGCCCGCCACAGGGAGGCCTTCGTCGAGGGGCCCGCCGTCGCCGGCGGCGACCACGTCGTGGAGGAGCCGGCAACTCGCTCGATTCCCGGGGTCGAGCCCCGAGCCGTCGCGCACGGAGAGCCCGCCGGTGGGCAGGCCCATCGTCTCCAACGTGGCCGCGATCACCGCCACGCCGCTCGCCGTGGTCCCCGACCCGCGCTCGCGCAACCCGAGCTCCTTGGCCAGGAGCTCGGCGGTCCCGTCGTCGCTCTCGCGCAGCATGTGGGTCACGAGCTCGGCGACGGTGGGAGAGTCGATGCCCGCCACCGGGGCGGCATCCGGCGGGGCCGACCCCGCCGCCGGCTCGCCGCCGACCACGATCCCTCGCTGGCGGAGGAGCTCCGTGAACACGCCGGCGGCGCCGGCAGCGGGGTCGGCGAAGGGCACGTTGACGGGCTTCCACTCGGCGAAGCCGTCGTTGACCGACAGCGCCGAGAGTGGCCCGACCTCGTTCCCGACCACGTGCCGTTGCGGCCAGCTGGCCACGTAGCGGACCCGGTCGTAGCGGCTCTCGTCGCCGACGACGCTGCCCCGTACCTCGGCGACGCCGGCTCGGGCGATGGCATCGGCGAGCTCCTCGAGGGACGTGTACGGCTGGGGGTGGTCGGGGACGGCAGTCGCCCAGGCGCTGGTGCCGAGGACCGGGTCACCCCCACCGACCAGCCAGAGGTCACCATCGACGACGCCGCCGACCGGCGGTGTCGGGGTGACGACCTCGGTACGGAGGCGCCCGTCGGCGCCGAGGCGCTCCAGAGCGGCGGCGGCGGTCAGCAGCTTCATGCCCGAGGCCGGCGCCAGGGGCTGGTCGGCTTCCCGCTCGAAGAGGACCCGGCTGCCTTCGGTCACGAGCAGACAGGTGCTCGCCGGTGTGCTCTCGGAGATGCCGCGGAGGGCCTGGGTGAGCCGGGCCGTGCCGACCGGCTGCGCCAGCAGGGCCGGCACCCGCCGGGGGCTGAGCACGGGCGCCTCGGGCGCGGGCAGCGGCGGGTCCTGGGACCGCTCGGCGCCGGCCGTCGTCGGGCCGACCGACAGCCCCACCACCGTGCACACCACCGACACCACGCCGAGCAGCGCCGGCAGCAGGTGGCGTCGCACGCCCGACGACGATAGGCCCGAACCGACCGCCCGCCCGGTCGGGCGCTGGTCAGGGTTCCAGGGCCGCCCGGAAAAAGGCGCGGACGTGCTGGAGCCGGCGGGCCAGGGCATCGGCACCGAGGGGGTCCTCGTCGAGCAACCCCTCGAGGAACGGCACGTCGGAGAAGTAGCTCAGCAAGGCTCCGTAGCCGGTCAGCAGCAGCTGTTCAGGATCGTGGCGACGGAAGCGCCCCGCCGCCATCTCCTGTTCGAAGAACGCCACGGCGCGCCGCAAGTGCGGTCGCAGGGCGACGCCGAGGTCGATGCCGAGGTGGTTCCCGCCCTCGATCGCCTCTCTGCGCACCAGGCGCACGAACTCCGGGTTCTCACAGAAGAAGGTGAAGCCGGCGTCGATCACGTGGTCGACCAGCTTCCAACCCTCGCGGGGGACGTCGACCGCCTCTTCCACCCGTACTGCCCAGTCGGTGAGGAGCCGGGTGAAGACCTCCTGGTACAGCGACTCCTTGGACGTGAAGTGGTGCAGGAGGCTCGGTCGCCGGATGCCGACGGCATCGGCGATCTGGCTCAGGGAGGTGCCGTCGTAGCCGTGGTCGGCGAAGGCGCGGGTCGCCGCCGTGACGATGGCGTCACGCGTCGTGGGAACGGTCTCCGCTGTCGCCATCCTCCAGCAGGCTACCTAGGCGCCGATCCCCGACCCGGGCGGCTTGGACCACCGCGTGGGCGCTTCGAGTCGGCGGGTGCGGTACGCCACGCTGGGTACCGTCGAAACCGTGCCGTACGCCGCAGCCCTCTCGGAGCACCCCCTCGCCACCCACGCCGTCGGCGAGGTCACCGGCGACTCGGACCGGCTGCCCGACACGCCGGTGCTCGTGGGCACGGAGGCGGTGCTGCGGCGGGTGCCGGAGGCCGATGCCGTGGCCTTCCTGGATCTCGACGCCGAGCTGCGGCGACTCGCGGACGTGGCCGCCGCGTGAGCGAGCCGCGCCGCCGCGATCCGCTGCCGCTCGGCGGCGAGGAGCTGCCGTTCTCGAAGGGCCTGCTCGCGCGCGCCCTCGCCGGCACCGGGCTCTCGTCGGGTCGCGCCTACGAGCTGGCGCTGCGCGTCGAGCGCGACCTGGCGGAGCGGGGCGAGCGGGTGGTCGAGCTCGAGCGCCTCGAGGAGCTCGCCGTCGAGGTGCTCGGTGCGGAGGACGGCCCGCGTGCGGTGCGGAGGCTGCGCCGCTACCGCGACCTGCAGGACCTCGACAACGGGCTGTGGGCGGCCGGCGCCGAGGCCGCCGTGCACGGCACGACGCCGGAGCGGGTCCACTTCCACGAGGTGGGGGCGCTTGACGCGATCATCGACATGCTGGGGGTGATGGCCGCCTGCGAGGAGCTCGGGTTCGACGAGTTCTACACGCGGCCGGTGACGCTGGGGCGTGGTTGGGCGGAGATGGCGCATGGCACGTTCCCGGTCCCGCCGCCCGCCGTTCTGCGGCTGCTGGAGGGGGTGCCGGTGCGGGAT
>JAHWJH010000119.1 GCA_019348555.1 Actinomycetota bacterium
TCACCACCAACGACCTGAAGAACGGCATCACCCTGGCCCTGCCAGAGGGGCTGTTCCAGGTGGTCGACTTCCAGCACGTCAAGCCGGGCAAGGGCGGAGCGTTCGTGCGCACCACCCTCAAGAACGCCCGGAGCGGCGCCGTGCTCGACCGCACCTTCCGCGCCGGAGAGAAGGTGGAGCAGGCGGTGATCGACAAGCGGGAGATGCAGTACCTCTACCGCGAGGGCGATCAGCTGGTGTTCATGGACAACACCACCTACGACCAGCTCACCGTGGCGCCCACCGCCCTCGGGCCCGCCGCCGGCTTCCTCGTCGAGGGATCCAGCGCCGTGCTGCAGATGTACGCCGACGAGATCGTCGGGGTCGAGATCCCCGCCTCGGTGGAGCTCAGCGTCACCGAGACCGAGCCCGGCCTGCAGGGCGACCGGGTGTCGGGCGCCCGCAAGCCGGCCACGGTGGAGACCGGCCTGGTCGTCTCCGTTCCCCTGTTCGTCAACGTCGGCGACCGCATCAAGGTCGATACGCGCAACGGGCAGTACCTCACGCGGGTATGAGTGCCTGGTCCCGCAGCCGGCCGGCGGGACGGGCGGGCGAGCAGGGGAGCTGAGGCGAGCGTGGGTGCTGCCGAGGGGATCGGGTCCCGGCGCGAGGCACGGGAACGGGCGCTGTCGCTGCTGTACGAGGCCGAGGCCAAAGGCTGCGAGCCGTTGGGCGAGGTGCTCGCCGAGCTGGCGGTGGAAGCCGAGCCCTTCGTCGCCGACGTGGTCGCGGGGGTCTCGCGCCACCAGGGCGAGATCGACGCACTGATCGGCGCCGTGTCCCGGGGCTGGGCGCTCGAGCGCATGCCGGTGGTCGACCGCACGCTGTTGCGGATGGCCGTCTACGAGCTGCGCCACCGTCCCGACGTGCCCACCGGTGCGGTGATCTCCGAGGCGGTCGAGCTCGCCCAGCAGTACTCCACCGACGACTCCGGCGGCTTCGTGAACGGGGTCCTCGGACGCCTGGCCGCCGAGCTGAGGCCCGGACCGGAGGGCGACCACGCTGCTACGCTCGGGACCTGACCGTGAAGCGGGTCCTGTGAGGCCCGTACGGACAGGGAGCGCAGTGGCCGAACGTGAGCGCAGGACGACGCCGCCCTACGGAGGCCGCTTCGTCGCTCGCAGTCGGGTCATGGACGGCGACGACGTGCGCCGGGCCATCACCCGCATCGCCCACGAGGTCATCGAGCGCAACGCCGGCCTCGGCGACGTCGTGGTCATCGGCCTGCAGACC
This sequence comes from Actinomycetota bacterium, assembly GCA_019348555.1. Lineage (GTDB taxonomy): Bacteria > Actinomycetota > Acidimicrobiia > Acidimicrobiales > CADCSY01 > JADDRA01. Next base: position 1,273 of record JAHWJH010000119.1, read on the forward strand.
GGCGGGGTGCCCCTCGCCCGCACGCTGGTGGAGGCCTTCGCCGGCATCGAGGGGGTCGACGTGCCGCTCGGGACGCTCGACGTGGCGTTCTACCGCGACGACATCGGCCTGCGTCCGGTCATGCCCGAGGCCGTCACCGACATCCCCGCCGAGATCTCCGGACGCACGGTGGTGCTCGTCGACGACGTGCTCTTCACCGGACGGACCATCAGGGCCGCTCTCAACGCCGTGTGCGACTACGGCCGTCCCCGGGCGGTGCAGCTGGCGGTCATGGTCGACCGGGGCCATCGGGAGCTGCCCATCCGCCCCGACTTCGTGGGCAAGAACCTGCCCACGCGCCGCGACGAGGCGGTCGACGTCCACGCCGACGGCGTCGACCTGGGCGACCTCCTCCGGTGAGCACCGACCTGCTGTCGATCGCCGGCCTGGGTGCCGACGGCATCGAGGAGCTGCTCGAGCTCACCGACTCCTTCGTGGAGGTCAGCGAGCGGCGCATCCCGAAGGTCCCGACGCTGCGAGGGCGCACGGTGGTGTCGCTGTTCTACGAGGAGTCGACCCGGACCCGGCTCTCGTTCGAAGCGGCGGCCAAGCGCCTGTCGGCCGACACCATGAACTTCAGCGTGGCCACGGCGGCGGTGGCGAAGGGGGAGTCCCTGCGCGACACCGTGGTCACCATCGAGGCGATGGGTGTCGACGCCATCATCGTGCGCCACGCATCCGCCGGCGTCCCGTGGCAGATCTCCCGCTGGGTCGACGCCAGCGTCATCAACGCCGGTGACGGCTGCCACGAGCACCCCACCCAGGCCCTGCTCGACTGCTACACCCTGCGGCAACGGCTGGGGCACCTGGCCGACCGCCACATCGCCATCGTCGGCGACGTGCGCCACAGCCGGGTGGCGCGCTCCGACGTGCTCGCCTACACCGCCCTCGGTGCCCGCGTGACCCTGGTGGGCCCGCCCACCCTGATGCCGCCCAGTCTGGAGGGCTGGCCGGTCGAGGTCAGCCACGACCTCGACGCCGTGCTCCCGAAGGTCGACGCCGTCGAGGTGCTGCGACTCCAGCGCGAGCGCCAGACCGAGGCGCTGGTGCCGACCCTGCGGGAGTACACGGCCACCTACGGGCTGACCCGCGACCGCGCCCGGCTCCTGGGGGAAGACGCGGTGATCATGCACCCCGGCCCGATGAACCGGGGCGTGGAGATCGCCGCCGAGGTGGCCGAGGCGCCCCGGTCGGTGATCACCCGCCAGGTGGCCAATGGGGTGGCCGTGCGCATGGCCGTGCTCTTCTGGCTCCTGGCGTCCGGGTCGGCCCCGTGAGCGCCGACGTGCTGCTGCGAGGCGGGACGGTGCTCGACCAGCAGGGCCGCCGCCGAGCCGACGTGCTGGTGGTCGACGGCCTGGTCGCTTCGGTGGGCGAGGCGTTGGCAGCTCCGGCGGGCGCCGTGGTCCTCGATGCCGGTGGGTGCCTGGTGGCCCCCGGGCTGGTCGACCTCCACGCCCACCTCCGCCAACCCGGCATGGAGGAGGCCGAGACGGTGGCCACGGCGTCGAGGGCGGCGGCCCTCGGCGGCTATACGGCGGTGGTGGCCATGCCCAACACCGACCCGCCCGTCGACAGCGCCTCGGTGGTGCGCGACGTGGTCGAGCTGGCCGCCGGGGCCTGCTGCGACGTGCGGCCGGCGGGCGCCATCACCCGGGGGAGGGCGGGGACCGAGCTGGCACCCATGGCCGAGATGGCTGCGCTCGGCGTGCGGTTGTTCACCGACGACGGGGCCGGGGTCCAAGACAGCGGCCTCATGCGCCGGGCCCTGGAGTACGCCTCGGCGCTGGGCATCACCCTGGCCCAGCACTGCGAGGACGCCGGGCTGGCCGGTGGAGGACAGCTCCACGAGGGGGCGTGGTCGAGTCGGATGGGCATCCCGGGGATGCCGGCGGCGGCCGAAGAGGTCATGCTCGCCCGCGACCTCGCCCTGGTGCGCCTCACCGGGGCGCCCATGCACTTCCTGCACCTGTCGACGGAGGGTTCGGTGGCGCTGGTGCGCGCCGCCAAGGCAGCCGGTCTCCCGGTCACCGCCGAGGCCGCGCCACACCACTTCACCCTCACCGCCGCCTGCGCCGCCTCCTACGACCCCGTGTTCAAGGTCAACCCGCCGCTGCGCGACGACACCGACGTCGAGGCGGTGAAGGCCGGCCTCGCCGACGGCACCCTCGACGCCATCGCCACCGATCACGCTCCCCACCCCCAGGAGGCCAAGGAGCGCGCGTTCGAAGCCGCCCCCCCGGGCATGCTGGGCCTCGAGACCACCCTGTCGCTCGCCCTCGGGGAGCTCGACCTGCCCCCCGAGAAGGTGCTGGCCCTGCTGTCATGGCATCCGGCGGCCATCGCCCGCCTCGACGACCATGGCGGTCCCGTCGCCGAGGGCCGACCCGCCAACCTGTGCGTGATCGACCCGGACGCCACCTGGGTGGTCGACCCCGACCGACTCGCCAGCCGGAGCCGCAACACGCCCTACGCCGGGCGCCGCCTCACCGGCAAGGTGCGCCACACCCTGCTGCGAGGCGAGCCCGTCGTCGTCGACGGCGAGGCCCGACGATGACCCGGTCGGGCCGCTACGAGGTTCGTGAGGCGCGGCTGGTGCTCGCCGACGGCGAGGTCTTCGAAGGCGAGGCGGTGGGCGCCGACGTGGCGGCCACCAGCGGCGAGGTGGTGTTCAACACGGTGTTGACCGGCTACCAGGAGGTCCTCACCGATCCTTCCTACGCCGGCCAGATCGTCACCTTCACCGCCACCCACATCGGCAACTACGGGGTCACCGCCCTCGACGACGAGTCCGAGCGGCCGGCCTGCCGGGGGGTCGTGGTGCGCGACCTCGCCCGCCGGCGCAGCAACTGGCGGTCCGACGAGAGCCTCGACGGCTGGCTCCGCCGGCGCGGGGTTCCGGGCATCACCGGTGTCGACACCCGCCGCCTCACCCGCCACCTCCGCGACGCCGGGGCGCTGGCCGGCGCCTTCGGGACCGCCGACGAGCAGGTCCTGCTGGCGGCGGCCACCTCCGACGCCGGTACCGAGGGGGTCGACCTGGTGGCAGGCGTCACCTGTGCCTCCCCCTACACCGTGGGGACCGGGCCTCGACGGGTGGTGGCCTACGACTTCGGGATCAAGGCGACCATGCTGCACCACCTCGGCAGGCTGGCCACCGTCGAGGTGGTGCCCGCCTCCACGCCCGCCGAGGAGGTGCTGGCGAGGAAGCCCGAGGGCGTGTTCCTGTCCAACGGGCCCGGCGACCCCGCCGCCGTCACCGACGCCACCGAGGCCATCGCCGGGTTGCTGGGCAAGGTGCCGGTGTTCGGGATCTGCCTCGGCCACCAGCTGCTGGCCACCGCCCTCGGCGGTCACACCTACAAGCTCGCCTTCGGGCACCACGGCGGCAACCATCCCGTGCGCCGTGTGTCCACCGGGGCGGTGGAGATCACCAGCCAGAACCACAGCTACGCCGTGGCCGAGGGCAGCCTCGACGGCGCCGACGTCACCCACGTGAACCTGAACGACGGTGTGATCGAGGGCATCGCCTGCCGCCACGTGCCCGCCTTCAGCGTGCAGTACCACCCCGAGGCCGGACCCGGCCCGCACGACGCCCGCTACCTCTTCGCCGAGTTCGAGGCGCTCATGGAGCGGGGCGCATGATGGGTGTGGTGATCGGTGCCTAGGCGCGACGACCTCGAGACGATCCTGCTGATCGGCTCGGGCCCCATCGTGATCGGCCAGGCCAGTGAGTTCGACTACTCCGGCACCCAGGCGTGCCGGGTGCTGCGCCAGGAGGGATACCGCCTGGTGCTGGCCAACTCGAACCCGGCCACGATCATGACCGATCCCGACTTCGCCGACCGCACCTACATCGAACCGCTCGACGTCGACGTGCTGACCGCCATCGTCGAGCGGGAGCGCCCCGACGCCCTGCTCCCCACCCTCGGCGGCCAGACGGCACTGAACCTCGCCATGCAGCTGGCCGAGCGGGGGGTGCTCGACCGCTGCGACGTCGAGCTCATCGGGGCCAGCGTCGAGGCCATCACCACCGCCGAGGACCGCGAGCGGTTCAAGCACGCCATGATCGAGATCGGACTCGGCGTACCGGCGTCCGGCATCGCCCGAACGCTGGACGAGGCGATGGCCGTGGTGGAGGAGGTGGCGCTGCCGGTGATCGTGCGGCCGGCGTTCATCATGGGCGGCAAGGGGGCCGCCATCGCCTCGACCCCCGCGGAGTTCCGCCGGGCCGCCGCCGCCGGGCTCGACGCCAGCCCCATCTGCGAGATCCTCATCGAGCGGTCGGTCGCCGGGTGGAAGGAGTACGAGCTCGAGGTCATGCGCGACCGGGCCGACAACTGCGTCGTCGTCTGCTCGATCGAGAACCTCGACCCCATGGGGGTGCACACCGGCGACTCCATCACCGTGGCCCCGGCCCAGACCCTCTCCGACGTCGAGTACCAGCTCATGCGCGACGCCGCCTTCGCCTGCATCCGAAGGGTGGGCGTGGAGACCGGGGGCTCCAACATCCAGTTCGCCCTCGACCCCCAGACCGGCGAGATGGTCGTCATCGAGATGAACCCCCGGGTGAGCCGTTCCTCGGCCCTCGCATCCAAGGCCACCGGGTTTCCCATCGCCAAGATCGCCGCCCGGTTGGCGGTGGGCTACACCCTCGACGAGATCGGCAACGACATCACCGGAAAGACGCCTGCCTGCTTCGAGCCCACCATCGACTACGTCGTCACCAAGGTCCCCCGGTGGGCGTTCGAGAAGTTCCCCGGCTACGCCGGCGTCCTCGGCACCCAGATGCAGTCGGTCGGCGAGGCGATGGCCATCGGCCGCACCTTCCCCGAATCGCTCCAGAAGGGCCTGCGCTCCCTCGAGCACGGGCGCCACGGGCTCAACGCCGATCCCGGCGAGGTGGCGCTCGACGCCCTGTCCGACGACGACCTGCTGGCGCGGGCGGCGGTCGCCAGCCCCGACCGCCCGTTCCAGCTCGAGGCGGCGTTGCGCCGCGGCATCTCCATCGAGCGTCTGCACGCCACCACCGCGGTCGACCCCTGGTTCCTCGACCAGATCGACAGGGTGGTGGAGGAGCGCCGGGACCTGGTGGAGATCGGCTTCGGCGCCATGACCCGCAGCCGGTGGCGCCGGGCCAAGCGCCTCGGTTTCTCCGACGCCCAGCTGGCATGGCTCTGGCGGGCCGACGAGGGCGAGGTCCGCAGCGCCCGGCTGGCGTGCGGCGTGTCGCCCACCTACAAGACCGTCGACACCTGCGGAGGGGAGTTCGAGGCATCCACCCCGTACCACTACTCGACGTGGGAGGACGAGGACGAGGTGGCGCCCGGCCGCCGACCCAAGGTGGTGATCCTCGGCTCGGGGCCGAACCGCATCGGCCAGGGCATCGAGTTCGACTACTGCTGCGTGCACGCCAGCTTCGCCCTGCGAGAGGCGGGGTTCGAGACGGTGATGGTGAAC
>JAHWJH010000011.1 GCA_019348555.1 Actinomycetota bacterium
AAGGGCCAGCTCCGCGCCGACTCGAGAGCCCGCCTCAACCTGAAGCGCGACGAGGTCCGGGTCGGCCGAGACCAGCCGCCCGTTGCGGTCGACGCGCCCAAGCACCGGGTCCCGGTCTGACGGGGCGCTAGCCATTCGCGCTTCCAAGCGCCTGGAGCGCCGCACGGTAGGACGGGTCGAGCCTCAGCCACTGCTGCGCCGAGCCGGCGCGGCTGTCGTTTATCTCCTCGAAGCGGGCGATTTCGCGGCCGAGATCGGAGATTCCGAGCAGGTCGCCGAGACCGGCAAGCAGCCGCGCCGCAAGATCGCGCGAGACATTCGCCATCCGCAGAAGCAGCACGAACCTGCCTTGCCCGCCTTCGAGCATGTGATCCCATGCGGAATCGCCGTCGATGCCGGCGCGCTCGGCAAGCGCCTCGGCAAGGAAGCCGACGTCGCCTTCCTCGGCCGCAGCCGCGAGCGCCTCGCCGTCCTCGAGCGGCACGCCCCGCTCGAGCGCGAGCCACGCGAGAGCGCGATACATCGCGCCCGTGTCGAGGTAGCGGAAGCCGAGCCGCTCCGCCTGTCGAGGGAGAACCGAAGCCGGCGTCGCAGCACGAGGCCCGGCCGCTCCGGCGGCCGGCTTTCGCGGTGCAGCCCCGCCGGCAGCGGCCAGCTCAGAATCTCGCCGGCGTCGTAGCGCGTCACGCCTTCCAGGCTAGGACGCTGGCGTGAAACGCCAGCGTCCTGGGACCCTGGGTACGGTTGTGCCGTGACCGAGTTCGACGTGGGAACGGCGCGCGACGAGCCAGCTCCCGCCGAGCGCGGTGTCCCCGGCGCTCCCCCCGACGAGCACCACCACCGCGACGTGCAGGGCGGCACCGCCCGGGCGGCGGTGTTCGGGGTGAGCGATGGGCTGGTGTCCAACGTCGGGTTGATCCTCGGCGTTGCCGGGGCCGATCCCGCCCCCAGCGTCGTCCGCCTCGCCGGCCTCGCCGGCCTCATCGCCGGCGCCATCTCCATGGCGGCGGGGGAGTACAACTCCATGCGGGTGCAGACCGAGCTGCTCGAGCGTGAGCTCGAGCTGGAGCGCATCGAGTTGCGGCGCAACCCCGAGTACGAGACCGCCGAGCTGGCCGGGGTCTACGAGTCGCGTGGCATGGCTCCCGAGCATGCGCGGGAGATGGCCGAGTCGGTCATGCGCGATCCCGAGGTGGCGTTGGAGACCCACGCTCGAGAGGAGCTCGGCGTCGACCCCCAGCAACTCGGGTCGCCGCTCGGCGCCGCCGGGTGGTCCTTCGCCTCGTTCTCCTTCGGTGCCGTCGTGCCGTTGGCGCCCTGGTTCCTCGGTTCCGGAACCGCTGCCACCGTCGGCTCGCTGGTCGCCGCCATAGTGCTGGCCGTGCTGGTGGGGGCGGCCATCGGACGCTTCACCGGGCGGCCGGCGCCGCGCACCATCGCCCGCCAGGTGCTCTTCACCCTCGTGCCCGCCGCGGTCACCTTCGCCGTCGGCGCCGCCGTCGGCGTCGGCATGACCTGAGCCGGCGTCAGGCCGGGTCGACGTCGCCGACGTAGGCCCGATCGGTGTGGTTGACCTCGAAGCCGAGGTCCTCGTAGATCGCCACCGCCCGCCGGTTGGCGGCATCGACGTAGAGCATGGCCCACGGAAGGTGCCGCTCCCGATGCAGCCAGTGCAGCCCGACGATCACCAGCTCGCGGCCGAGACCCTTGCCTTGGAAGTCGGGGTCGACGGCCACCACGTAGAGCTCGCCCATGGGTGGGTCGTGGTCCGCGTGGACCTTCGTCCAGCAGAAGCCGGCGAGGCGCCCCTTCCGCTCGTGGAGGAGGAAGCCGGCAGGGTCGAACCACGGCTCCCGCAGGTGCTGGGCGAGGGTCTGGAGGTCCCAACCGCCCTGTTCGGGATGGGACTCGAACGCCCGGTTGTTGACCTCGAGCCAGGACTCGTCGTCGAGTCCGGGCCGGAACGGCCGCACCGCCAGTGAGGGCGGCGGTCCTTCCAGGGGCAGGGGACGACGCATCTGGTACAGGTCGCGACCACGGCGCAGCCCCACCTCGGCGGCGATCTGGTCGTGGGTCGGCGTGGGTCGGTAGACCCAGAGGTGCACGTGGCCCCCGCCCTCGGTGGCGATGACCCTCAGGGCCGCCCGCAGCATCTCCGGCCCGATCGACGCCGACTCGGCGCGGTGGTGGGGATCGACCACCAGGTCGAGCGCCCAGCTGTGGTGTCCGCGGCTGACCTGGGCGTAGGCGACGGGGTGGTCGTGGCCGTCCTGCCAGGCGACGAGCCCGGCGAAGCTCTCCCGCCCACCCTGGGCCATGTCGAGCCACCGGTGCTCGTCGACGGCGCGGTGGCCGTCGGCTCGCTCGGCGATGGCCAGGAGCTCGTGCACGGCGGCGACGTCGTCGGTGTCGAGCTGGCGCTTGATGACCAGGCTGCGCAAGCGCGCAGGTTAGCGAGACATCCGCTTGCCGGCCCCGGTTCTGGGAGGCTGGTGTTCGACACCAGCCTCCTAGGCTCGCTGGGTGGCTGGGCGACCGAGGACGCCGCGAGGACGGGCCCGAGAGACGCTCCGCCGGTTGCGAGAGGAGTACCCGGGCACTGTCGCCGAGCTCTGCGCCCTGCGGTTCGAGAACGTCTTCCAGCTGCTGGTCGCCACCATCCTCTCGGCCCAGACCACCGACGAGCGGGTGAACTCGGTGACCCCGGCGCTCTTCGCGCGCTACCCGACCCCCGAGCACCTGGCGGTGGCCGATCCGGTGGACGTGGAGGTCCTCATCCACCCGACCGGGTTCTTCCGCCAGAAGACCCGGAGCCTGATCGGCATGGCGCAGGCCCTGGTGGAGCGCCACGGCGCTGAGGTGCCTTCGTCGATGGCCGACCTGACCGCCCTGCCGGGAGTCGGCCGCAAGACCGCCAACGTGATCCGCAGCGTCGGCCTCGGCCTGCCCGGCCTGGCGGTCGACACCCACGTGGGGCGCCTGGCGCGGCGTCTCGGCCTCACCGACGAGGTCGACCCGGTCAAGGTGGAGCGCGACCTCAACCCCATGGTCCCGGCAGGCGAGCGGGGGGCCCTCGGCCTGCGGCTCATCCTCCACGGGCGGGCGGTGTGCGTGGCGCGCAGGCCCAGGTGCGCCGATTGCGTGCTTGCTGACTATTGCCCATCTGCGTTTAGCTCCAAGGAAACTCTACGGTCGTCCCAAGCGGCGCGGGTGTAGTCTGCCGGTGTGGCCCGGCTGGTCTCGATCCGTCGCATGGTGGTCTCCACCGGCCGTTCGCCGATCCATGACTCGAACGGCCCACCTGGCGACGGTTGCCCGCAGCCCCCGTGGACGACGGCCCACGGGCTCGCCATGGGCGACGACGGGCGCAACTACTCCTGGAGCATCGTGACCTCCGCCGACGTGATCGCGCTCGGGGACCATCCGGCCGGCGCCGATGGACTGCAGGCGGTGCCCGACCTCGGGGGGCCACCGCTGTGGCTGTCCCACGGCGAGGAGCCGATGGTGGTCGTCGACGCCCCCCAGTTCGGTCCAGAGCTTCTCGACCTGGTGCAGTACGGGCCCGCCTGGCTACGCGCCCGGGTCTTCATCCCCCAGTTGACGGACGCCGAACAGGAGTGGCTCGACGCGCTGGAGGAGCACGGCTGGCCTGCGGACTGACCACCGCCGCGCCGGCGGGCACGGCCGCGGCTGATCCGGATCAGGACTCGGTGAGGTCGTCGAGCACCTTGTCGAGGCGGCGCCCGGCGGTGCGCAGCACGCGCTCCACCTCGAACAGGCCGTTGGCCACCTCGTCGCCCGAGGTCTGCGCCAGCGCCTCGGCGAGGTCACCGAGTCGAGTGGTCAGCTCGGTCAAGGCGGTGGCCACCGACGAGAGCTGAGGTCCGGCCTTGGCGGCGTCCATCCCACCACTTCAGCACGGCGGGCCGGAAGAATGCTCCGGGCAGCGGTCGGAGGCGGCGGTAGGCTCGCCGTCCCTATGCTCCAGCGGCTGGACCTGCGCGGCTTCGACGGCGACCTGGCGAGCGTGCTGCCCCGGCCACGGGCCGTCGCCGAGCCGCCCATTGCCGAGGTGCAGGCCATCCTCGCCGAGGTCCGGGCCACCGGCGACGCGGCCGTGCGGTCCTTCACCGAGCGCTTCGACGGCGTGGCGCTCGATGCCTTGGCCGTGCCGTCGTCGGAGGTCGAAGCCGCTCTCGATGCCATCGACGTCCGCCTGCGCTCGGCGCTGGAGGAGGCCTACGCCAGCATCCTGGCCTACCACCAGGCGACGGTGGCACCGGACGTGGTTCACGGACGCAACGGCATCGAGATCTCCGAGCTGCGCCGTCCGGTCGGCCGGGCCGGGCTCTACGTGCCGAGCGCGTTGGCCCCCCTGGTGTCGACCGTGCTGATGACCGCCGTGCCGGCCAAGGTGGCCGGCGTCGCCGAGGTGGTGCTGTGCTCGCCCCCGGGTCCCGACGGCACGGTGGCACCGGGCATCCTGGCGGCGGCGGCGATGGCCGGAGTCGACGAGGTGTATCGCATCGGCGGAGCGCAGGCGGTGGCCGCCATGGCGTACGGCACGGAGACGATCCGCCCGGTCGACGTCATCGTCGGCCCGGGCAGCAACCGTGTCGCCCAGGCCAAGCGTGAGGTGGCGGCCACCGGTGTGGTCGGCGTGCCGTCCGCCTTCGCCGGCCCGTCGGAGGTCGTGGTGGTGGCCGACGGCTCCGTGCCGGTGGCGTGGGCGGCCGTCGACGTCGTGGTCCAGGCCGAGCACGGACCCGACGGCCTGGCGTGGCTGGTGACGTGGGACGAGGCCGTCGCCGATGCCGTCACCAAGGAGGTCGTCGCCCAGGTCGAAGCCTCACCGCGGCGCAGCCACATCGAGTCGACGCTGGGCGAGGGGGGCTACGCCGTGGTGTGCGACGGCCCCGAGCAGGCCATGGCCGTGGCCAACGTGATCGCCCCCGAGCACCTCGAGCTCATGACCGCCGACCCTACGGCCCTCCTCGGCCTGGTCCGCAGCGCCGGCGCCGTCTTCCTCGGGCCGTGGGCCCCGGCATCGGTGGGCGACTACCTGGCCGGTCCGAGCCACGTCCTGCCCACCTTCGGCTCGGCGCGCTTCTCCAGCGCGCTGCGCGTCGACGACTTCGTCAAGCACATCCACGTCGTCTCGCTCGACCGGGACGCACTCGTGCGGGCCGCTCCCCACGTCGCCGCGCTGGCGGAGGCGGAAGGGCTCGCCGCCCACGCCGAGTCGGTGCTCCTGCGGTCGGTGGGGTGAGCCCGTCGGCGGAGAGCTCCAGAACGACGATGGGCCGCCCGGGCCGTCGTGGCGACCTGCTCGCCCTGGAGGGCTACCACTCGCCCCAGGTCGACGTGGCGGTGCGCCTCAACACCAACGAGTCGCCGTTCCCGCCGCCGATGGGATGGGTGGATGCCCTGGCCGGCGAGGTCGGTCGGGTCGACTGGCGTCGCTATCCCGATCGCCGGGCCCGGATGCTGCGCTCCGCCCTCGCCGGCCTCCACGGGGTCGATCCCGCCCAGGTGTACGTGGCCAACGGCTCCAACGAGGTGATCCAGGCCCTGTGCCTGGCCTACGGCGGGGGAGGCCGCGTCGCCGCGGTGTTCGAGCCCACCTACCGGCTGCACTCGCACATCCCCGCCATCGCCGGCACCACCGTGGCGACCGGCCGGCGGGCCGACGACCTTGCCCTCGACGTCACCGAGGTCAGACGGGTGGTGGCCGAGGTGGCGCCGGCGCTCACGTTCCTGTGCTCGCCCAACAACCCCACCGGCATGCTCGACGACCCCGGGTCGGTGGCCGAGGTGGCCGGGCTGGGAGGGGGCATCGTCGTGGTCGACGAGGCCTACGGCCAGTTCAGCCCGTGGTCGGCGTTGGAGCTGGTCGACGAGGACCGCCCCCTGGTGGTCACGCGCACGTTCTCCAAGACGTGGTCGATGGCGGCCGCCCGCCTGGGTTACCTGGTGGGCCCGGCGTGGGTGGTCGACGACCTGGAGGCCGTCACGCTGCCCTACCACCTCGACGCGCTCAAGCAGCTGGCCGGCAGCCTGGCACTGCGCTTCGTCGACGACATGGAGGAGCGGGTGGCGAAGGTGGTGGCCGAGCGGACACGGCTGGTGGCCGGCCTCGATGCGCTGGCCGTCCACCAGTGGCCTTCGGCGGCCAACTTCGTGCTGTTCCGGCCGGTGAGCCTGCCGGGCCCGGTGGTCTGGCAGGGGCTGGTCGAGCGGGGGGTGCTGGTGCGCGACTGCTCGTCGTGGCCGGGCCTCGACGGGTGCCTGCGGGTCACGGTGGGCACGCCCGACGAGGACGACGCCTTCCTGACGGCGCTGGCCGAGGTACTGGCGTGAGCCGGCAGGCCTCCCGCTCGCGTGCCACCCGAGAGACGCGCATCGAGCTGTCGGTCGACCTCGACCCTGCCGGCGACGGCGAGGTGGCGGTGCGCACCGGCCTGCCGTTCTTCGATCACCTCCTGGCCCAGCTCGGCCGCCACGGCGGCTTCGACCTCGCCATCGACGCCGAGGGCGACCTCGAGGTCGACGGGCACCACACCGTGGAGGACGTGGGCATCACCCTCGGCGAGGCGTTCGCGCAGGCGCTCGGCGACAAGGCCGGCGTGCGCCGCTTCGCCAGTGGCCTCTACCCCCTCGACGAGGCGCTCGTCGAGGTGGCCCTCGATCTGTCGGGGCGCCCGTACGTGTCCTACGACGTGCCTTTCGGCGAGGTGCTGGCCCTGGGCTCACCGCCCTTCGACCCGCAGTTGGCCGAGCACTTCTGGGAGGCCTTCGCCACCAACGCCGGCATCACCCTGCACGTGCACCTGCGGGCCGGCCGCAACACCCACCACATCTTGGAGGCCACCGCCAAGGGGGTCGCCCGGTGCCTGCGCGACGCGGTACGTCTCGAACGGGGCGGGATCCCCTCCACCAAGGGCTCGCTGTGATCGCCGGCGGACCGACGCCGCCCCTCGTCGCCGTCCTCGACTACGGCATCGGCAACCTCGCCTCGGCCCAGAAGGCGCTGGTCCACGTCGGTGCCGACGCCCGCCTGACCGCCGACGCCGGCCTCGTCGCCGATGCCGCCGGTGTGGTGCTGCCCGGGGTGGGGTCCTTCGGGCCCTGCATGGCGGCGCTGCGCGCCACCGGCCTCGACCAGGTGGCGCTGGCAGCGCTCGATTCCGGCGTGCCCTTCCTCGGGATCTGCGTGGGGATGCAGCTGCTCTACCAGGGCTCCGACGAGAGCCCGGGTGTCGCCGGCCTCGGGGCGCTGGCCGGCACCGTTCGTCGCCTTCCCGGCGATGTCAAGCGCCCGCAGATGCAGTGGAACGTGCTCGACGTGGTGGGGGAGCCGGCGATGACCGTGGGCCTGGCCCGCCCGACCTGGGTCTACTTCGTCCACTCCTACGCGCCCGAGCAGGCCGACCACGTGGTGGCCACGTGCGACTACGGCGGGCCGGTGGTGGCCGCTGTCGAGCGAGGCTCTCTGTGGGCCACGCAGTTCCACCCGGAGAAGTCGGGGGCCAACGGGCTTGGCCTCCTGGCCAACTTCGTCGCCTCGCTCGGGCCCGACGCCGGTCGGTGACGGGCGTGGCGAGGTGACCTGGGAGACTTCCCCCATGGAGCTCCTGCCCGCCATCGACGTACGCGGGGGGCGGTTCGTGCGTCTCCACCAGGGCAACTACGACGCCGAGACGGTCTACGGCGACGATCCGGTGTCGGTCGCCCGCCGTTTCGCCGACGCAGGTGCGCCGTGGATCCACATGGTCGACCTCGACGCCGCCCGCACCGGCGAGGCCGTCAACCGGGCCCTGGTGGCGGCCGTGGCGGGCGCCATCGGGGTGCGGGTCCAGACCGGCGGTGGGGTGCGCGACGAAGCCGCCATCGCCGGTCTGCTCCGGGCCGGCGTCTCCCGGGTGGTGCTCGGCACCGCTGCCATGGAGGACCCGGCGATGGTGGCCCGGGCTGCGGCGCGCCATCCCGGCGCCGTCGCCGTGGGCCTCGACGCCCGGGACGGGGAGGTGGCGGTGCGGGGCTGGATCTCCGGGTCCGGCGTGTCGGTGCTCGACGCCGCCCGCCGCTTCGACGGCGTGGGCGTCGCCGCGTTGATCGTCACCGACATCGACCGTGACGGCACCCTGGCGGGGCCCGACCTCGACGGGCTGGCGGCGGTGCTGGCCGCCACCTCCGTCGACGTGGTGGCCAGCGGAGGGGTCGGCTCGCTCGACGACCTCCGGGCGCTGGCCTCGCTCGACGTCGGCGGCCGGCGGCTGGCCGGCACCATCGTGGGCAAGGCCCTCTACGAAGGGGCCTTCACCGTCGAGGAGGCGCTGGCGGCGCTCCTGTAGCCGGCAGCGACGCCGGTGTCGTCGGCACCGCCGTTCCCTGGCACCCTTGGCCCATGCTCCAAGCCCGCTCGCTGTCGGTGGAGGTGGGCGGCCGCCTCACGCTGGTGGACGCGTCGTTCACCGTCGCCCACGGCGACAAGGTCGGCCTGGTCGGGCGCAACGGCGCCGGCAAGACCACCATGCTCGGCGTGCTGGCCGGCCACCGCCCTGCCCACGGCGGGACCGTGCTGCGCCGGGGCGCACTCGGGTACCTGTCCCAGGACCCTCGCACGGCGGCCACCACCACCGGGGCGGGGATCACCGCCCTCGACCACGTGCTCTCGGGTCGAGGGCTCGACCAGCTGGCCATCACCATCGAGAAGCGGCGGCTGGCCCTCGAGGAGGACCCCTCGGAGGCCAACGTGGCCCGCCACGCCCGCGCTGTCGACGCCTTCGAGCTGGCGGGCGGCTGGGCGGCCGAGGCCGAGGTCCGCCGCATCGCCGCCGGGCTGGGCCTTCCCGCCGACCGTGTCGACCTTCCGTTGGCCGTGCTCTCGGGGGGTGAGCGCCGCCGGGTGGACCTGGCCCGCATCCTCTTCGCCGGCAGCGACCTGTTGCTCCTCGACGAGCCGACCAACCACCTCGACACCGACGCCAAGATGTGGCTGATGGGCTTCCTGGCGTCGTACCGGGGGGCGCTGTTGGTGGTCAGCCACGACCTCGGCCTCCTCGACGAGGCCATCACCCGGGTGCTGCACCTCGACGACGGTCGCATCGTCGAGTACAAGGGCACGTACTCGCAGTACCGCCGCTCCCGGGAGGCCGACGAGGTCCGCCTGACCAAGGTGGCGGCCGCCCAGGCCGGGGAGATCAAGCGGCTGTCGACCCTGGCCGACTCCATGCGGGGCCAGACCCAGCGGCGGGCGCGCACCGCCAAGTCGATCGACCACCGCGTCTCGCGCCTGCGCGACTCGGCGATCAGCGGCCCGCAGCGGGAGCGCACGCTGTCGCTGCGCCTGCCCGCCCCTCCTCGGGCCCCTCGGGTGGTCCTCGAGGTGGAGGGGATGGCGAAGTCCTACGGCGGGCCGCCGATCTTCGACGACGTCTCCTTCGACCTCGGCCGGGGTGAGCGCCTGATGATCATGGGCCTCAACGGCGCCGGCAAGACCAGCCTGCTGCGGGTCCTCGCCGGCGAGGCCGAGGCCGACGCCGGCTCGTGGCGACTCGGCAACGGCGTGTCGGTGGGCTACTACGCCCAGGAGCACGAGGGCATCGTGGCCGGCAAGGACCTCCTCAGCCACGTCCGGGAGCAGGCCGACCTCCCCCTCGGCGAGCTGCGGGCGCTCCTCGGCATGTTCGGGCTGCCCGGCGACATGGCGTTCCAGGACGCCAGCACCCTGTCGGGCGGCGAGAAGACCAAGCTGGCCCTGGCCCAGCTCACCGCCGGCCGCCACAACCTCCTCCTGCTCGACGAGCCGACCAACAACCTCGACCCCCCGTCACGCACGGCGGTCGCCGGCGCCCTCGCCGGTTGGGGCGGCGCCATGGTCCTGGTGAGCCACGATCCGGAGTTCGTGCGGGAGCTCGCCCCCCAACGGGTCCTGCTCATGCCCGAGGGCACGCTCGACCACTGGAGCGACGACCTCCTCGACCTGGTGTCGATGGCCTGAGGGACCGGTTCTGAGGCGTAAGGTCGGGCTCGTGCGCAGCGCCCGGGTCATTCCCTGCCTCGACGTCGACGCCGGGACGGCCGAGGGCGGCGGGCGGGTGGTCAAGGGCGTGAACTTCGTCGGGTTGCGCGACGCCGGTGACCCGGTGGAGCTGGCCGCCCGCTACGACGAGCAGGGTGCCGACGAGGTGGTGTTCCTCGACATCACCGCGTCGTCGGGCAACCGCCAGACCATGGCCGACGTGGTGGCGCGCACTGCCGAGCGGGTCTTCATCCCCCTCACCGTGGGCGGTGGCGTGCGCTCCGTCGACGATGCCCGGCGGCTCCTGCGCGCCGGTGCCGACAAGGTGGGCATCAACACCGCCGCCGTCAGCCGGCCGGAGCTGATCGGGGAGCTGGCGGCGGAGTTCGGTGCCCAGTGCGTGGTCGTGGCCATCGACGCCCGGCGATCGCCCGGTGGCTACGAGGTCTACACCCACGGCGGGCGCAAGCCGACCGGGCTCGATGCCGTCTCGTGGGCGACCGAGGTCGAGCGCCTCGGCGCCGGCGAGATCCTGCTCACCTCGATGGACCGCGACGGGACCCGCGACGGCTTCGACCTCGCCCTGACCCGGGCGGTCACCGACGCCTGCGGCCTGCCGGTGATCGCCAGCGGCGGCGTCGGCCATCTCAGCCACCTGGTCGAAGGCGTCACCGTGGGCGGCGCCGATGCCGTCCTGGCGGCGTCGATCTTCCACTTCGGCGAGCACACCGTGGCCGAGGCCAAGGCGGCGCTCGCCACCGCCGGGGTCCCCGTCCGCCCAGCCTCCTAGAAGGCTGGCGCCCGCCGGGAACTGTCCTCGGACGGCGGAGGTCGATGGGTACGATGCCTGCGATGCCCGTGGCCACGCCCATCTCCGCCAGCGACGCCGACCTCGACGCCGTCCGCTACGACGCCAACGGCCTGGTCCCCGCCATCGTGCAGGACGACGCCACCGGCGACGTGCTCATGCTGGCGTGGATGAACGCCGCCACGCTACGCCGCAGCCTCGAGACCGGGCGCACGGTGTTCTGGAGCCGGTCCCGCCGGGAGGAGTGGGCCAAGGGCGAGACCTCGGGCGACCGTCAGTGGATCCGCCGGGCGTACTACGACTGCGACGGCGACACGCTGCTGTTCGTGGTGGAGCAGGAGGGGCGCGGCGCCTGCCACACCGGCGACCGCACCTGTTTCACCCGCCGCTTCGGCGACCGCTGACGGCACGGAGGCTGGCGTGGTGCGCCCCAGCCGGGACGAGTTCAAGGCCCTCGCCCGCCACCACAGCGTCGTCCCGGTGTGGCGCGAGGTGCTCGGTGACCTGATCACGCCGGTGGCGGCGTTCGCCCGGGTGGTCGGCGACGGCCCCGGGTTCCTGCTCGAGTCGGTGGAGCAGGGCTCTCGCTGGTCTCGCTTCTCCTTCGTGGGGCGCAACCCGTTGGCGACCCTCGTGGCCCGGTCGGGGCACATCGAGCTCGAGGGCACCCTGCCGGCGTCGGTCCCCCTCGACCGCGGCGTGCTGGCCGCCCTGGAGGCGATCCTCGCCGCCTACCGCTCGCCGTCGTTGCCGGAGCTCCCCCCCCTCCACGGAGGTGTCATGGGCTACCTCGGCTACGACGTCGTCCGGGAGGTCGAGCACCTGCCCCACGCGCCGCCCGACGACCAGGGCGTGCCCGACTCGCTGCTCAGCGTCATCGGCCAGCTGGCGGTGTTCGACCACTGGCGCCAGCGGGTGACCTTCATCGACAACGTGATCATCGCCCCGGATGCCTCCGACGCCGATCTCGACGAGGCCTACGACGGCGCCGTCGCCCGTGTGGAGGCCATGGCGGTCGACGGCGCCCGTAGCGCCTCGGAGGCGGTGGTCGACCCGCCCGAGCCGTCGCTCGCCATGCCCGAGGTCAGCTCCACCATGGGGAGCGACGCGTTCTGCAAGGCGGTGGAGATCGCCAAGGAGCACATCCTCGACGGCGACATCTTCCAGGTCGTGCTCTCGCAGCGCTTCGACCTGGATCTCGGCGCCGACCCCTTCGACGTGTACCGGGTGCTGCGCCAGATGAACCCCAGCCCCTACATGTACTTCCTGCGCCACCCCGAGGTCACCATCGTCGGCTCGTCCCCCGAACGCATGGTGCAGCTCCTCGACGGCCGCATCGTCTCCCGGCCCATCGCCGGCACCCGTCGCCGGGGAGCCACCGACGCCGACGACCGCCGCCTGGCCGCCGAGCTGCGCGAGCACCCCAAGGAGGTCGCCGAGCACATCATGCTGGTCGATCTTGCCCGCAACGACGTGGGCCGGGTGGCCACCTGGGGCAGCGTCGAGGTCGAGGAGCTGATGGTGCTGGAGCGCTACAGCCACGTGATGCACCTGACGTCGCAGGTCTCGGGGCGGCTACGGCCGGGCTTGGGGCCGGTCGATCTGCTGCGGGCCACGCTGCCGGCCGGCACCATGTCGGGTGCGCCCAAGGTTCGGGCGATGGAGATCATCGACGACCTGGAGCCGACCAAGCGGGGCCCCTACGCCGGCATCGTGGGCTACCTCGACTTCTCCGGCAACCTCGACACCGCCATCGCCATCCGCACCATGGTCGTGCGCGGGTCGCGGGCGTCGGTGCAGGCCGGCGCTGGGATCGTGGCCGACAGCGACCCGGCGGCCGAGGACAAGGAGTGCCGCAACAAGGCGGCCGCCCTGCTCGCCGCCGTCACCGCCGCCCGCGCCCTGACCTCGGCCCGCCTCGCTGCCGGGGACGGAGGCGCCCGCTGATGGTCGCCACCGACCACGCCATCGCCCTGCGCCGGGGACTGGCCGCGGTCGCCGTGGCCCGTGACGTGGTACGGGTGGCGGGCCCCGACGCCGTGTCGTTCCTCCAGGGCCAGCTCAGCCAGGACGTGGTCGCCACGGCCGTGGGCGACTCGGCGTTCTCGCTGCTGCTGGCACCCCAGGGCAAGGTCGACGCCTTCTTGCGCCTGACCCGGACGGCCGACGACGAGGTCGTGCTCGACACCGACGCCGGGTGGGGCCAGGCCGTGATGGACCGCCTCGGGCGGTTCAAGCTGCGGGTCCGCTGCGAGATCGCTCTCCTCGACTGGCGCGTGGTGGCCGTGCGCGGCGACGCCAGTGCCTCCGTGGCGCCACCGGGCCCGGGAGCCTGGCGGGTGGTCCCCGAGACCCCGGGGGTACCCGGCTTCGACCTGCTCGGTCCCGACGTGGAGGCGCCGGAGGGGGCGCTGTTGGTGGACGGCGACGCCTACGAGGCGCTGCGCATCGAAGCCGGTGTGCCGCGGATGGGCGCCGAGCTCGACGAGTCGACGATTCCGGAGTCGGCCGGCGTGGTCGAGCGCTCGGTGAGCTTCACCAAGGGCTGCTACACCGGCCAGGAGCTGGTGGCCCGCATCGACTCGAGGGGGGGCAACGTGCCCCGGCGCCTGCGGGGAGTGGTGGTCGCCACCAACGTGGTCCCTCCGGTGGGCGCCGAGGTGGTCGCCGGCGCCAAGGTGGTCGGGGCCCTCACCAGCGTGGGCGAGTCGCTCGAGCGCCGGGCACCGGTGGCGCTCGCCTACGTGCAGCGCGGCGTCGAGCCCCCGGCCGAGGTGACGCTGCGCTGGCCGGGCGCCGAGGTGCCGGCCACCGTCGAGGTGCTCCCGCTGGTCCGGTGATCTCCCGTCGGCTGGCACCGATGGTCACGGTGGCGATGATCGCCGGTGGCTGCTGGTCGGGCAGCGCCCCGGAGCCCCTGCCGGCCCCGTCCACCACCGTCTCCACGGCGCCCACCACCACGTCGCTGTCCATCGACTCCAGCGGCGTGCCGTTGGCGCCGGTGGAGGGGACCACCACCACCTCCGCGGTGGTCGTCGGACCGGGCACGGCGACCATCGCCGGGCGGGTGGACGGCCCCGACGGGCCGGTCGAGGGCGCCACCGTGCGCCTCGAGCGCCTGGTCGGCGACGCCGCCGCCTCTCTGGAGGTCCTCACCGGCCCTGACGGCTCCTGGCGGGCGGTCGACGTGCTCGGCGGCCGCTACCGCATCCGAGCCTGGCGCCAGCCCGACATCGCCGTGGTCGACGCCCAGCTGGTCTTCGTCGCCGGCACCGGCACCGCCGAGGTGCTCCTGCGCGCCGACGCCTTCCCCGGAGCCCTGGTCGACGTCGCCGTGGCCCCCGACCCGCCGTCGGTGGGCGAGCGCACCAGCGTGGTGGTACGCGTCGCCGAGCGCCTGGTCGACGCCCAGGGGGTGGTGCGCAGCGTGCCCAGGGCGGGGGCCGTCGTCGTCCTCGCCGCTTCGTCGGGATGGGAAGCCGACTCGTCCCTGTCGGCGACCACCGACGACAGCGGCCAGGCGACGTTCGTCCTGGTGTGCCGCGTGGCCGGAGCGCACGGCCTGATCGTCACCTTGGCGCCCGACCAGACCTTCCCCCTGTCGCCCCCGGAGTGCGTCGAGCCACCGCCCCCGAGCACCGCGAGCACCGCCACCACCGGCCCACCGGTTCGCGAGGGCTGACCCGGTGTCGCACTACGAGGTGCTCGGGGTGGAGGCCACGGCCTCGCCGGCCGACATCCGCCGGGCGTACGTCCGCCAGGCGCGCCTGCACCACCCCGACTACTTCGTCGCCGCCGACGACGAGGCGCGGCTGGCCGCCGAGCGGCAGATGCGGGCGCTCAACCAGGCATGGGACGTGCTCGGCGACGAGGTCAAGCGCCGGAACTACGACCGGGAGCTCACCGGTGGTCCCCATGCCGAGGCGCCCACCGGTTTCCGCCCGTTCGACACCGGCACCGACGACGACGTCGACCCCCGCGACCTCCCCGACGTCCCCTACCGCCACGACCCGGTGATGGAGTCGACCCTCACCCGGGCGCTCACCCTGCTCCCGGTGGTGAGCTTCGCCGTCTCGGTCGGCCTGGTGGCGGTCGCCATGGTGGTGGGTTCGGTCGCCCTGCTGGGCCTCGCCGTGGCCGCGTTCGTGGTGGCGTGCCTCGGCTTCGTGGTGATCCCGCTCCTGGCGCTGTCTCGCGCCAGCAGGGACGACTGAGCGTCGTGCCGTCAACGACGCTCGATGCGGGAGACCTCGTGGGCCCGGGCACCACAGCTCCATCACCACGTGGTCTCGCCCATGGGGCCACGACGACGATGGTGGGTGCCGTCGGTAGGCTCCCGGCGTGGCCAGGTACCTCGACGGCATCGTGGCCGCCCACCGCGCCGCCGCCGCCTCCGATGACCGGTCGTTCACGTCGCTGCTCGAGGCAGCGGCGGAGGCGCCGCCCGCTCGTCCCTTCGCCGCCGCCCTGCGCGGCGACGACGGCGTGGCCGTCATCGCCGAGATAAAACGCCGCTCCCCGTCGCGGGGAGAGCTGGCGCCGGGGCTCGTGGCGGCCGACGTGGCCCGGAGCTACCAAGCGGGTGGGGCTGCGGCGTTGTCGGTGCTCACCGACGTCGAGTTCTTCGGTGGTTCCCCGTCCGACCTGGCCGACGCCAGGGCGGCCACGTCGCTGCCGGTGCTGCGCAAGGACTTCACGGTCGATCGCCGCGACGTTGTCGATGCCCGGCTGATGGGCGCCGACGCCGTGTTGTTGATCGTGGCCGCCCTCGGCGACGACGAGTTGCCCGCGCTCGTGGCCCTTGCCGGCGAGGTCGGCCTCGACGCCCTGGTGGAGGTGCACGACGAGGCGGAGGTCGGCCGTGCCCTTGCCGCCGGCGCCACCCTGGTGGGGGTGAACCAGCGGGACCTGACCACCTTCGTCGTCGACGCCGACCGGGCGCAGCGGCTGGCGACTCGGTTGCCGCCCGACGTGGTGCGCGTCGCCGAGTCGGGGATCGGAGGGCCCCACGACGTGGCCCGCCTGGGAGACGCCGGCTACGACGCCGTGCTGGTGGGAGAGTGGCTGGTCACCAGCGCCGACCCGGGGGCCGCCGTGAGATCGCTGCGCCACGGGATCGTGCGGGCATGACCTTCGTCAAGGTGTGTGGCACGACCAGCGAGGAGGACGCCCTTCTGGCCGTGGCCATGGGGGCCGACGCCGTCGGGTTCGTCTTCGCTCCGTCGCCCCGCCAGATCGCCGCCCAGCTCGTGCGCGACATCGTGCGCCGCCTGCCTCCCGAGGTGCTCACTGTCGGGGTCTTCCGCGACGAGGCGCCGGAGCGGGTGGTCGAGATCGTGAGCTCCTCGGGGTTGCGTGCCGCCCAGCTGCACGGGCGCGAGCGTCCGCCGCAGACCCAGTGGGTGAAGGCCCGGGTCCCCGTGGTGATCAAGGCGTTCGCCGCCGGCGATCCCGGCATCGCCCGGGCCGGCGAGCACGGCGCCGACATGGTGCTGGTCGACAGCGCCAACCCGGGCACGGGGAAGGTGTTCGACTGGTCGCTGGCGGAGGACGTGCCTTCGGGGCTGCGGCTGGTGCTCGCCGGCGGCCTGCACCCGGGCAACGTGGCCGAGGCCATCGCCCTGGTGCACCCCTTCGGCGTCGACGTGGCCACCGGCGTCGAGTCGGAGCCCGGGCGCAAGGATCCCCGCCTGGTGCGAGCGTTCATCTCCTCGGCCAAGGCCGCCGGCCCCTCCGGCTGGGAGGCAGACGACGACGCCCCCTACGACTGGCAGGACGACGCATGAGCATGGCAGAGCCCACCCCCGACGGGCGCTTCGGAGAGTTCGGGGGACGGTTCCTGCCCGAGGCGCTGGTACCGGCCTGCCTGGAGCTGGAGTCGGCGTTCCGCTCGGCGTGGGCCGACCCCGGCTTCCGGGCCGAGCTCGACGGGCTGCTGCGCGACTACGCCGGCCGTCCGTCCCCGCTGACCGAGGCGGCCAACCTGTCGGAGCGCCTCGGGGTGCGGGTGCTGCTCAAGCGCGACGAGCTCAACCACACCGGCTCGCACAAGATCAACAACGTGCTCGGCCAGGCGCTGCTGTGCCGGCGCATGGGCAAGCGCCGGCTGGTGGCCGAGACCGGCGCCGGCCAACACGGGGTCGCCACCGCCACGGCCGCCGCCCTGTTCGGGTTCGAGTGCATGGTGTACATGGGCGAGGTCGACGTCGAGCGCCAGGCCCACAACGTCTTTCGCATGACCCTGCTCGGGGCCGAGGTGCGTCCGGTGTCGTCGGGGGCCCGCACGCTGAAAGACGCGGTCAACGAGGCCATGCGCGACTGGGTGTCGTCGGTCACCACCACCCACTTCTGCCTCGGCTCGGTGATGGGCCCCCATCCCTACCCGTGGATGGTGCGGGAGCTCCAGCGGGTGATCGGCGACGAGGCCCGCCGTCAGTGCGCCGAGCTGCTCGACGGGGGAGTGCCCGACGCGGTGGTGGCCTGCGTGGGCGGTGGGTCCAACGCCGCCGGCATCTTCGCCGGGTTCGTCGACACCTCGGCCCGCCTCGTCGGAGTGCAGCCGGCCGGCGGGGCGGCCATCGGTCGGGGGCTGCCGGGCGTCGTCCACGGCTCCAAGAGCATGCTGTTGCAAGACGAGCACGGACAGGTGAGCGAGGCGCAGTCGATCTCCGCCGGGCTGGACTACCCCGGCGTCGGGCCCGAGCACGCCCATCTCGCAGCAGGTGGGCGGGCGGAGTACCCGAGCGTGGTCGACGCCGAGGTGCTCGAGGCGTTCCGGCTGCTCAGCCGCACCGAGGGCATCATCCCGGCGCTGGAGCCTGCCCACGCCCTCGCCTGGGTGGTGCGCGAAGCCGGTCGTGACCTTCCTCGGGGATCGACGGTGGTGGTCAACCTGTGCGGCCGGGGCGACAAGGACGTGGCCCAGGTCATGGCGCTCACCCACCGGTCGTGATCCCCCTCGAGGAGCACCTCCGCCGGCGACGTGCCGACGGAGCGAAGCTGCTCGTGCCCTACGTCACCGGCGGGCTGTGCGACGACTGGATCGACATCGTGCACGCCGTGGTGGCCGCCGGAGCCGACGCCGTGGAGGTCGGGATCCCCTTCTCCGACCCGGTGATGGACGGCCCGACGATCCAGGAGGCGTCGGTGCGGGCCCTGGCTCGGGGCACGACCCCGGGGTCCATCCTCGCCGAGCTGGCCCGGGTCGACGTGGGCGTGCCGGTGGTGGCGATGACCTACTACAACCTGGCTTTCCGCATGGGCGACCTGCGTTTCGCCCGCTCCCTCGCCGCCGCCGGGGTGAGCGGGGCCATCCTGCCCGACCTGCCCCTGGAGGAGTCGGGTGACTGGGAGCGGGAGTCGGCGTCCGCCGGGGTCGCCTCGGTGCTGCTGGCGGCGCCGGTCACGCCCGACGACCGCCTGGCGCGCATCGCCGAGCGGTCCCGGGGCTTCGTCTACGGGGTGAGCCGCATGGGCGTCACCGGCGAGCGCTCCAGCCTGGCCGACTCGGCCGGCGTGCTGGCTCGTCGGCTGAAGGGCGCCACCGACAAGCCCATCCTGATCGGCTTCGGCATCTCCACTCCCGAGCAGGCCGTCGAGGTCTGCGCCGACGCCGACGGGGTGGTGGTGGCCTCGGCGCTGCTGCGCTCGGTGCTCGACGGCGCCGGCCCCGAAGGCGCCGCCACCTTCGTGGCCGCCCTGCGCCGCGCCGTCGACGCCGGCTGAGACGGCGTCCGGCGTCAGCCCGGTGAGCCGGTCTGGACGTTGACGCCGGTGCTGCCATTGGTGAACACCACCGTGCAGTTCGGGTTCTCGGCGCAGTGGTTCAGCGCCTCGATCTCTCGGAGCCTCAGGTACTCCGGGGTGAGCGACGCCTGCACGGCCTCCTGGGACGCCCGGTTGCCCTCGGCCTCGGCCAGCGCCGCCTCGGCGTTGTTGCGTGCGGTCACCACCGCCTGCTTGCTGGCGGCGTTGTCGTTGAAGGCGTTGCGCACCGCCTCGCTGATCGGCGTGGCGCTGGTGATCTGGAACTCGAAGTCGGGGCAGGCCCCCACTCCCCGGTCGAACGTCGGCCCGCAGAAGAAGTCACCGCCGAGCACGGTGTTGATGTTCTCCTTGAGGTCGGCGGAGATCTGGTCCTGCACGCGCTCGAGGATGGCCGTCGCCTCCTCGTCGGTGGCCGCGCCTCCTTCGGGGACCCCGGCGTAGAGCTCGTTGACGGTGTAGTCGCGAATCGACTGCTGGATGGCCTGCTCGATCGGGCGGCGGAAGTTCACCTTGAGCATGGCGTTCCAGCCGTCGTCGGAGTCGCACTCGAACTTGATGCACACCCGCTCGTAGAAGCGCCTGGCCACGTCGGCGGTCGTGTTGAGGGTGAAGTAGGCACCCACGTCGAACTTCATGTCGACGCCTCCCCGGGCAGGGGCGACGATCGGCGGCCCGTCGGCACCTTCGTCGTCGGAGGCGGTGTAGTCGCGTTGGGTGACCGGGAGCAGCGCGAGCTGGTCCTGCAAGCCGAGGAAGCGGTTGCCGGAGCCGGGTTCGACGATGCCGACGAAGCGCTGGCCCTCGAACGGGCCACCCGTGTAGTGCAGCCCGATCATGTCGACCGGGGTGGCACGCCATCCCATGAAGAACTGGATCGACAGCACCACGGCCACCGTGATGCCCACCACGGCGAGCAGGGCGAGCAGCACCTTGGGCGCGGTGGTGGGCGCCGGGAGCTGCTTCACGACGGCTCCTTGCCGTAGAAGGCCTCGAGCCACGCCGAGATGTCCTGGCGCTCCTGGTCGGTGAGGAAGTAGACGGCCTGGTCTCTCACCAGCAGGACCTGCAGGATGCGGGCCGCCTCCAGCGTGGTGCGGTACTGGGCCAGCTTGGCCTGGGCCTCGGCAGCGGTGTCGTCGGCGCTGACCAGTGCCCCCACCGGGGCGTACGAGATGAGGCGCTGCCGGTGGTCACGAGAGCTCAGGACCAGAACTGCCGCCACGAGCCCGAGGACGGCGAAGAAAAGGCCCACGTACACCACGGTCATGCGGGTGCTCCACCTTCCGGCGAGGTGCCCAGGCCGGGCACCTCCTCATCGTAGGTGCCGGGGTCCTCTCCACCAGCGCGGCCGGCGTGGGGTGGTGCGGTGCGGAGTGTGGGGTACAGGAGCGGCCATGCCCGACGACGCGAACCTCTCCGAGCTGCTCGACGACGACAAGCTGCCGCCGGAGTACCCGCCCGACGAGCCGCTTGCGGTGTTCGACGACGAGCTGACCGTGCGGGGCCAACAGACCGACGAGCCTCTCGAGGAGCGGGTGCAGCGCGAGGAGCCCGAGGTCTGGGAGCAGGAGCTCCGTGATGAGCCGGTCGGCCACCTGGTCGAGCCGGAGGCGGAGCTGGGTCCCGACCTGACCAAGGAGACGGTGGCGCGGGCCGTCGGAGGAGGGCCCGCCACCGAACAGCTCGACGCCGATGATCTCGCCGCCGGCGACCCCACCACCCGTGACGTGGCCACCGAACGCGTCGGCGACCTGAGCGCCGAGGAGGCCGCCGTCCACCTCACCGACGAACCGCCGATGGGTGACGGGGACGGCTACGTGTGAGGCTGCGCCCTCGCACCGCTGCTGCGGTGCAGGGGGCTCGCCGGTGAGGGAGAATGGCGCATGGCCCAGTCCCGCGCCCCCGGCATCGGTCGGGGGGCCATGGCGGTGGCGGTGGCCCTGGTGCTCGGGGCCTGCAGTGGGTCGGGCTTCCAGTACGTCAAGAACGACGAGTTCAACGCCTACTTCAAGATCGACGAGGACTGGGCGCTGTTCGACGAGAGCCAGTTCTTCTCCAGCCCGGCGATCGAGCTCGACACCCTGGAGCGCCAGCGCAAGCTGGCCACCACCTGGGTGCGGGGCTTCGACGGCAGCGAGGAGCCGTCACTCGCCAACCTCTTCGTCAACGCCACACCCGACCCTCACGGCATAGCCCGCATCCAGGTGCTGACCGAAGCCGAGCGGGAGTCGATCGACGTGGCATCGCTGCGCTCGGCCCACCTCGGCTTCGATCCGGTGCAGGTCAACCGGGACGACCCCCAGGGTCCCGTCGAGGTGCTCTCCGAGGAGGACGTCACCCTTCCGGGAGGCCAGCACGGCGTGCGGATGAAGGTCGCCTTCGACACCCCGTCGGGGGAGATCGCCATCATCGACCAGACCGCTCTGGTCGACGGTACGAACCGTATCCTGTACCTGTTCGTCGTCGGCTGCTCGCGCGCCTGCTACAGCGAGCACCGGGCGACCATCGACGAGATCGCCGGCTCATGGACCATCGAGGAAGCGTGACATGACCAACCCGTCCGACGGTGCGCCGCAACCGGGAGCCCTGGCCTGGCCCGACCACGACACCGGGCCGCAGCCGCCACCCGACCACGAGGCCGCCGATCGGGATGAGCGCCGGACCCGCAAGCCGTTGGCGGCCTGGGACCGGGTCAAGTTCCTGCTGCTGCTGAGCCTGCTCCTGCTGTTCTTCGTCTGGTCGGCCATGGCCGACAACCCGCTGGTCCCCTTCGAGGACGCGGTCAACCAGACCGTGGCCGCCAAGTGGTGGGTGCTGGCGCTCATGGGCGTGGAGCTGGCGCGCCAGCTCCACTACTTCATCAGCGAGCACTCGGCCGCCTACCACCGGGCGTGGTCGCAGGGCGTGTTCGGCCGCTTCGAGCGCCGGGCCGAGCGGATGAACGACTGGAACCGCTTCCGGGTCGCCCGGGCGCTGAAGGTGCTGGTCTTCCTGGCGCTGCTCAGCGTCGTCCTCGGAGCCCTGTTCGACGTCGACCCGGCGACGGCGCTCTTCGAGCTTCCCGCCCGGGCGTTCGTGGTGCTGCCGCTGATCCTGCAGCTGGCGTTCGGGTTCTTCTTCGTGATGTTCCAGTTCATCGGCCTGTTCTGGTTCCTCTCCAAGGGTGGCATCGACGTCTACTTCCCCGACGACATCAAGACCCGGTTCAGCGACGTCTGGGGCCAGGACCCCGTGGTCGACCGGGTGAAGGAGAACATGGTTTTCCTCGAGGCGCCCGAGCGCATCGAGGAGAAGGGCGGCTACGTGCCTGGCGGCATCCTGCTGTGGGGCCCTCCGGGAACGGGCAAGACGCTCATGGCCGAGGCGGTCGCCGGCGAGACGGGTAAGCCGTTCGTCTTCGTCGATCCGGGGGCCTTCGTCAACATGTTCATGGGCGTGGGCATCCTCAAGGTGAAGAGCCTGTTCCGCAAGCTCCGAAAGCTGGCGGTGCGCTACGGCGGGGTCATCGTGTTCTTCGACGAAGCCGACTCGCTGGGGAACCGCGGCTCGCTCGCCGGTACGCCCGGTGGTGCGGCGGGCGCCAGCGCCTGGTCGACCAAACCCGACGGTGCCGGAGACCACCTGCGTTGGCTGTCGCCGGGAGCGCAGGCCGAGGTGCTGCGCACCGGCCTCGCTCCCTCGTCGGGCGGCGACGGGCCGGCTCGGGTTCGCGACCGGATGATCATGGGGATGGGCGGAGGCGGCGGCGGAACGCTCCAGGCCCTCCTCTCGGAGCTGTCGGGCCTCAAGAAGCCTCGCGGCTTTCTCAACCGGATCGGCCGGCGGTGGCTCGGCCTCACGCCCAAGCCGCCGCCGAAGTACCGGATCCTGGTCATGATGGCCACCAACATGCCCGAGGCCCTCGACGAGGCCATGCTGCGGCCCGGACGCATCGACCGGATGTACAAGGTCGGTTATCCCTCCAAGGAGGGTCGCAAGCGCACCTACCGCGGGTACTTCGACAAGGTGTCCCACTCCCTCACCGACGACGAGATCGACAAGCTCGCCACCATCACGCCCTACGCCACCGGCGCCACCATCAAGGACCTGGTGAACGAGGCGCTCATCACCGCCATCCGAGACGGCCGGGAGACCATCACCTGGCCCGACGTGCTCAAGTCCAAGCAGCTCAAGGAGCTCGGGCCCCCGGAGGACGTCGAGTACATCGAGCGGGAGCGCCACGCCGTGGCCGTGCACGAGGCGTGCCACGCCGTGGTCGCCTACCGGGTGCGCCATCACCTCACCATCGACCTGGCCACCATCGAGAAGGGTGGCACCTACCTGGGCATGGTGAGCTCCATCAAGCCCGAGGACCAGTTCACCCACTGGCGCTCGGAATACGAGGCCGACATCATGGTCGCCCTCGCCTCCCTCGCCGGTGAGCGGCTCTTCTTCGACGGCGACAACTCCTCCGGCGTCTCGGGTGACCTCGACAGCGCCACCACCGTGGCCACGCTCATGGAGGGCTACTGGGGCATGGGCTCCACCGTGGCGTCGCACGGGGTCACTCACAAGATCGGCATCGGCGGCGGTGGCGGCAAGCCCGGTAGCGAGGAGCACGAGCGCGAGCTGCTCAAGGGCAGCCTGGGCGAGCGCATCGAGGAGAAGCTGGCCGAGCTGCTCGGCCGCACCGAGGTGGTGCTCGTGGAGAACCGGACGCCGGTGCTCGCCGTCGCCCACGCCCTGGAGACCTACAAGACCCTCTCCGGTGAGGACGTCATCGCCGTGCTGGAGGGCCGCCGGGGCCCCATCGTGGACGGGCGCGTTTACCACGTCCCGGAGTTCGCCGAGCTGGCCGAGCGCTACCACGCCGTCGCCACCGCCGCCCACCGTGGCCACAGCAAGGTCGAAGCGCCGTTGCCGGTCCTCGGTGACGGGGCGCCGAGGGGTGAGCGGGGCGTGCTGGTGGAGGCCGATCGCACCGACGACACGCTGCAGCACTGACCCTTCGCTTGACAGCGAGACCGCCGTCGACTCACGTGAGGGGCCAAGCTGAAGGCCATCGCCGCCGGCAAGGAGCCTGCTTGTAGCCGGTGTCGGGCCCGTCGACCTGCCCCACTCCTCGCCCGCCGCCTACGGTGATCGCATGCCGCTGAAACCAGGTGACAAGGCGCCCGACTTCACGTTGCTGGACCAGCACGGCGACAAGGTGAGCCTCAGCGACCACGAGGCGTCGAAGGTGGTGCTCTTCTTCTATCCCAAGGCCGATACCGCCGGGTGCACGACGCAGGCCTGCGGCCTGCGCGACGCACGGCCCGACCTGGGCGATGCCACCGTGGTCGGCATCAGCCCCGATCTGCCCCCCCAGCAGGCCCGCTTCGACGAGAAGTTCGACCTCGGCTACCCGCTGCTGTCCGACCCCGACCACGTCGTCGCCGACAGCTACGGCACCTGGGGCCACAAGAGCATGTACGGGCGCAGCTACCAGGGGATCATCCGCTCGGCGTTCCTGATCGACGAGCAGGGGACCGTGGCCGGGGCCTGGTACAAGGTCTCTCCCAAGGACACGGTGGCCAAGGTCCGCAAGGCGCTCCAAGCGTGAGCGATCCCACCGAATGGCTGCCCCACCGGCCACCGTTCCTCCTGGTCGACGAGATCACCGAGCTCGAGCCCGGCCGCTCGGCCCGAGGGGTCTGGCGCCTCAGCGGCGACGAGACCTTCTTCGCCGGCCACTTCCCCGGTCGCCCCACCCTTCCGGGCGTGCTGATGGTGGAATCACTGGCTCAGGTCGGCGCGTGCGCGGTGCTCGCCGACCAGCGCTCCGCCGGCAAGCTGCCGCTGTTCGGCGGCATCGACGCCGCCCGGTTCCGCCGCCTGGTGGAGCCCGGCGACACCCTCCACCTCGAAGTGGAGCTCAGCCGGCTGTCGACCCGGGCCGGCAAGGGCACCGGCAGAGCCACCGTCAATGGGTCCCTGGCGTGCGAGGTCGGGTTGCTGTTCGTGCTGATCGACGACTGCTGAGCGCCGCCAGGCAGCGAGGAGCCGAGGCCCCGAGGCCGCTCAGTCTTCGACCGGGGCGATGACCAGGCAACCGTTGTGGCCGCCGAAGCCGAAGCTGTTCGACAGCGTGGGACCGGGCTCCCACGGACGGGGCTCACCCCGCACGAGGTCGAGGCTGACGTCGGGATCGACATGGTCGAGTCCGGCCGTGGGAGGGATCAGCCGCCGGTCGATCGACAGCAGCACGGCCACCGCCTCCAACGCTCCGGCCGCCCCGAGGGCGTGGCCGGTGACCCCCTTGGTCGACGTCACCGGCGGCCCCGGCGTCCCGAAGACCTTGGCGATGGCTGCCGCCTCGGCGGCGTCGTTGAGGGGTGTGGCGGTGCCGTGGCCGTTGATCTGGCGGATCTCCGAGACGCCGAGCTCGGCGTCGGCCAGGGCCAGCTCCATGCAGCGCACCGCCCCACCGCCGTCGGGCTCGGGTGCGGTGATGTGGTAGGCGTCGGCCGTGCTGGCGGCGCCGAGCACCTCGCCGTAGATGCGGGCGCCCCGGGCCCGGGCGGCATCGAGCGCCTCGAGCACCACCACGGCGCCGCCTTCGGCGATGACGAAGCCGTCGCGCCGGACGTCGAAGGGCCGGGAGACCCCCGAGCTCGACAGGGCGGTCATGTTGGTGAACCCGGCGATCCCAGTGGGGGTGAGCGCGGCCTCGGAGCCGCCGGTGAGGGCGGCGTCGAGCATCCCTGACGCCACCAGCCGGGCGGCGTTGCCGATGGCGTGGGTCCCGGCAGCGCAGGCGGTGACCGGCGTCTCGCACGGGCCGCGCCAGCCGAAGCGCATGGAGACGCTGGCCGCGCCCCGGTTCGCCATCATCATCGGCACCAGGAACGGCGAGACCCGATCGGGGCCCTTGGTGTGGCAGATGACGATCTGCTTCTCCAGGGTCTCGAGCCCGCCCACGCCGCTGCCGATGATGACGCCGCTGCGGTCGGGATCGGCGCCCACCGGGCCGGCGTCGTCGAGGGCCATGGCGGCGGCAGCCACTGCGAACTGGGCGAAGCGGTCGATGCGCCGGGCCTCTTTGGTGGAGAACCATGCCCCCGGGTCGAAGTCGTCCATGCGGCGGGGACCGTCCGGGGGCTCGGCCAGCAAGCCGTCCCAGAAGGCGTCGGCACCCATGCCGCACGACGCGACGACGCCGATGCCGGTGACCGCGACCCGCCGGCCCCTCATGGCCGTTCCCGATCGAGATCAGCGTCGGTGGGCATCGGCGACAGGACTCGAGTCATGCCAACTTCGCCTCGACCATCTTGAACGCCTGGCCGACGGTGGCGATGCCCTCGAGGTCCTCCTCGGGCACCTCGATGTCGAACGCCTCCTCGAGGGCCATGACCAGCTCCACCAGATCGAGGCTGTCGGCGTCGAGGTCGTCGGCGAAACTGGCGTCCATCGTCACCTGCTCGGGTGTGACCTGGAGCACCTCGACGGTGCATTCCCGGAACGTCTCGAAGGGGTCATCGGCCATGGTGCTCTCCTTGCTCGGCATCGGCGGTGCCGACGATGGTGGAAACGGTCAATGGCCCATCCCGAGGCCGCCGTCGACCGGCAACACCGCGCCGGTGACGTAGGACGCCTCGGGAGAGGCCAGGAAGCTGACGGTAGCGGCCACCTCGGACGGCGAGGCGAAGCGCCCGAGGGGCACGGCGGCGAGCAACTCGGCCTGGCGGGCGTCGGAGAGCACCGCCGTCATGTCGGTCTCCACCGGCCCGGGGCTCACCACGTTGACGGTGATCCCACGAGACGCCAGCTCGCGTGCGAGTGACCGGGCCAGACCGACGAGGCCGGCCTTGGAGGCGGCGTAGTTGACCTGACCCGGGGCCCCGCTCAGCGCCACCACCGAGGACATGAAGATCATCCGACCCCGCCGAGCGCGGAGCATGGGGCCGGTGGCCCGCCGAGCCACCCGGTAGGCGCCCACCAGGTTGGTGTCGACGACCTCGGTGAAGGCGTCCTCGCTCATGCGCATGAGCAACCCGTCCCTGGTCATGCCGGCGTTCGACACGAGCACCTCGACCGGCCCCCAGTGGCTCTCGATCTCCTCGAAGGCGGCGTCGACCTCCTTGGTCGAGCTCACGTCGCAGCTCAGGGCCAAGAGGCGGTCGTCGTCGGGTGGCTTCGAGCGGAAGGTGACGGCCACCCGGTCTCCGGCGTCGGCGAAGCGCCGGGCGCAGGCCAGCCCGATGCCCCGGTTCCCACCGGTCACCAGGACGACCCGCCCACCGGCGGCGGTCTGCTCCGGACGAGGGGGAGGGCTGCTCACGGGCCCCATCGTAGGACCGTGCTGGCCCACGACATCCCGGCGCCGAAGCCGACGAGCAGCACGATGTCGCCCTTGGCCAGTCGTCCCGACTGGGCGGCGTCGCCGAGGGCGAGGGGGATCGACGCCGCCGAGGTGTTGCCGGTGCGGTGCAGCACCATGGCGGTGCGCTCCATGGGGATGCCCAGGCGCTCGCACGCGGCGGAGATGATGCGGGTGTTCGCCTGGTGCGGCACGAGCAGATCGACGTCGGCGAGGGTGAGCCCGGCTCGGGCCAGCGCCGCCTCGGACGACTCGACCATCACGCGCACCGCCCGGCGGAACACCTCCTTGCCTTCCATGCGGACGTAGCCGCCCACGTCGGCCTGCAACAGGTGGCGCAGGCTCCCGTCGGAGCCGAGGTCCCACCCGAGCAGCTGACCGGGGCCTTCGACGGCGTCGAGCACCACTGCCCCGGCGCCGTCACCGAACAGCACCGCCGTGCCGCGGTCGTCCTGGTCGGTGATGCGGCTCATGACGTCGGCCCCCACGACGAGGACCCTGCGGGCCCCCACGCCGGCCATGCCGGCCCCGGCCACCAGGCCGTAGACGAAGCCGGAACACGCGGCGTTGACGTCGAAGGCCCCGCAGCGCAGGCCCAGGGCGTCCTGCACCGCCGATGCCGTGGCCGGGATCTGCTGGTCAGGCGTCGAGGTGGCCAGCACCAGCAGCTCGATCGAGGCCGGGCTGGCGTCGGCCGCTACCAGTGCCTGGCGGGCTGCGGCGGTGGCGAGCTGACCGGTGGTGCCGCCGATGCGCCGCTCACGTATGCCGGTGCGCTCGGTGATCCAGCGGTCGCTGGTGTCGAGGCGGGCCTCCAGGTCGGCGTTGGTGACGGCGTTGTCGGGCAGGGCGACCCCCCAGCCGACCACGGCCACCCCCGAGGTCCGGCGGAGACCGGAACCGCCGGCCGAGCCGGTCGAACCCGTCACGCCGTGCGCAGCCAAGCGATGGGTTGGCTGGGGAGCACCTGCTCACCGTCGTGGGCGATGATGCCCATGATGACCCCGGCGAAGCGGGAGCGGATCTCGGCGTCGCCGACCGTCCCGAGGACCTCGCCGACCTCCACCCGGCTGCCGGCCAGGTTCTGCCGCCACCGTTCCGACGGCTGGAACACGCCGGCCGCCGGGCTCACCACCAGCCGCTCCGCCATGTGGAGGTGCTCACCCTCGGGTGACGTCGGCGGGTGCGGGTGCACCGGCGGCAGCGATGCCGCCAGCCCGTCGACATCCTCGGGCCGGGTGACCGACGCCGTGCCGGCACCGCGCACGATGCGCTTGGCCAGACCGCTCAGCACGCCGCCCGGGCCCACCTCCACGAAGGTGGTGGCACCGTCGTCGGCCAAGCGCTGCACCGACTGGCGCCACCGGACCGGGCTGCACAGTTGGCGCAACAGCAGCTCGCGCCAATCTTCCGGATCGAGATGGGCGCCGGCGTCCACGTTGGCCACCACCGTCGCCCTCGGCGGGCGCAGGGTGGTCGCAGCCAGGGCGGTGGTGAGCGCTTCACCGGCGGGAGCCATCAACGGCGTGTGGAAGGCCCCTGTCACCGGGATCGCCACCACCCGACGAGCACCGAGCGACATCGCCGCGCTTCCCGCTGCGGCCACGGCGTCGGTGCTGCCCGAGATCACCACCTGGCCCGGAGCGTTGTGATTGGCCACCCACACCTCGCCGCCGGCCTGGCGGCACGCCTGCTCGACGACATCATCGTCGAGACCGAGGACCGCCGCCATGGTCCCGGGACGAGCTGACGCCGCCTCCCGCATGGCCCGCCCGCGGGCGAGGACCAGGCGCAGGCCGTCGGTGAGCGACAGGCTTCCGGCTGCGGTGAGGGCGGTGTACTCGCCGAGGCTGTGGCCGGCGCAGGCGGCGGGGGCCACGCCGGCCTGGCGCAGGGCGTCGAGGGCGACGAGGCTGGCGACGTAGGTGGCGAGCTGGGCGTTGTCGGTGGAGGCGAGCTCGTCGGCGTCGGCGTCGAGGAGCAGGTGGCTCACGTCGAGCCCGAGGACCTCCGACGCTTCGTCGACGACCGCCCACGAAGCGTGGCCGACCCACGGCTGTCCCATGCCCGAACGCTGTGACCCCTGCCCTGGAAACGTGAACGCCAGCAACGATGCCCCTTCTCCGCGGTTGGAGGGGTCTGACCCCCGGCAGCTCCGGAAGGTTTCACTTTCCCCACCTCGGGGCTTTTCTGCCCGTTCACCGGAGCGCCGCACGGCTCACCCGGGCGCCTGCCGCGGGTGCGGATAGCGTGGGCCGCCGCCGCCCGGGTGATGGAATGGCAGACATGGTGGCCTCAAAAGCCACTGTCCGAGAGGGCGTGCGGGTTCGAATCCCGCCCCGGGCACCCCGACGCCCCGGCAAGGGGAACGAAGCGCCCAACCGGCGATCAGCAGGCGGTGACGGCGCAGACCTCGCCGACGGGGATGGCCAGGCCGATGGCTTCGGTGGCCTCGTCACCAACCTTGAGGACGGCGACGCCGATGACCTCACCCCGGGCGTCGAGAACGGGGCCACCGCTGTTCCCGGGGTTGAGCGGTGCCGAGATCTGGACGTGGCCCGGACGGAAGGCCGAGACGATGCCGGTGACCACCGACTGTTCGAGGCCGAGCGGCGAGCCGATCACCAGCACCGGCTCGCCCACCCGGGGCCGGTCTCCGGCGGTGGGCAGCGTGGGGAGGTCGTGGTCGACCACGACGACCGCCAGGTCTCGGCTCTCGTCGGTGACCAGCACCTCGCCGTCGAGTCGGAGATCCTCGCGCACGACCTGCACCCGGCTACCGGGTACGGCGCCGAGGCCCACGACGTGGAGGTTCGTCACCAGGCGGGACCGCACGCCATCGCTCTCGATCACCCACGCCGAGCCTCGCCCCGTGGCGCTCACCACGGTGAACACCGACGCCCGGGCCCGCTCTGCCACCTCCGTCGAGTCGAGGCTCCTGGACGCTTCGCCCTCGAGCGCCGCCAGCCGCTCGGTCAGGTCCCGGGCCCGCTCCTCGGCCGCGCCGAGGGCGACCGTCAGCCGGTCGGCACGACGCAGCGCCTGATCACTGCGCTGCAGCGACCAACCTCCGAGGGCGACCGCCACGACGGCCAGCGCCAGGGCCACGGCCAGACCCCGAGACCGAGCTGCGAGCTGGCGGTTGGCCGACGGCGGGACCCGTCGTGGCGTACCCGTCGGGCGGGGTCGCTGCAGGGGTGACGGGCCGGAGAACCGCTCCGGGGCCGGCCCGACCGGAGGCGTGAGGGGCGGGCTGGTCGGGGGGGCCAGCACGTCGGCGGGCGACGCGTCGACCTGCTCGCTCATGTGCAGGCCTCCGGCGACGTCAGGATGGCCACGGGGCGGAGGTCGAGCGCGCGCAGGCGGGCCAGGAGCTGCGACGGATCCGGGGGGGCGTCGACGAGGACGCACGTCCGGCCGGGGCCGGTGGGAGCGAGTATCCAGGCGTTCGTGCGGGCCAGCCACAGGGTCAGCCGCTCGACGAGCACCCGCAGCAGGCTACCGCCCGTCGCCCATCGACTTTGCTATGGACGCTGGCCGGGGATCGACCGCGATGTCCTCGAGGGGGACCGGCAGGGCGAGCGACCAGTTGGGCCACTGGTCGATGGTGCCCGGCATGTTGGGGCGCTCCTCGACGTCGAGGGCGTCGTCGAGCGTGGCAACGATCACCTGCGACGGTGCCAGGGCCAGTGCCCGGTAGGCCGCCTCGGCCACCTCGGTGGGGCTGGCCTCCTCGCCCACCCCGGCAGCGACCCGTAGGCGCTCGCGCAGCTCGGCCTGGCCCTCGGGGTCCGGTGACAGCCCGCAGCGTTGTTGGGCCTCGAAGTCGGCACCCGTCCACACCCCGGCCACCGTGGGGAGATCGTGGGTGGTCACCGCTGCCAGCGCCTGTCGCGGGTAGCGCTCCGGGGGGGCGGGCTCGAACCACAGCAACCGGTACGAGAGCACCTTTCGTGCGGCGAGCTCGGTCCGCACGTCGTCCTCGACGGTCCCGAGGTCCTCGCCGACGACGAAGGCACCGGCCCGGACGCTCTCCAGGGCCACGATGTCGAGGAGCTCACGGGCCGGGTAGCGGACGTAGGCGCCGGCCCGGGGACCGCCCTCGAGTGGGATCCAGAAGAGCCGGAACAGGCCCATGACGTGGTCGATGCGCAAGCCTCCGGCGTGGCGCACTGCCGTCCGGATGGTCTCGACGAAGGGTCCGTAGCCGGCGGCGCGCAGCTTCCAGGGCACGAAGGGCGGGAGGCCCCAGTCCTGGCCCTGGCTGTTGAACTGGTCGGGTGGGGCGCCGATGCGCATGTCGAGGGCGAGGAGGTCCTGCCATGCCCAGGCGTCGGCACCTCCGGGGTCGAAGCCGACGGCCAGGTCCTCGACCACCGGCAGGGTCGACGCCCGGGCCAGCTGGTCGTCGAGCAACCATTGGAGCCAGGCGTGGTAACGGAGCCGGTCGGCTGCGCCCGCCGCGAAGCGGGCAACGTCGGGCGAGCCGGGCCGGCGCAGGCCCTCGGGCCACGAGCGCCAGCCGTTCCCGTGCACCTCGGCGATGGCGCAGAAGGTGGCGAACTCCTGGAGCGACGTCCCCCGGTCTACTTGGTAGGCCTCGAAGCGAGGATCGCCGGCGAACACCGAGAAGCAGCGTTCGAGCGCCGCCGACTTGAGGGACCAGACCCGGTCACGGTCGATGAGGCGCTGGTCGTTGAGCGACCGGCCGGCGCGCGCCAGGGGCTCCAGGTCGGCACCGAGGCGCTCCGCCCCGGGGACCTCCTCGATGCACAGGTACAAGGGGCTGCGATAGCGTCGGCTGGAGGGGTAGTAGGGGCTGGTCTGTTGAGGGAGAGCGGGGCCGGCGGCGTGGAGGGGGTTGAGTGCGACCACCCCTGCGCCGTGGCCCTCGCTCCAGGTGCACAGGCGGCGCAGGTCGGCCAGGTCCCCGATGCCCCAGCTGGCCCGGGACCGGGCGGCGTAGAGCTGCACGGCCCAGCCCCAGGTGCGCAGGTCGGCAGGCAGGTGGCAGCGCCCCGGGCTCACGATCAGACAGGTGCTGGGTCCGCCGTCGGCGGGGCGCAGCTCGTGGTAGCCGAGCGGAAGGTCGGGGGGCAGGGTGGTGACCACGCCGAGATCGGTGCCGTCCTCGAGGACGACCTGACACGCCGACTGCAACCGGTGCGGTTCCCCAGGGCGGACGCTCCACAGCGGGGAGTCGTCGGCGGGAGGCAGCGGCTGGTCAGGACCCGCCCCCATGGCTTCGGCGATGGCGTCGATGGACGAACGATCGGCGTGGCGCCAACTGCCGGTGGTGTCCCAGTAGCCGGCGTCGATGCCCCACGCCGTCAGGTCCAGGTCCACCGCGGCCCACCGTAGCCACAAGGGGTCCGTCGAAAACGTTGCACCTACGAGTGCGCCGGTTCGACGGCCCGATGGTCGGCGATGAACTGTCGGAGCGCCTCGACGTCGAGCGCCTCGCAGGAGCGCTTCGTCGTCCACGCCGTGGCCACCACCGCTGCCGGCAGGTCCGGGTTGGGGGCCACGACCACCTGCGGACCGGCCAACGTCTCCAGCCGGTCGACCTCGGACGGAGCCAGGGCCCGGTACTGGATGACCACGCCACCCTGCTCGATGACCTGGACCTGCACGGGTCGACCGATCGGCTCGTCGAGCGCTCCCGCCGGGGCCGGGCCGCTGAGGTGGGCGCCGGACGTGGGAGGGTCGCTCCTGTACGCCGGTTCGGCGGCACCTGGGAGCAGGTGCAGCGACGAGCTGGGGTCGAGCGGCTCGGTGATCTCGGGACCGCAGATCTGCGCTTCCCGGGTCGGTGGAGAGGTGGTGTCGCCGGCCGGCTCGTGGTCCCCGACCGGCGCCGTGGAGCATCCCCAGGCGACCGCAGCGACGATCGCGGTGCTTGCCAGCCGTCGCACCGGCACCAGTGTGGCCGGTCGGAGGTCGCCACCGGCACCGCAGTAGACTCCGGCGCCGTGACCCGGACCCTGCTGGAGCGCAAGCTCACGTCGGCCACCACCCGGCTGCGCGAGCTGCGCGAGGAGCTGGCGGTGGCCGACGAGCAGCTGGCGGCGCTGGTGGAGACGGCCGACGACGCCCGTCTGCGGGCGCTGGTGTCCGAGACGCCGCTCGCCGGGCGCGATCTCCAGGAGGCGCAGCGCCACGTCGATGCCATGCGCCGTCACCGGGGCGACCTCGCCCGGCTCGTCGACGAGCTCGAGCGCTCCCAGGACGAGCTGCTCGACCGCCTCGTCGCCGGGATCGACTGACCCGGTCGACCGAGAAGGCAGCGGGGAGCGCCATGGCAGTGCGGGTGGTCATCGCCGAGGACGAGGCCATCATCCGCCTCGACCTGCGGGAGACCCTGGAAGAGGAGGGCTACGAGGTGGTGGGGGAGACCGGCCGTGGCGACGAGGCCGTGGCCCTGGTCAAGGAGCACGAGCCCGACCTGGCCATCCTCGACATCAAGATGCCCGGCCTCGACGGTCTGTCCGCAGCCCGGGAGATCTCCGGTGAGCGCCGGGCGGCGGTGCTCATCCTCACCGCCTTCTCCCAGCGGGACCTGGTCGAGCGGGCCCGCGACGCCGGTGCCCTGGCCTACCTCGTCAAGCCGTTCCAGCGTTCCGAGCTGGTGCCGGCGGTGGAGGTGGCGCTCGGCCGGTTCAAGGAGATGCGGGCGCTGGAGGCGGAGATCCGGGGCCTCGAGGACCAGCTCGAGATCCGCCGGGTGGTCGATCGGGCCAAGGGCATCCTCACCGACACCCATGGCCTGTCTGAGGGCAGCGCCTTCTCGTTCATCCAGCGCCAGGCCATGCTCGCCCGCTCCACGATGAAGGTCGCCGCGCAACGGGTGATCGACGGCGAGCTCACGCCCTGACGAGGCCCGCTCGGTGCCAGGACCGACCGCCGTACCATCGAAGCGGTGGCCAAGCTGCTCCTGCTCGACGGCAACTCGCTGACCTACCGGGCGTTCTTCGCCCTGCCCACCGACATGGCGACGGCGTCCGGTCAGGTCACCAACGCCGTGTTCGGGTTCACGTCGATGCTGATCAACCTGCTGCGCGACCACCAGCCCGACGCCGTGGCCGTGGCCTTCGACCGGCCGGAGCCCACCTTCCGCCACGAGGTGGTCCCCACCTACAAGGCCCAGCGGGAGGAGGCCCCCGACATCCTCCGCCAGCAGCTCGGCCTGGTGCGCCGGGTTCTGGAGGCGCTCGGGATCCCCATGATCGAAGCCGCCGGCTACGAGGCCGACGACATCATCGCCACCCTCGCCACCGAGGCTCGCGACCGGGGCGAGGAGGTGATCATCGTCACCGGCGACCGCGACACCTACCAGCTGGTGGAAGACCCGCTGGTGCGCGTGCTCTACAACCGTCGGGGCGTCTCCGACTACGTCCTCTACGACGAGGCGGGGATCCACCAGCGCACCGGCGTGACGCCCGCCGCCTATCCCGAGTACGCCGCCCTCCGGGGCGACCCCTCCGACAACCTCCCGGGGGTGCCGGGGGTGGGGGAGAAGACGGCCGCCCGGCTGATCTCGACTCGAGGTGGCCTCGACGGCGTCTTCGCCAACCTCGACGAGCTCACCCCCAAGCTGCGCCAGAGCCTGGCCGAGCACGAGGACCGGGTCCGCCAGAACGCCAAGGTGATGGTGCTGCTGCGCGACATCCCGTTCCAATCGCATTGCGAGCATCATCTTGCGCCAATCATCGGCAAGGCGTCGATCGCCTATCTGCCTTCGGAGCGGGTGGTCGGCATCTCCAAGCTCGCCCGGGTTCTCCACGGCTATGCCCGCCGGCTGCAGGTCCAGGAGCGGCTGACGGCGCAGGTTGCCGATTGCGTCTGGGAACATTTGAAGCCGCAGGGGGTGGCGGTCAACGCTCCGGCGCCGGGCCTGGTCCTGGAGACGTCGCTGTATCGGGCACTCACAGCCGACGCAAGGCACGACCTCGAGCAGTACAGGCCGCGGCCGTTGAACGACGGAGCTGACACCACCGTATGGCTGGCAGCCGCGACGACGTCGCCGACGTCGCCGGCAGGTTCTTCGAGCGTCGAGCCGAGATCCCGTGCGAGTTCCGGAACGCGGAGGACGAGGAGCGGTTGTGGCGCGCGTGCGAACACGTCACCTCCGCGTCCGCTCCCAGCGCGAAGGAGATGCCTGGAAGGTCGCGCACCGCCACGCCGACCCAGTCACGACCGCTCGACCGATCACCACGGTGATCGAGACGTGGCGCCCGATCGACAG
>JAHWJH010000120.1 GCA_019348555.1 Actinomycetota bacterium
GTCGGCCGGCCAGACGCTGCGCTCGCTGGTGGGCCTGGTGGCCGACATGAGCGACGCCGTCCACGGCCTCGAGCTCGGCGACGTCGGGCGCACGTCGACGGGATCGCCCGACCTCGACCTGCCCATCGAGGACCTCGACTTGTCGGAGCGGCCACGCAACTGCCTCAAGCGGGCGCAGGTCAACACCATCGGCGAGCTGTTGCAGAAGACCGAGGACGACCTGCTCGCCATCACCAACTTCGGTCAGAAGTCGCTCGACGAGGTGGCCGAGAAGCTCGACGAGCGCGGCCTGTCGCTGCGGACCAAGGAGTAGGCATGCTGGGTACCCCCACCAAGGGACGTCGCCTCGGCGCCGACAGCTCCCACCAGCGAGCCATGTTGGCCAACCTGGTGGCCAGCCTCATCGCCGCCGAGGGCATCGTCACCACCGAGGCGAAGGCCAAGGCGTTACGCCCGGTCGCCGAGAAGGTCATCACCAAGGCCAAGAAGGGCGGCGTCCACCGCCACCGCCAGGTGGTGTCGTTCCTCGGCGACAAGGACATGGCCCACAAGCTGTTCGCCGAGATCGGGCCCCGCTACGCCGAGCGCAACGGCGGCTACACGAGGATCCTGAAGCTCGGCCCTCGCCACGGCGACAACGCTCCCATGGCCCGCATCGAGCTCGTTTGAGTTTCGTCGCCGAACGAGGGGTTCGGCGACGAGCTCGGCCATGCTTCAGACCCCGGCGGAGCCGGCGTCCTCCGCGCTGAACAACTTGTCTGGCTCGCTGCGCTCGCCGGGCCACCAGCGAGCGTGGCCGCCTTCGGCGGCGGCTCGGCCGGCGGCCAGTGCGGCTGCTCCTGGTGACGCCGTGAGAATCCGCATGACCGTCGCCTACGACGGGACGGGCTTCTCGGGGTTCGCTCCCAACGTGGGGGTGGAGACGGTGGGAGGCGCCCTGGCCGGCGCGCTAGGGAGGGTGCTCGGCCATCCGGTGGTGCTCACGTGTGCAGGACGCACCGACGCGGGCGTGCACGCGTGGGGGCAGGTGGTGTCGTTCGACACCTCCGGAGAGGACCTCGACCTGGTGGGGCTACAGCGCTCGGTCAACCGCCAGTGCGGGCCCCGGGTGGTGGTGCGCGAGGCGGCCGCCGTCCCCGCCAACTTCGACGCCCGTCGCTCGGCCCGGTCCCGGCGCTACCGCTACACCGTCCTCAACCGAGCGGTGCCCGACCCCTTCCTGGCGACGACCACCTGGCACGTCGAGGCGCCCCTCGACCTGGCCGCCCTGCGCCTGGCCTGTGACCCGCTCATCGGCGAGCACGACTTCTCGTCGTTCTGCCGGCCTCCGAAGGTCAAGGACGGCGCTGCGCCTCCGTGCCTGGCGCGCCGGGTGTTGGATGCCCGATGGGACGACCTCGGGGGCGGGCGGTTGCGCTTCTCGATCGAGGCCAGCGCGTTCTGCCACCAGATGGTCCGCAGCCTGGTCGGCACGCTGGTGGAGATGGGGAGCGGCCGCAAGCGGGCGGGAGAGATGCGAGCCATCCTCGAGTCACGCCGCCGTGACCGTGCGGGCAGCTCGCGCCGCCGCAGGGCCTGTGCCTCTGGGAGGTGGTGTACGCCAGTGACCCCGAGGTCGTGGGAGGCTGGAGCGGGTGAGCGAGCCGTCGATCCCGCCGAGGCTCCTGGTGGCGCTGGCACTGGTGGGGGCGGTCGGGCTGATCGTGCTGGCCGAGGTGCTCACCATGGCCGCCGCCTCCTCTCCCGGGGTCGGTGCCACCGCCGAGATCGGCCTGCTCGACCGCATCCGCCTCGGCACCCGCCTCATCGACCTGCCGCTGCTGACGATCGTGCCCCTCGCCGTGCTGCTCGCCCGGCTGGTCGAGCCCGGAGCCCCCCGGGCTCACGAGGCGGCGACCCGGGCCGTGCTCTCGGGGGGTTCGGCGGTGGGCACCTCGCTGGTGCTGCTCGTGGTGGTGCGGCTGTTGGCCGACCTCGGGGGACAAGGAGCCTTCATCGATCCCCGTCCGAAGCTGGCGGCGCTGGTCGTCGACCTCGCCTCGTTGCTCGTGGCCGGCGCCGGCGCCGCCTGGGCCTACCGCGAGCTCCAGCGCACCCCCCGTCCCGACCCGGTCGCCCCCCCTGGCCCTCCGGCACCGCCCCCGCCGCCGACACGGCCGCCTCCCGGGCCCGGAGGTTTCCCCATCGCCCCTCCGCCGGCGGCGCCTCCCCAGGAGCGGGGCTCGGGAACGGGGTGAGGGCCGCCGGGGACGAGGAGGTCGCCGCTGGATTGGGGACGGGAGGGCAAGCGGCAGTAAGCTGGTCCGGTTCACCGAGCTGTCGATCCCGAGAGGGTCTCGTGCGCACGTTCTCGCCAACCACCGACGACATCACCCGCGCCTGGCACGTGGTCGACGCCGAGGGCCTGGTCCTCGGGCGCCTGGCCAGCGAGGTGGCCCGGGTGCTGCGAGGCAAGCACAAGCCGATCTTCGCCCCCCACCTCGACACCGGCGACCACGTGATCGTGGTCAATGCCGCCAAGGTGGTGCTCACCGCCGGCAAGGCCGACAAGAAGCTGGTCTATCGCCACAGCGGCTACCCCGGCGGGCTGCGCGCCGAGCGCACGTCCGACCTGCTGGCCCGCCGACCCGAGGAGGTCGTGCGCCGAGCGGTGCGGGGCATGCTCCCGAAGGGGCCACTGGGCCGATCGATGCTGCGCAAGCTCAAGGTGCACGCCGGACCCAGCCACCCCCACGCCGCCCAGCGCCCCGTCGTCCTCGAGCTGGCGTCGGCCCGCCGCCAGTCCGCCGACGCCGCCGACGGGAAGGGCTGACCATGGCCGACAAGCCGCTCATCCAGACGACCGGTCGCCGCAAGGAAGCGGTGGCCCGGGTCCGCCTGCGCCCGGGCAGCGGCACCATCACCGTCAACCAGCGAGGGCTCGAGGACTACTTCCCCTCCGAGACCCATCGCATGGTCGTCACCGAACCGCTGCGCCTGACCACCACCGAGGAGCTCTACGACGTCGACTGCACCATGGACGGCGGGGGCACGACCGGGCAGGCCGGCGCGCTGCGCCTCGGCATCGCCCGGGCGCTGATCAGCCTCGATCCCGACCTGCGCCCGGCGCTCAAGCGGGCGGGCTTCTTGGCCCGCGACGCCCGCGAGAAGGAGAGCAAGAAGTACGGGTTGAAGAAGGCCCGGAAGGCGCCGCAGTACTCGAAGAGGTGAGTTGCGCCCTCACTCGCTCGCTGCGCTCGCTCCGTTCGGGCGAGTTGATGGTGCTCCGCCCATCCGGCGGAGCCGGCCGGCCTCCGCGCTGAGCACTCATTTGGCTCGCTGC
Source organism: Actinomycetota bacterium (assembly GCA_019348555.1). GTDB lineage: Bacteria > Actinomycetota > Acidimicrobiia > Acidimicrobiales > CADCSY01 > JADDRA01. The sequence goes on from JAHWJH010000120.1 coordinate 3,323, forward strand.
GCTCGCCTGGGTCGCCAGCCAGGGGAGGCCGCCTTCGGCGGCGGCCGTGGCCGGCGACCGACCTCGCCGGGAGCACACCCGTCCCGTCACGGCTTCCTGTGATCGGCCGGGAGGGCCGGGCTTGACGCTGCGGTTCGGGACCGACGGGATCCGCGGGCGCGACACCGAGCTGTCGCCCGAGCTCGTCGTCGCCGTGGGGCGGGCGGCAGCGGCCGCGCTCGACCTGGCCCCGGGGCGGCGCTTCGTCATCGGGCGGGACACCAGGCGCTCGGGACCGATGATCGAGTCGGCGCTGGCCGCCGGGCTCGCGGCAGAAGGTCTCCACGTCGAGCGGCTGGGGGTCATCCCCACGCCGGGGGTCGCCCACGTCTCGGCCGCCGAGGACGTGGCCGGCGCAGTGATCTCTGCCTCCCACAACGCGTTCTCCGACAACGGCATCAAGCTGTTCGCTCCGGGCGGGCGCAAGCTCTCCGACGCCGCCGAGGCCCGCCTCGAGCGCCGGCTCGACGCGCTGGTCAGCGGGTCGGCCGCCGACGTCGATCCCCCCGTCGGCGGCACCGCCATCGGCAGCGTCGAGGACCGGCCCGAGGCCGTGGTCGACTACGGCGACCATGTGCTGGCGACGGCGTTGGAAGGACGCGGTCTGGACGGCCTGTCGATCGTGCTCGACGCCGCCCACGGCGCGGCGTGGGCCCTCGGTCCCGAGGTCCTGGCCCGCGCCGGGGCGAAGCTGACCGTCATCCACGCCGAGCCCGACGGGTGCAACATCAACGCGGGGTGCGGCTCGACCCACCCCGAGGCCCTGAGCCGGGCGGTCACCGGCCACGGCGCCGACCTCGGTCTCGCCCTCGACGGCGATGGCGACCGTGTGCTCGCCGTCGACCACCAGGGCAACCTCGTCGACGGCGACCAGCTCATCGCCGTGCTCGCCGTCGACCTCGAGGAGCGAGGCCGGTTGCGAGGCCACACGGTGGTGGTGACCGTGATGTCGAACCTGGGCCTGCGCCACGGGATGGCCGACCACGGCATCGCGGTGGTCGAGACCCCGGTCGGAGACCGTCACGTGCTGACGGCGCTGGAACAGGGGAGCTGGTCGCTCGGCGGGGAGCAGTCGGGACATGTGATCCTGCCCGAACTGGCCACCACCGGCGACGGCCTCCTCACCGGTCTCCTGGTCGCCGAGGTCGTGGTCCGGTCGGGGCGGACCCTGGCCGAGCTGGCGGCGTCGGCGATGACCCGCCTCCCCCAGGTGTTGCGGGCCGTCCCGGTGGCCCGGCGGGATCCCGGCATCGTGGCCGCCGTGGCCGACGAGTTGGCCGGCGCCGAGGCCGAGCTGGGCGACGCCGGGCGCATCGTCTTGCGCCCCAGCGGAACCGAGCCAGTGGTGCGGGTCATGGTCGAGGCCCCCACCCGGGACCAGGCCGAGCGGGTGGCCGAGCGCCTGGCGCGGGCCGTCGAGCGAGTGGCCGTGCCCGCCCCCGGCTGAGGGGCCCCGGCAGGGCTGCCCGGGTGACGGAGGCGCCGGCCGGCCGCCGGTAGCCTGCGCTCCCATGTGCGGGATCGTCGCTGTCGTCCGCCGGCCCACCGACCGCCGCGCCCCGGAGGTGTCCGAGGTCATCGAGGCCGCAGCACGGGCGGAGGCGGCGCTGGCGCAGGGGGAGCACCCGGTGGAGGCGATCGAGTCAGCCGCCGAGGTTCTGGAGGTGCTCGACGCCCGGCTGGGGGGGGTGGTCGGCACCCGCTTCCTCGTCGCCCACCCCGACGTGGCCGACGAGCTGGCGGCGACCACCGAGCGGCTGGCGAGGCGGATCGACGACCTCGATCGTGACATCGACGATGGCGCCCTGGCGCTGACCGGGCGGTCGTTGGAGGCGGTCAACGCCGCCCTGGTGCGGCTGCGAGATGCGCAGTGGGCGGTCAGCAAGGATCGGCTCGGCTCGGCCCGAGCCGTCGCCGACCTCGCCGGGGTCGACGCCGGCGACGCCGCCATCGCCGCCTTCACCTCGGTGCAGACGGCGCTGTCCGCCCTCGATCGCCTCGAGGTGCGGGGCCGCGACTCTGCCGGCCTCCACCTCCTCGTCGACGGGCACGGACTCGACCTGGCCGATCCCGCCGTCGCCGAGCTGGTCGCTGCCCGCAGCGCGGACCCGCTCTTCACCTCAGGCTCGGTCCGGACCCCGCTCGGGTGCTTGAGCCTGGTCTACAAGGCGGCGGCCGAGATCGGCGAGCTGGGGGACAACACCCGGGCGCTGCGCCGGGCCATCGCCGCCGATCCCCTCCTCCACCGGGCCCTGGCCGCGCCCCGAGCCCGGGTCACCGTGCTCGGCCACACCCGCTGGGCCAGCGTGGGCATCGTGTCGGAGGCCAACGCCCACCCCCTCAACCACGAGGAGGAGGGCGAGGGCGGCGCCCGGCCCTACGTCACGGTGGCCGTGAACGGCGACGTCGACAACCACGGGCAGCTACGGAGCCGCCACCGGTTGCGCATCCCCTTGGAGGTGACCTGCGACACCAAGGTGGTGCCCGCCCTGGTGTCCCGGGAGATGGCGTCCTGTGACGACGCCGAGGAGGCCTTCCGCACGGCGGTGGCCGAGCTCGAGGGGTCGCTGGCCATCGCTGCGAGCACCGCCGACTCACCCCACCGCCTTTTCCTGGCGCTGCGGGGGAGCGGCCAGGCCCTTTACGTCGGACTGGCCGACGACGCCTACGTGGTCGCCTCCGAGCCCTACGGCGTGGTGGGTGAGACCCGTGCCTACGTCCGCATGGACGGTGAGGCGGGGTTCGGACCCTCGGGCGTGCGGGGGCAGGTGATCGCGCTCGACGGCGACGGTGTCGGGCTCGAGGGGCTGCGCCGCTGGTCCTACGACGGCACGCCGCTGCCCCTCGGCCCCGACGACGTCCACAGCGCCGAGGTCACCACCCGCGACATCGACCGTGGCCCCTTCCCCCACTACCTGCTGAAGGAGCTCTCGGAAGCACCGCAGTCGTGGGCCCGGACGATCCGGGGGCGCATCGAGGGCGGCGCCGGGCGCCTGCGCGTGGTCCTCGGCGACGACGTGCTGCCGGTCGCCGTGCGCAAGGCGCTGGCCGACGGCTCGCTCGAAGGGCTCAAGGGCATCGGGGCCAAGAAGCTCGACGCCATCCGCCAGGGCATCGCGCTGCGCTCGCAGGCGTCGGGGCGCATGGGCATCGTGCAGGCGCTGCCCATCGGCGAGGCGCTGGTCGCCCGGCTGCGGGCGCTGAAGTCAGTGAAGCAGGCCGAGGTCGCTGGCAGCCTCCGGCGGCGGCGCGAGACGATCGGCGACGTGGACCTGATCTGCTCCCTGAAGGACCCCGCCGACGGCGCCGCCGTCGCCGCGGCGTTCGTGGCGTTCCCGGAGGTCGAGCGCGTGCTGGGCGAGGGAACGACCAAGGCCAGCGTCCTGACCGCCGGCGGCTTGCAGGTGG
>JAHWJH010000121.1 GCA_019348555.1 Actinomycetota bacterium
CGCGCAACGGCGACGAGAGCATGGTTGCCAAGCTCAAACGGTTGCTGGCCGGGTGATCCGGCTGGCGGTCCGCGTGCGCGGGGACGACTCCGCCGGCATCGTCCTGTCCGAGCTGCTCGAACTGAGCCCGGCAGGGGTGGAGGAGAAGGCGCTCGACGACGGGGTCGAGTACGTGATCTACGGCGCCCCCGGCGAGCTTCCCGCGCTGCCGGAGGTACGGGCCGCGGCCGGCGACGTGCTGGTCGAGGACCTTTCCTATGCCGCCCACCGGGTGCTGCACCTGTTCCAAGAGGTGCAGCCGGCGAAGGTGGTGCTGGTGGGGGCCATGCCTCGCGACGTCGATGCCGCCGGCACGATCCGTCGCTACGTGCTCGACCTCACGCCTCCTCCGGACGAGGAGGTCACGGCCCGTTTCGGCGATGCCGCCGGAGGCACCATCGACCTCGACCACACCCTGGCGGTGCTCCGGTACATGAAAGCCTTCCCGGCCGATACCGTGGTCATCGAGGTCGAGCCCGCCGATCGGAACTTCGGACTCGGGTTCACCGACGCCGTCGAGGCGGCGATGGAGCCGGTGCTGGCCATGGTGCGCGAGGAGGTCGGAATGCCCACACAGGTGCCTGCGAGCGATGAGTGACCGGATCTCCAACGACGAGGAGGAGCTGACCGCCCACGAGGTCTGGGGCGAGATCGAGGCTCTGACCGAGGAGCTTCTGAGTTGTCCCGACGCCGAGGTGGTGGCCCAGGTCGAGGAGCTGCTCGACTGGGTCGACGTCTTCCACCGCGATGGTCTCGGCCGGCTGGTCGAGATGATCCGCTCGTGGCGGGGTGAGCTGTTCTTGAACAGCGTGGCCAACGACGACGTGACCGGCACCATGCTGGCCACCTACGGCCTCGGCGAGGGGCGGGAGCTGGAGGTCGAGGCCGCCGAAGCCGTCGAGACGGCTCTGGCCAAGGTGAAGCCCCTGGTGGAGTCCCACGGCGGGGCCATCGAGGTCGACAGCGTGGCCGACGGGGTGGTGACGGTGCGCATGCTCGGGACCTGCGACGGGTGTCCCAGTTCGTCGGCGACGCTGACCTACGGCGTCGAGGAAGCGTTGCGTGAGCACTGGCCCAACTTCCGCCGCCTCGAGCTCGTCGACGCCCCGGACGAGCTCGACCCGGCCAAGGCCGACCTCACCTGCGTCACCGCCCCTGGGGCCAGCTCGGTGGCGGTGGAGCTCGGGAATCGCCCGGAGCGATGACGCTCGACGACCAGGAGCTGGCCTACCGGGCCCGCGCCCTCGCCCAGACCCATCCGTTGACACCGCTGGCCAAGCGCTACATCGACCGCACCGTGGGGGAGCAGCGGACGAGCCAGCCCCTTCCGGAGATCGGCATCTGGGCGGGGGCGGCACTGATCGGGGGCTACTGCCTTCGCCGGGTGGAAGAGGACGACGCCGGCCTGGTCCTCTCAGCGGTGGAGGGGACCACCTACGACCTCGATCGCCTCGACGCCGACGTCGCCGCCATCGCCGCCTCCGTGCGCTCCGACGGCGCCAGGGAGCACCTGCTGGGCGACGACGAGCGCACCGTCGCCGCGCTCGACCGCCTGGTGCACTCCGAGGTCGACAAGCGCCTGGAGCACTGGCGCGACTCGGTCGACGACCAGGCGTGGGCCGAGCTCGAGGAGTACCTCACCTGGTGGGTGGTCAAGGGGTACGCGTTGCGCGTCGCCGAGCGCTCGCTCGGCCTCGTCGAAGCGGATTCCGGGCGGGTCGCAGCCTCGTGAGGATCCTGATCGCCGGGGTGGGCAACATCCTGCGCGTCGACGATGCCTTCGGCGTCGAGGTCGCTCGCCGGCTCGAGCACGAGCCCTTTCCCGAGGGCGTGCGGGTGGTGGAGACCGGCATCGCCGGCATCGCTCTGGTGCAGGAGCTGCAGGACGGCTGGGACGCGCTGGTGGTGGTCGACGCCGTCGACCACCAACGAGCGCCGGGTACGGTGCTGCTCATCGAGCCCGAGGTCGTCGACGTGCACGCCCTGACCTGGGCCCAGCGGGGCGACCTGCTGGCCGACATGCACCTGGCCACACCGGAGAGGGTGCTGATGCTGGCCAGGGCCATGGGCATCCTTCCCCCGATCGTGCTGATGGTCGGTTGCCAGATCGCCGACCCCGACGCCGTCGGCCAGGGCATGACCCCTCCGGTGGCTGCCGCCGTCGACGTGGCCGTCGAGGAGATCCGCCGTTACGTCGCCGGCCTGCTCGCCCCGCCGGCGACCGCCCGACCGGCGTAGGACCGAGCTGGTGACCGACATCCGGGCAGCGCAGGGGATCGATCCTCAACAGGCGATCCGGGAGCTCGAGGCCCAGCTCCGACAGACGCCCCGGGCGCTGCGACCGCACGAGCACGCCGTCCTGTCGTACCGGTTGGGGCTGGCGCACGCCGAGGCACCGGCCGCCAATCCCGAGGCGGGGTTGCGCAAGGCGCTGTCCTACTTCGACACCGCCGCTGCCATCTTCGATCCCCGCTACGACCCCGTGGAGCACGCCCGGGTGCTGAACGGTGCCGGCGCCGCCCGGCGCGCCCTCGCTGACCGGGCGAAGGCCGCCGAGCTGTTCCAGACCGCCGCCGACCTGCTGGAGGGCCGCGACCGTGACGACGAGCGGGCCGGGGTGCTCAACAACCTCGGCCTGGTGCGGGCCGAGCTGGGGCAGCTCGACCAGGCGGTGGCTGCCTGCGACGTCGCCGTCGAGTTGTTCGACACGAACACGGCAGAGGGTCGGCGGGGCCGTGTCGCCGCCTTACACACCCGAGGTATGGCCGCGGCCGCAGCAGGCACCGACGACGGTCTGGAGTCCGCCCTGGCCGACTACCGCCTGGCCGCATCGGAGATCGACGTCGACGAGGCGCCCTACCACTACGGCCTCGTCCACCACAGCATCGGTGTCACCTTCAGCGCCCTGGCCGGCCGGCGTCCCGACGACCGCCGTCGCCTCCTCCTGGAGGCGGTCTCCGCCTTCGAGGCGTCGCTCAAGGTGTTCACGAGAAGCGACTTCCCCTTCCAGCACGCCATGGTGAAGCACAACCTGGGCCTGGCCTGGGCGGGACTCGGAGGTGTGACGGACCTCCGTCGGGCCCTGGCCAACCTCGAGGACGCCGTCGGGATGTTCGACCCCCGCCTCCACGGCGATCCCTGGCGGCAGGCCTATGCCAGCCTCGAGCGCACCGAGAAGGAGCTGGGGAGGCTGACCGGTGGGTTGTCGCGAGCCGGCCACTTCGTCGCCCTGCTGGCCGCCCTCGACGCCGTCGAGCGTCGGGCGCTCCTGAAGGAACGGCTGGCGGTGATCCTGGCGCAGCCCGGTGAGCAGCGGCGACGGTCGCTCGTCGACCTGGCCCTCGAGGGGGCCAAGCTCGACCCGGCCACCACTCGAAGGCTCATCGACAGCGAGCTGTCGGTGCTGATCGAGCTCCCGATCGACCAGCAGGAGCCGGGGCTGCGCGCTCGCTTCGAGGCGCACCGGCTCCTGGAGGACGAGGAACAACGGGAGGAGGCCGACCGGGCCCTCGACTACGCGATCAGCGACGCCCTGCAGGGTCCGCAGCGGGTCTCGGTGCGGGACTTCCTGTACTCCATCGGCTGGGAACGCCCGTGAGCACCCCGTCACCCCTCGTTGCTGTCCTCACGCGCCTCCGCCCGGCCGGGTCCTGTCACCGAGCGGGACCCCTCCCACCCCTCGCTTCGCTCGGGGCGGGCCCCTCCCCTCGGCGCCACCCGGCCGGGCTCGCTCTGCTCGGCCGGCATTCGGTGTGCCACCCCGGGCGCGAGCTGGAAGGCGGTGCATGGTCACATGGCTGATGGACCCGACGTGGTGGCGAAGGAGTTCGTGGACGCGATCGCCTGGGGGGAGCACCATCGGGTGTGGGACCTGTTGTCGGCCGAGGGGCGCGGAACCGTGATGCGAGTCGGCGTGGCGCAGGGGATGGACGAAGGCCTCGTGGTCCGGTTGCGCGACGGCACCGCCACCACGGCGGAGCGCGAGGACTTCCTGGGTGATCTGGTGAAGGGCCTGCGGGCCGATCTCGCCGGCAACGACCTCGACGCCCTGGAGGCGGAGCTCGATACGCCGGCCGACGCCGCGCCGGGCACGGCGAGGGTCCTGCTCGTCGCCCCCTTGCCTCCGGTGCTCAACCTGCCCGGCCTTCCCGCCGCCACGGTCGAGCTGGTCGAGGAATCCGGCGCGTGGCGGGTGGAGCGGATCATTCCCCGTCTGAGCAAGTGATGGCCGAGGCCGGCCAGATCGAGGAGCGTTACGGTCGCCAGCTGCGACGGTTCCCCGTGGCGGTGGCGGCGGGGGCCATGGCCGGGGCGTGGGCTCGACAGGAGAACGCCCCGGCGGGAGCCACGGTGGTCGTCGACCACGAGATCAGTGCCCTCGGTCGCCTGGGCGAGACCTGGACCGCTCCCATGGCGGAGAGCCTGTGCATGGCCATGATCCTCCGACCTCCCGTCCCCCCAGAGGATGCCGACGTCGCCTGGCTGGTTGGAGCGCTGGGGGCCATGACGGGGGCCGAGGCGGTGTCGGGGGCCGAGCTGGCGGCATGGTGGCCCGACCGGGTGGTCGACGCCGACACCGGTGACACGCGGGTGTCGGTGAAGGCCGAGGTCCAGCTCGGCGCCGCCCAGGTGCGATCAGCGGTGATCGTCCTGCGCTTCGACCTGGCCGCGCTCGGCCTGGCGGCCGAACGACGTGAGGAGCTCCTGGAGTCCGTCGTCGGCGCCGTCGACGCCGCTGCCGCCCGGCTGAGCGAAGGCCCGGAGGTGACGGCAGAGGCGTACGGCAGCCGCTGCGCCCTGGTCGATCGGCGGGTGAAGCTCCGGCTCATGCCCAAGGGGGAGACCAGGGGAACGGTACGGGGCTTCGACCGCGGCGGCCGCCTGGAGCTCGCGTCCGGGACCGGGATGACGGAGCGGATCTCCGTCGACATGCTGCGGGAGCTCCAGCTTGCCTGAGGGGCCGGTGCCGCCCTTCGCCGACCCGACCGGGCCGGCGGTCGACGACGCCGCCGTGCTGGCCGCCTACGCCCGCTCGCAACCCGCCGGCCATTCCCCCCGCTTCCACGTCGAGCGACCGACGCTCCTCGTCGACCGCAACGTCGCTGCCGCCATCCGGGTGGGGCCCCGGACCCTGCTCGTGCGCGACGACCTCCCCGACGACCTGGCGCCGGCCAAGGCGGAGGTCGAGGAGGCGCTCGCCGCCGCCGGGTTCACCCGGTTCGACGAGGAGACGCTCCTCGCCACGCCCGTCGCCCTGCAGCTCCTCGGGCTGCGCCTGTCGAGCTGGGACCTGTGGGGTGTCGACATCGACGAGGCCTTCGCCGACCTGCGGGCGGCCTGCGTGGCCGACCCCCCGTCGCCCTTCGGCTGATTCGACGGGCCCCCACAGAGGAGCGGCGGAGCCGGACGAGCCGATGGGCGAGCTCAGCTGGCGGGCAGGGCCGCTCTGATCGCAGCTGTGGCCTCGTCGACCGGCATGGCCACCAGCTCCGGGAGAGGCCGGCCGAGGCCGGCGACGAGGGCGTCGGCGACGTAGTAGCCCACCCGCCAGCGGCCGTCGACCAGGCCGCCGCCGAACCACCGCTCGAGGGCGGTGGGATCTTCCAGCTCGGCGGCGAACGTCGAGAGGAGCTGCTGGCGGTGCTCGTCACACCACGGCAACCAGTCGCCGAAGCCGCCGTGGCCGTACCAGAAGTACTGCTCGGCGGGACGGTTGGGCACCACCTCACGGGAGGCGAGGATGGCCACGCCCTCGTAGAACGCCATCCAGGCGAGGTCGTCCTCGGGGGGCACGACGCCCAGGGCGATCTCGTGCCAGGCGTGGGTGTCCTCGTGGGCGATGAGCACGCGCATCCCCTCCTCGCCGTGGAACCACTCGAGGCAGTGGAACAGCGCCACATCGTCGCCGAGGCGGCCCACCTCGGCATCGACCGAGAACGAGCCCACGACCAGCACGTGCTGGGGTGACGGGTCGGCGGGCAGCCCGAGAGCCGCCTGCACGGCAGGCTCCACCTCCTCGATGAGACGCCGTTCCACGGGAGCGGCGTCTCTGACCCGCGTGCGCACCGTCGACAGGTCCCGCACCAGGTTGGCCCGTCCGTCGGCGTTCCCACTGCCGGCGTAGAAGGCATCGAAGACCTCACGGTGCTTGCCTTCGTAGCGCTCCTTCCACAGCCGCTCGCGGATGTGAGGGCTCTCCAGGAAGGCGTTGCGGGCGAAGTCGTCGAAGGTCGGGGCGGTGTCGAGGATGCGAGCCATGCCGAGATCTTGCCCGCTCCGGGCCTCGTCTGCCGCTCGGACGCTTTGAAGCGGCGGTGCACGACACCGCTGGTGCTCCGGGGAGCCGGCTTCCGGAGCAGAACATTCACCGGTGAGATCGGCTCGGGTAAATGCGAAATGCACCTATCGCTCGAACCTTGGCATAGCTGTTATGAAGACAAAGCAAGACGATTCCAAGGAGGACGATGTGGTTCAGGCAAGACTGAAGGCGGCGGTGGCGGCAGGGGCGGTCCTGCTGGCGACCGTCGGCATCGGAAGTCCGGCGTCGGCGCAGCACGTCGTGTGCGGACAGGTCATCACCGAGAACACGACGCTCGACAGCAACGTCGGTCCGTGCAGCGCCAACGGCAT
>JAHWJH010000122.1 GCA_019348555.1 Actinomycetota bacterium
CGGACCCGACGCCGCCCGCGGCACCTACCCGTTGAACTTTCACTCCAAGAGGAGGTCGTTATGAAATCGAGACTCGTGTGGACGCTGGTCGCGCTCAACGTGGTCCTGGGGGCCACGCTCGTCGCCCGGTGGATGAAGCCGCAGACCGCCATGGCCCAGGCGGCGCGGCCGGGCGATTACATCATGGTGCCCGCGGAAGTGGTGGGCGGCAGCAGCACACTCATCTTCGTCGTCGACACCAGCAACAACCAGCTCAGCGGAATGGCGTTCGACCAGAACCAGCTCGTCGCTTTGCCGCCAATCGACCTGACCCGCGTGTTCAACGAGCGCGCCGTGGGCGGCGCCGGCGGCGGGCGCGGGGCGCGGGACTGAGCCGCGCCGGCGCATGACGGGTCTATTCCTTCCATCCGTTCAACAAACGGGGCCATACCATGAACATCGACAAGAAAAGCTTTGCCGTCGGGGTGCTGTCGCTGACGGCGGTCATCCTGTTCGTCGGAAACCTGATGCTCCCGGAGCCGGCGACCGCCGCCGTGGCCAGTGCCGCGCAGGCGGCGACACCGACGGTCCGCCGAGCCGGATCACGTCCTTCGGTGGCGAACAGCAACGTGGCTGCGGCGGCGCCGCCGAGCAGACCACCGAGATGGCCACCGATCGAGATGCCGGGGATCAGAAACGTCAGCAGCAGGTTGATCACCAGCAGCCCTCCGATGCCCGACTGCATGGGATCGATGCCTCGACGGCGCATGCCCAGGAAGGCGGCGCCCATCAACCCGTAGACCGCCCCCGAGGCGCCGGCCGTGCGGGCGTCGGGCTGGAGCAGCAGCGCCCCGAAGGAGCCGGCCAGCAGGGCGGTGGTGTAGAGGGTGGCGAAGCGCAGCCGGCCCAGGGCCGGCTCCAGCATGGATCCGAGCTGGTAGAGCAACATCATGTTGAACCCGACGTGGATGAGCCCGAAGTGGAGGAACCCGGACGTGACCAGGCGCCACCACTCACCGTCGGCCACCGCGGGGCCGAACAGGGCGAGGCGGTCGACCAGGTCGGGGCTGGCGCCGGCGATGCCGCCGCCGACCGCCAGCGACGGCACGAACAGCGCAACGCTGACGGCGATGAGCGCCAGGGTGACGACCGGCTTGGGGACGAGCGAGCCCATGGTCCGCACCGGGGGCGCCTCGGCGACGCACTGGGGGCACTGGAAGCCGACGGGGGCGTTGATCATGCAGTCCGGGCAGATCGGTCGCTCGCAGCGCCGGCACCGGACCCCGCTCTCCCGGCCCGGATGGCGGTAGCAGTGCCACACGCCGTAGCCGCCGTTGCCCCCCGACGGAGGTACGGGGTCGTAGGGAGTGGCCGACATGGCCGGGCCATCGTACCGGCGGCCACGGTCCCGCCTCGGGGCGGGCCCGGCGGCCAGCGCTTCTAGCGTCGGGAGACGAGGCGCCCCAGGAGCTCGTGGCCCGGCACCGGCGTGGCGGTTACCGTGGCGGCCTCGCTGTAGGTGCCGCCGGGCCCGTCGAGCCGGCTGTCGACCAGCAGCCAGGGGACGGGCTCGCTGGTGTGGGTCTGGCGCGCCAGGGGGGTGGCGTGGTCGGGGAGCAGGAGCAGCCGCCACGGGCCCAGTTCGTCGAGCCCCTCGACCAGCGGCCCGAGGATCCGCCGGTCCCAGTGCTCGAGGGCCTTCACCTTCTCCGCGACGTCTCCGGCGTGGCCCGCCTCGTCGGTGGCCTCGACGTGGATGAGGAACAGGTCGGCGCCCTCGGCCAGGGTGGCCAGGCAGGCGTCGCGCTTGCCCTCGTAGTCGGTGTCGTACCAACCGGTGGCCCCGGCGACCTCCACCACCTTCATGCCGGCCAGGACGCCGAGCCCCCGCACCAGGTCGACGGCGGTGGTGAGGGCGCCCTCGACCCCGTGGCGCTCCCGGAACGCCGGCAGGACCGGCTGGGTGCCCTGGCCCCAAAGCCACACCTGGGTGGCGGCGCCGTCGAAGGCCGACACGACCTCCCGGGAGGCTTCCATGAGCCTGCGCAGCTTGTCGGCGGCCGGCCCGCTGGGCCACACCGCCACCGACCCGGACAGGTCGTGGGGGGGCACGCACGCCGCCTCGGCCCAGGGTCCCGGCACCACCAGGAGGTGGCGGTACTGCACCCCGGGGTGGAAGCGGATCTCGTCGGAGCCGAGCGACTCCTGCAGGGCGGCGACCACCTTGGCGGCGTCCTCGGTGGTGGGATGGCCGCCGGCGAAGTCGACCATGGTGCCGTCGTCGCCGAGGGTGACGAGGTTGCAGCGGTAGGCCACCTCGCCGGGCGCCAGGGCCACCCCGAGGCCGGCCGCCTCGATGGGGGCCCGCCCGGTGTGGTGCAGGGCCGGGTCGTAGCCGAGGATGCTCATGTTGCCGACGTCGCTGCCGGGGGGCATCCCCGGGGGGATCACCGACGCCCGGCCCACCTCGCCCCTGCCCGCCAACCTGGCCAGCGTCGGCATGGCGGCGACCTCCAATGGGGTGCGGTCTCCCAGTTCGGCAAGAGGCTCGTCGGCGCAGCCATCGGGCACGCACACCACGTACTTCATCGCCTGGACGCTACCGCCGAGCCACCGACACTTCGGTTCTGGCCGGCCGACCGTCCCGCAAAACGGCGCGTTCCGCCGGCCAGAACGGGGGGAGGAGGGGCACGAGAACCGGCGTCAACCGGCGCGGGCGTTGGCGACGACGTAGTCGCGCACCGAGGCCAGGTCGCAGGGCAGGGCGGTGCAGCGCTCCGGGCGGTCGAAGAGGTCGGCCAGGTGGTCGGGCAGTTCGGGGCGCACACCCGTGGCTGCCTCCACCGTGTCGGGGAACTTGGCCGGGTGCGCCGTGGCGACGCAGACGATCGGGACCGTCGGGTCGGTGTGGCAGAGCGCAGCCGCGCCCAGACCGACGGCGGTGTGCGGGTCGACGAGGTGCCCGGAGGCGGCGTAGAGCTCCCCCATGGCCCGGGCCACCGTGGCGTCGTCGACCGTGGTGGTGTCGAAGACGTCGTGCACCGGGACCACGCGCTCCATCGGCACCTCCATGCGCCCGGTGGTGCCGAAGGCCTCCATGAGCGAGGCCACCTCGCCGGCGTCGCGGTCGAGCAGCTCGAACAACAGGCGCTCCAGGTTGCTCGACACCTGGATGTCCATGGCCGGGCTGGAGGTGGGATGGACCCGCTGCAGCTCCATCACCCCGGTGGTGAGGAAGCGGGTGGCGATGTCGTTGCGGTTGCTGGCCACCACCAGCCGCGAGATCGGTGCCCCCATGCGTCGGGCCACCCATCCCGCCAGGGCGTTGCCGAAGTTGCCGGTCGGCACCGAGAACGTGACCGGCCGGCTCGGGCCGCCGAGCGACACCGCGGCGCTGAAGTAGTAGACGACCTGGGGCAGCACCCGAGCCCAGTTGATGGAGTTGACCGCCGACAGGCGCAGGCGCTCCCGCAGTTCGAGGTCGCCGAAGATGGCCTTCACCAGGTCCTGGCAGTCGTCGAAGGTGCCCTCGACGGCCAGATTGTGGATGTTGTCGGAGGCCACCGTGGTCATCTGGCGACGCTGCACCTCAGAGATGCGCCCGGCGGGATGGAGGATGAACACGTCGAGGCTGTGGCGGTCGCGGCAGGCCTCGATGGCCGCCGGACCGGTGTCGCCGGAGGTCGCCCCCAGAATGGTGAGGCGCTCGCCCCTGCGGGTCAGCTCCGCATCGAAGAGCCGGCCCAGCACCTGCAGGGCGACGTCCTTGAACGCCAGCGTGGGCCCGTGGAACAGCTCGAGCACCCACTCGTTGTCGCCGACCTGGCGCAAGGGCACCACCGCCGGGTGCCGGAAGCGGGCGTAGGCCTCGGCGACGATGCCGGCCACCAGCTTCTCGTCGATGCCACCTCCCAGGAACGGCGCCATCACCCTGGTGGCGACGTCCCGATAGGGCCGGCCGGCCAAACCGGCCACCTCGGCGACGCTCAACTCCGGCCACGACTCAGGGACGTAGAGGCCGCCGTCGCGGGCCAACCCGGCGAGCAGCACGTCGTCGAAGCCGAGGACCGGGGCGTGGCCGCGGGTGCTGACGTACTTCATCGCCGGCTCACGCCACCACCCGGATGACGCTGCGGACGCGGTCGACGACGTCGAGGCCCCGCAGCGACGCCAGCGTGGCCTGGACGGACGCCTCGGCGGCCTCATGGGTGATGAAGATGAGGCGGGCCTCGTCGCCGAGGCCCTCCTGCTCCATCGAGCGGATCGACACGCCGTGTTCCGCGAACACCCCGGAGACGGCGTGCAGGACACCCGGGCGGTCGAGGACCTCCAGGTGCAGGCAGTACTCGGAGCTGACCTCGTCGATGGGACGGATGACGGCGCGGGGCATGGCCCCGATGCTGGCGTAGGTGCCCCGTCGCCGGTTGCCGGCGGCATCGACCACGTCGCCGAGCACGGCGCTGGCCGTGGGTAGGCCACCCGCACCACGCCCGTAGAGCATGAGCTCGCCCAGCGTGTCGGCCTCGATGAACACGGCGTTGAAGCTGCCCCGCACGCTGGCCAGGGGATGGCCCCGGGGCACCATCGCCGGATGGACCCGCACGGCCACCCGTCCGTCGCCGCCGTGCTCGGCCACGGCCAGCAGCTTGACCTCGTAGCCGAGCCGGTGGGCGAAGGCGATGTCGGCCGGAGTCACCCCGGAGATGCCCTCGTGGGACACGTCGCCGGCGACCACCGAGGTGCCGAAGGCGATGGTGGCCAGGATGGCGACCTTCGCCCCGGCGTCGAAGCCCTCCACGTCGGCGGTGGGGTCGCGCTCGGCGTAGCCCAGGCTCTGGGCCTCGGCCAGGGCATCGGCATAGGTGGCGCCCTGTTCGCTCATGCGGCTGAGGATGTAGTTGGTCGTGCCGTTGACGATGCCGGTGATCCGTCGGATGGGTGTGCCGGCCAGCGACTCCCGCAGCGGGCGGACCACCGGGATGGCGCCGGCCACCGCGGCCTCGAACAGCAGGTCGACGCCGGCGGCGTCGGCGGCGGCGAAGAGCTCGGCGCCCACGTTGGCCACCAACTCCTTGTTGGCCGTGACCACGGGCTTGCCCGACTTGAGGGCGTCGAGCACCAGGCTGCGGGCCGGCTCGATGCCGCCCACCAGCTCGACCACCACGTCGATGTCGGGATCGTCGACGACGCCCTGGGCGTCGTGGGTGAGGATGCCCTCGGCCAGCTGCACCGAGCGGGACTTGGCCAGGTTGCGCACCGCCACCCGGGCGAGCTCGAGGCGAAGACCGCTGCGAGCCTCGATCGACGCCGCCTGGTCGGCCAGGAGGGTGACCAGCGCCGCGCCCACGTTCCCGCAGCCGAGCACGCCGACCCGCACCACCGACGTCTCCTCGTGCATCCGACCACCGTACCGGCCGGCTCCTCTACCATCGGGCTCGATCCATCGCAGCGGAGAGGTCCCATGGACGCAGCCTTCGACGTCGTCGTGGTCGGGGCCCGGTGTGCCGGGTCTCCGCTCGCGGCCCTGCTGGCCCGGGAGGGCCTGTCGGTCGCCGTGGTCGACCGAGCCGAGTTCCCGAGCGACACCCTCTCGACCCACATCTTCCAGAACGAGGGGGTGCGGGTCCTCGAGCGCCTGGGCGTCCTCGACGAGGTGCTGGCCAGCGGGGCGCCATGGCTCGAGCGCAACCGCCTCCGCGTCGAAGGCCTGCGGATCGACGCGGCGATCCCGCGCCGGGCCGACGACCCGGGGCCGTGGCTGTGCGTGCGTCGACCGCTCCTCGACACCGTGCTGGTCGACGCCGCGCGCAAGGCGGGGGCCGACGTGCGTACGGGAACCACCGTGGTGGGCCTGGTGCAGGAAGACGGGCGGGTGAGCGGGGTCAGCGTGCGCGCCCAGGGTGGCGACGAGGTCCTGCGGGCGCCCCTGGTGGTCGGCGCCGACGGCATGAAGCCCACGCTGGGGCGGGTGTGCGGTTTCCGATCCGGCGAGGGCACCGAGCAGGCGATGGCGGAGCGCCTGGCCGGGGGGTCGGCGGCCGAGTGGGAGGGCCGCCTCGTCGAGGCAGGCATCCCCTGTGAGGTCCTCGACCTCGACGGTGATCTCGCTGCGCTGCCCGCCGACCCCCGCCTCGGCGACCTGTTCGAGCCCCTGGCGGGCACGTCGGTGGTGCCCGGGTCCCCCTGGTCGTTCAGCGCCTGACCCGCTCGGCTGCAGCTCAGGGGGGCCGCTCAGTTGAGCCGGTCCGACGGCTCCAGGCCCCCCTCATCGGACCTGGCCATGCGCCGCAGCCGGGACATGGTGGCCGGGTGGACGTCGACCACTCCGGCGGCCAGGGCTGCCGCCCGCCGTGCAGCGGCGCGGTCGCCGGGAACCAGCACCCGCTGGTGGCCTGGTGCCGGCCGGCTCCCCCTGATCGACTCCACCAGCCTCTCCTGCGCGCCCGGATCGTCCGTCGGCAGCAGAGCGACGGCGAGGAAGATCACCCCCAGGTCGTACTCGCTGTCCACCTCTCGACCCATCCGGCCACCGCTCAACGCCCCGCACAGCAGCTCCAGCGCCA
>JAHWJH010000123.1 GCA_019348555.1 Actinomycetota bacterium
CGCTCTGGGCTCGGCCGAGGGGCACCACCACGGTGTGGCGGATGAACGCCCCCGAACGGGCGATCAGCACTCCCTCGTCCAGCGCGTGGCCCAACCCCCGGTAGGCAGCCACGCCGGCGAGGGCGGCCGCCGGCACCGCCAGCAGCGCCAATGCGCCCCAGGGCGGCAACGCCAGGGCGGCCACCACGGGCGCGGCCAGGTTCGACGAGCTGAAGGCGGCGTCGACGTTGAGGACCTCCGAGAGCTTGCGGGCCAGTTGCTGCTCGAACAGCCGCATCACCACGCGGATCCTGGGGTTCATCCGCCGGGCGTCCAGCGCGACCTCCAGGTTGGCCGTGTCGTCGTTGGTGCAGATGATGACGGCCGACGCGTGCTCCACCCCGGCGTCGATCAGCGTGTCGAGCACGGCCCGCTCCCCGATCCGCAGACGGGTCATGACCGGTACGGCGAGGCCGCTGAACAGGAACGTCTCCCCACCCCAGCGCACGCCCCACGACACCTTGCGCCCGAAGATGTGCTCCGCCTCGGCGGCGATGACGATGCGGGCCTCACGGGTCTCGTCGCGGAAGCGGCTGACCTCCAGGTTGCGGCTTCCCGAGGCCTTCGCCGATCCGGTGGCACTCGGGTCGCCGCCGGGAAGGCTGCCGACCACGAGGATCTCCTCGCGGTCGACGGTCACCTCCAGGGGACCGGTGAACCACGTCGCGGGCACCCGGTGGGTGAACCAGGCACCCACGTCGTCGACGGTCAGCCGTTCACCCGGCAGCACGGGCACGACAGTACGCGCCACCCGTGGGGCCGGCCCGGCGGGTCAGCCCCCGGGGGGATCCGTCAGCTCCCGCCACCCTCCTGCCTGGGGTGGCACGCCGCCGTCGCCCCGGAGTCGGCGCAGTGCGCCCACCACCCAACCGAGGGCGAGGACGAGGACGCCCCGGCGCAGTGCCGACACCCTCACGTCCGTCGCCCCGCCCCGGGCAGGCAGGAGTCGTGGCGATCCAGCGAGTCGCCGATCAGCCACAGTGTCGATGGCCACAGGCCGACGAAGAGCGCCCGCCGCTCGGCGTTGCCGCGTTCGTCCTGATCCACGGTCTTGGCCCTGATCCACAGCGCCACGCACAGGCCCACGCTGGCCGAGGACAGAGCCCGCAGGTGCCACCCTCGCAGCATGCCGCATTGCACGAGCCGGGTGTCCACGACGCCACGGTACCCAGGGGCGGCGGCCGACGAAGACGGTGGCCGGAGGGGTAGACACGCGGGGTGGCCCGACGCCCGACGCTGAGCCGCCGGCTGGCCGTGGCGGCGGTGTGGCCGGCCGGCATCGCCCTCACCTCATGGCACTACCTGTGGCGAACGACCCCGTTGCACCGCCGTGAGCGACCCGGCTCGGTCCAGCGCGACTCGCCGCCGCCCCTGCCCGCAGGCGTCAGCGCCTCCGGGCTGCAGACGGTCGACGACGGCGTCGGACCGCTGTTCCACCGGCGTTACCGCGTGCGAATTCGAGGCTCTCGCCTGTCCCCCGAAGAGCTGGTGAGCTGCATCCGCGCCGACCCGAACCGGGTGACCCCCACCGAGCTCGTCCGCTTCACCAAGGTCGCCGGAGCCGACGGCCGGATGGAGGTCGGCGACGAGTACGTCGTTCGCATGCCCGGCCCCTGGGACGGGCCCGTCCGAGTCGTGGACGTGACGCCGACGTCGTTCCGCTTCGCCACCCTGGAAGGCCACCTCGAGGCCGGCCAGATCGAGTTCCGGGTCGGGGCCCCAGAGGATCGGGTGGAGTTCACCATCGAGTCGTGGGCCCGCAGCGGCGACCCGGTGTCGAAGCTGCTCCATCACAACCTGCGCATGGCCAAGGAGGTGCAGCTGCACATGTGGACGTCGTTCCTCGAGCGGGCCGTTCACCTGAGTGGCGGCACGATGGTCGGTGGCCTCGACATCGACACCCGGCGGGTCGACGGCGACGCCAAGAACCCACGCCGGCGGGTGGGGGATCCCGGCGCCCGGGCGATCCTCGACGGGCTCCACGCCAAGGGCCTCAACTTCGACGCCGGCGACCGCCGGGGCTTCACCGCCGAGCGCGGTTGGAGGGTCGACGACTACCGCCAGCCGCTCCCGTCCGAAGCTCCCGGTCCTCCGGCGCCCGGCGGGAGCTGGGAGGTGGCCCGCCGCCTGCTGCGCGACTACGAGTTCGCCGATCCGCGGATCGTGCGGGCGGTGTACCACCCCGACCATCCCCTCGAGGATCGCGACATGCTCCTGGAAGCTCGCTTCTACGGGCTGCGGTTCCGCCTCGGCGTGCGCGTCAGCGGGGTGGTCGACGAGCGCCGCCAGGTCGACGGGCGCCCGGTGCAGGTGTGGGGCTGGAACTACCGCACCCTGCAGGGCCACCTCGAGATGGGGCAGATGGACTACGAGGTGTGGAAGTGGCTCGACACCGGCGCCGTCGAGTTCCGCACCCGCCGCTTCTCCCGCCACGCCCCGGTCGGGAATCCGGTCGTGCGGCTGGGCCTGCGGGTGTTCGGCCGACGACAGCAGGTGAAGTTCGCCCGCCGGGCCTGCGAGCGGATGGCCAGGCTCACCTCCGCAGCCCTCGAACGGCCCCACGCCACCGACGATCTCCCGAGGGTGGCCGACGAGGTGCGGGTCGACGCCGCCCCCCGATCGAGCTGAGCCCGGCGCCGGAGCCTCGCCCCGAACCCCCACGCCGAAAGGGCGCCTCGGTGCCCTCCGAGTTGCCGTCCGTAGCCCTATCGTTGAGGCCGAGACCGGGCACCGTGCCCGCCTCCGAGGAGGAACCGACCGTGCGTTCCAGCCACAATCCCGCCCTCGTCCGCAGCCCGGCCTTCAACGGCCGCGGCGGGCCCGAGACGATCGACCCGCTCGAGCAGGCGTACCTGTCGCCGACCGCCACCGCCCGCCAGACCGGACGCATGACCGTCGACTCCGTCGTCGAGCGGACGGCGATCCTCCTCGGCACCGCCGTGCTCACCGGGGCCGCCACGTGGGCGCTCGGGCTCGGCGGCCTGGCGTTCCCCGCCGGGCTCGTCGGTCTGGTCCTCGCCCTGGTCATCATCTTCAAGCAGGTGACCAACCCCGGCGTGATCCTGGCCTACGCCGCCATCGAGGGCGTGTTCCTCGGCGGGATCAGCCAGTACTTCAACGCCGCCTACCCCGGCATCGTGGTCCAAGCCGTGGTGGGCACCGCCGGCGTCACCGGGGTGATGCTGGCGCTCTACCGCAGCGGCCGCATCCGTGTCACCCCGCAGTTCACCAAGATGGTGGTCGGCGCCACCCTCGGGTTCTTCGTCCTCATCATGGTCAACTTCGTCGCCGGCTTCTTCACCGACGGAGGGCTCGGCCTGCGCGAAGGCCCCCTCGGCATCGCCGTCGGTCTGTTCGCCATCGGGCTGGCCTCGCTGAACCTCGTGCTCGACTTCGACCTGGTCGAGAACAGCGCCCGCCAGGGCGTGCCCGAGCGCTTCGGCTGGTTCGCCGCCTTCGGCATCATGATCACCCTGGTGTGGCTCTACATCGAGATCCTGCGGCTGCTGGCCATCCTGCGCGGCAGCGACTGACGGTCGACGGCCTGCCTCCGGACCGTCCCGCCGGCGGTTCCGAGGCAGGCGACCGACGATGATCTCCGGCGAGGGGCCGTCGCCGACAACGCTGGCGAATCGCTACGAGCTCGTCGAGGTCGTGGGCCGGGGCGGCATGGGCGAGGTCTGGGCCGGTCGAGACCTACGGCTCGGCCGCAGCGTGGCGGTGAAGCTGCTCAGCCCAGCGGTGGCGTTGCAGGCGGGCGTCCGGGAGCGCTTCCAGGAGGAGGCCCGCTCCGCCGCCCGCCTCAACCACCCCAACGTCGTGCTGGTCTTGGACAGCGGCGAGCACGAAGGTACGCCCTTCCTCGTCATGGAGCTGCTGTCGGGCCGCACGCTGGCCGACGAGGTGGCATCGGGGCCCCTCGACCCCGAACGGGTCCGAAGGGTCGGCATGGACGTGCTCGGTGCACTGGCCGCGTCGCATCGAGCAGGCGTGCTGCATCGCGACATCAAGCCCGGAAACGTGCTGCTCACCGCTGACGGCATGGCGAAGGTCGGCGACTTCGGCATCGCCAAGAGCGCCGAAGGGCTGCACCTGACCGACGCGGGGATGATCGTGGGTACTGCCGCCTACCTCGCTCCCGAACGGATTGCCGGCCACCCGGCGACACCGCAGAGTGACCTGTATGCGGTGGGGGTGGTCCTGTATGAGGCCCTGACCGGCACGAAGCCCTTCGAGGCCGACACACCGGTCAGCCTGCTCCGAGCCGTCGAGGCGCACGACATCATGCCCTTGGCCGAAGTCCGTCCCGGGCTCGACCCTTCGCTGGTGGCGACGGTGGAGCGAGCCATGGCCAAGGACCCGGCCAGCCGCTTCTCCAGCGCCGAAGCCATGGCTGCGGCGCTGCAAGGGGCGCTCCAAGGGGACCACCTCGTCGGTGCGCCGGGTCCGCCGACCGTTCCCAACGCCATCCTCTCCCCCACCGAGGTCCTGGCCACCCCCACCGATCCCCATCCCGCCGACGTCGGCGGGACCCCCACCGGTTCGGCGGCCTCCGACCATCGGGAGGAAGTCCGCCGCCGTGCCTGGGCGATCGCCACGGTGGCGCTCGTGGCCGTGTTCGTCCTCGTCGTCGTGCTCGGTACCCGCGACGCCCGCTCGCCCTCGGCGCCATCCGCAGGAAGCTCACCGACGAGCCTCCCCTCACCCGCCGATGGGTCGCTTCCCGAAGCCCTCGACCGCGCCCTCAGGTCCCTGGAGGAGGCGGTGCAGCCGTGAGACGCCGGCTCGTGCATCTCGTCCTTCTCGTCTTCTTCGCCTGCGGGCAGGACGATGCCGGAATCGGCCAACGGGCCTCCGCTGCTCTCGCCCCCCAGGTGCAACAGGTCAGGGCTGCGGCAAGCAGCGGTGACCGTGCCGAGGCGCAGCGCAAGCTGGTGGAGCTGCGCCAGACCGTGGCCCACCTGCGCCGGTCCGGGGAGTTGAGCGAGGCGGGAGCTTCCCGGGTGCTGGCAGCAGCGACCGAGGTCGAAGTGCTTTTGGGATCCACGGCGTCGGCCCCGTCCACCACAGCGCATGCGCCCACGACTCAGGCCTCTCCCACGACCGCCGCCCCGTCGGAGGAGCAGGAGGAGGAGGAGAAGCGGGAGGAGGAGCGGGAGGAGCGGGAGGAGCGGGAGGAGCGGGAGGAGCGAGAGGAGGAGAAGCGGGAGGAGCAGGAGGAGCGACAGGAGAAGGAGAAGGAGAAGGTGGAGGAGAAGAGGGAGGACGAGGGGGACGACTGACGTGACGCCACGCCGATCGAGGATCTCCTGGGGCGAGAACAGTCGGCGGTCAGCAATGCTTTTCCGACACCGGCCGCACACATCACAGACTTGACGATCATGTCGCTCGATGCCTCCAAATCTTCCAAGTAAGGAAGAGAATGAGAGCAAGCACTCCGGCGAGCGAGCCCCATTGCAGCGGGAAGTACCACCACGACGTCGGAGAGCTCCCCCCCGTCCCCATGCCGGGAAACACCGCGTCCGTCCACTCGTAGGTGATGTAGAACCCCGCCGCCGCCCACAACAGAAGCAGAGCCGGCCCGAACACCACGAAGAACGCCAGGGCCAGCAGTGCGCGCAGCCAGACGGGACGCGGTGTTTTCACCGAGAGGGCCTCTGAGTGCCGGGTCGACGGTCCACCGGAGCCATCCAGGGGTTGGTGCTCATGGTCCGGGCCATGGAAGGCGGTAGGCCCGTCGGTCGAAGCCATACTTCACTTGCAGGTATACGAGCACCCCGATAACTGGACCCCAGGCGATCAGTAGCGCAACGAGCAGGCGCATGCACAGCGCTACAACTGGACGCTCCATCGATGATGCCCTCCATACCTTCCGAGCAGGGCAGACTAAAGCGCACCAGCACGGTGAGTCACGTGCATAAGGTGACCGGGGCTCCTGTCGATGCCGCTAGGCCTGCCGTTCTGGTACGGATCGGCATGGGGGGCAGAGCGCCAGGGAACGAGCTCCGCCTCCAGACGTCTCGCTGCTCCCTCGGCGCCGAATGAGCGTCCGAGCGGTCCCGGGCGGCGCTGGCTCGTCGGGCCCGCCGGCTCCCTACGGTTCGGGCAGGAGCGTCTCGGCGAGCGTCTCTTCCAGCCAGGCGGCGTACTCGTCCGACGTCCAGCCCTGGACGTCGCACAACATCCGCCCGACGTCTGGGCTAGCCAGCGTCCACACGATCTGGGTGGCCCGCTCCACGGAAGTACGCAGCGTCGTCATGGCCGCGAGCCATTCGACGATGGTCCGCATGAACTGAAAGCGGTAGCCCTCGATCTCCTCTCGCACGACGGCCATCTCCGGTTCGACAGCCTTGGCCGTCCGCAAGACCTCCGAGGTGGGCCGGACGCGTTCGGACATGGCGGCGTAGTCCCGCGCGAAAGCCCGCAGGAACTGCCGCGGGTCGCGCTCGTCACGGAGGCGGCGCAC
>JAHWJH010000124.1 GCA_019348555.1 Actinomycetota bacterium
CGCCCTCCGGCAGCGGCCCGGCGCAGACCGCGCGGTCGTCGCGCCAGCCCTCGCGACGCTGGCGCTCGAGCGCGTTGACCGAGACGAGC
Organism: Actinomycetota bacterium; assembly: GCA_019348555.1. Classification (GTDB taxonomy): domain Bacteria; phylum Actinomycetota; class Acidimicrobiia; order Acidimicrobiales; family CADCSY01; genus JADDRA01. The sequence continues at coordinate 90 of JAHWJH010000124.1, forward strand.
AGCACCTCGCCGATCGCGCCCGAGCCGATCGCTCGGCGCAGGCGCGCGACAGCCGGCTTGTAGGTGTAGTTCTCGGCGACGAGCACCAGGCGCCCCGCTTGCCGCGCGGCGGCGGCGACGGCGTCGAAGTCCTCGACCGCCGCAAAGGCCGGCTTCTCGACGACCACGTGCCAGCCCTGTTCGAGCGCGGCGAGCTCGACCAGGCGGGCGCCGAAGGTGCGGAAGAAGGGGATGATGGTGTCGTAGGTCGGCGCTGCCCGCCCGAACACCGCTGCGCCCTCACGGCCACCCCTGGCGTCGAGCTCTGCCATCGGTACCCTCCTCGCTGCCTGTGAGACGCCGGTCTGACCATGCCGCGCCGCCCGGGCAGCGTCAACGCCGGCTCGAATGGTGAGAAACCTGATCGGATTACTCAGGAATCAGGGGTAGCATGTGCGGGTGCGCTCCGAGGCAGTGGCGATCCGCCGATGATGACGCCGGTCACCATCACCCGGTCGTCCCCTCGCCGCTCCACCGACGACGACCTCGCCGGCGTCGCCGAGCTCCTGGAGCTGGCGCCGGCGGCCGACATCGTGCGCTGGGCGGTCGGTCGCTACGGCCGCGACCTGGTCATGACCGCCTCGTTCCAGGACTGCGTGCTCATCGACGTGGTGGCCGGGGTGGCCCCGGGTACCGAGGTGGTCTTCCTCGACACCGGCTACCACTTCGACGAGACCCACGCCTACCTGGCGAAGGTCCGCGACCGCTACGACTTGAACCTGCGGGTCGTCGGGCCGGAGCTGCCGCCCGACGACCGCTGGCGCACCGATCCCGACGGCTGCTGCAAGGCCCGCAAGGTCGAGCCCCTGCGCCGGGCTTTGGCCGGCAAGGCGGCGTGGCTGAGCGGGCTGCGCCGGGCCGACAACCCGCTGCGCGCCGGGGTGTCGGTGCTGGGCTACGACGAGGTCTGCGGCGCGGTCAAGGTGAACCCCCTGGCGGGGTGGAGCGACGACGACGTCGCCGCCTACGTCGCCGAGCACGATCTCCCGGTCCACCCCCTCCGGGCCCAGGGCTACACCTCCATCGGGTGCTGGCCCTGCACCCGGCCCACGCTTCCCGGGGAAGACCCCCGGGAGGGGCGCTGGTCGGGCTCGGCCAAGACGGAGTGCGGGCTCCACCTCTGATCTGCAACCGAGCCCGGGGCCGCTGCGCCCCCCTGTTCCCCAGCCCGAGCCCGAGGTGCACACCGTGGTGAACGACGTCTTGTCCAAAGTGGAAGCGACCAAGGCCGACAGCGCCTACCTGCGCGGCACGGTGGCCGAGGAGCTCAACGACGGCTCCGACGCCTTCTCCGCCGACAACACCGTGGTGCTCAAGTTCCACGGGATCTACCAGCAGGACGACCGCGACGTCCGGGCCGCCCGGGCCCGCCAGGGGCTCGGCCAGGACCACATCTGCATGGTCCGGGTCAGCATCCCCGGAGGCGTCGCCACCGCCGAGCAGTACCTGGCCATGGACCGCCTCGCCGACGAGGTCGGCAACGGGACCCTGCGCATCACCACCCGCCAGGGGATCCAGTACCACTTCGTCCGCAAGGGCGACCTGCGCCCGCTGCTCGCCACCTTGAACTCGCACCTGCTCACGACCTTCGGCGCCTGCGGCGACGTCGTGCGCAACACCATGTGCTGCCCCGCACCACTGGCCGACCGTCGCAGGGCCGAGGTGCAGCAGTGGGCGGCCGAGGTCGCCCGTCGCTTCCGGCCCCGGACCCAGGCCTACTGGCAGCTCTGGGTCGACGGCGAGCGGGCGGTCAGCGCCATGGCCACCGATGAGCACGAGCCGCTCTACGGCGCCACCTATCTGCCCCGGAAGCTGAAGATGGGCTTCGCCTTCCCCGGCGACAACTGCGTCGACGTCTACACCAACGACATCGGCATCGTGCCGGTGCTCGACGGTGACGGCATCGCCGCCTTCACCCTCCTGGTGGGTGGCGGCATGGGCAAGAACCACAACAAGCCCGAGACCTTCCCCCGCCTCGCCGACCCCCTGACCACGGTCGAGCCCGGGGAGCTGATGGAGGTGCTCGACGCCATCGTGGCCACCCAGCGCGACCACGGCGACCGCAGCGATCGAGATCACGCCAGGATGAAGTACCTGATCCACGACTGGGGCCTGGACCGCTTCAGCGCCGAGGTGCAGGTTCGGCTCGGCCGCCGCCTGGCCCCACCCGAGCCGGTCGGCCTCGACGCTGCCGCCGACCACCTGGGCTGGCACGACCAGGGCGACGGGCGGCACTTCCTCGGCGTCAAGGTCGAGAACGGCCGCATCGCCGACCGCGGGAACGAGCGGGTGCGCTCGGGGGTGCGGGCCGTGGTCGAGCGCTTCGGTCTCGGCGTGCGCTTCACGCCCAGGGAGGACCTGCTGCTCACCGATGTCGACCCTGCGCTACGAGGCGAGGTCGACTCGGTGTTGGCCGACCACGGCGTGGTCGCCGCCGAGCGGTGGGTGGCGGTCAGGCGGAACTCCTTCGCGTGTCCGGCCCTGCCCACGTGCGGGCTGGCGCTCACCGAATCGGAGCGGGCGCTGCCCGGCGTGCTCGACGAGCTCATCGCCGAGCTGGCGGCCCTCGGCCTGGGCGACCTCGACGCCCACGTGCGCATGACCGGGTGCCCGAACGGCTGCGCCCGTCCCTACACCGCCGAGATCGGCCTGGTCGGGCGGGGCAAGCGCAACTACGACATCCACCTCGGTGGCGAGCCGGTGGGGATCCGGCTCAACGCTGTCTTCGCCGAGAACGTGCCTCGTACCGAGCTGGTCAACGTGGTGCGCCCGGTGCTGGCCCACTACCGCGACTACCGCCTCGACGGTGAGGGCTTCGGCGACTTCTGCCACCGTCTCGGCGTCGCCTCGCTGCGGGCGGAGCTCGGCAACGAGACATGGAACCGGGCGGCCCGGGCGACGACCTGAGCCAGGAGCCGGCCGTGCCGGAGGCCGACCGTGGCTACGTGGTGGCGTGGCGCCTGGGGGGCCGGCGCGTCGTGGTGGTCGGCGGCGGCGAGGTGGCGGCCCAGAAGGTGTCGGGCCTGCTCGGTTCGGGGGCCGAGCTGGTCGTGGTGGCTCCCGAGGTCGTGGCCGGTCTGGCCCGCCTGGCCGATGCCGGTGCGCTGACCTGGCTGCGCCGGCCGGTCGACGACGACGACGTGGTGGGCGCCGCCCTGGTGGTGGCCACCACCGGCGACCCGGAGGTCAACGCCCGCGTGGCCGCCGCCGCCCGGAGGGCGGGCGCGCTGGTCAACGCCGTCGACGACCCGACCAACTGCGACGTCACCATCCCGGCCGTGGTCCGCCGGGGGCCGGCCACCGTGGCCGTCACCACCGACGGGGTCAGCCCGGCCGCCTCTCGCTTCTTGCGGGAGCGCCTCGATGCCTGGCTGCCCGTCGAGCTGGGAGCCGTCGTGACCGAGGCGGGAGCCGCCCGGGCCGAGCTGCGCCGCGCCGGGCGCTACCGCTACGACTACGACGTCTGGCGGGAGCGCTTCTTCGAGCCGGCCATCGACGCCCTGGCTGCGGGCGCCGGCCCTGAGGCCATCCACGACCTCGCCCGCCGCTTCGTGGCCGACTTCCTCGACGAGCCTGCGTAGCCGGCCAGCGATGGCCGCCCGACACCGGCGCCGAAGGCCCGACGTCTGACGACCTTCAGCGCAGCGGGTCGACCCAGCGCACGCCGGGGAAGCGGGAGAAGTCCGCGTCGGTCGAGCACAGCTGGGCGCCGTGCTCGATCGCCAACGCAGCCAGGTGGGCATCGGTGGTGAGGTTGCCGGCGGTCCCCACGCCGTCGAGCAGCGAACGCAGCACCGTGGCGTGGCGCTCGGTCTCCTGGACGACCGTGGTGGTGGACAGGGCGAGCCAGCTGTCGACGAGGTGGAGCGCCTGATCGGCCGTGAGCGGCGAAGTGAACACCGCTCCACGGGTCGACAGACGGACGAAGCCGAGGAGCACCGCCCAGGCCAGGGCCACGGTTTCGGGACCGGACAAGGTCTCCTCCAGCCACGGCCGGGCGGCGTGGTGGCGAGGGGATGCCTCGTCGACGGCGTAGAGCAGCAGGTTCAGGTCCAGCAGCTTCACTTCCGCAGCTCGAGCTTGCGCACCACCTCTTCGTCGTCGACGTCGGCGGCCAGCGCCAGCGCCTTGTCGAGATCCGTGCCCTCCCGCAGCCCCATGGCGTAGGTGGACAACCGGTAGCGCTCGGGCGTTCCCGGCGGCCGCAGACCGGCCCGCACGGCATCGTTGAGCACCTGCTTGAACGAGGTACCCCGCTCTCGAGCGGCACGCCGGAGGCCGGCCACCACGTCGGGGTCGAGCGTCACCGTCGTCCGCACCGGGGCATCATAGCAGCAGGCCTGTTGCACTCATGATGCGTCACTCCCAGCGGAAGCGCCAGGCGGCGAGGGCGGGGGCGACCACGGCCCAGCCGGCGAGGACGCCCAGCGGTCCGCCAGGAAGGGCGCCGGCGCCGGTGAGGGCGGCGTCGAGGGCGGTGGTCAGGGCGGCGGACGGCAGCAGGCCGGCCAGCGCCTCCAGGGCGGAGGGCAGGCGGTCGAGGGGGAACACCATCCCGCCGAGCAACAGCAGGACCAGGTAGAGCCCGTTGGCCGCCGCCAGGGTGACCTCGGCCCGCAGGGTGCCGGCCATGAGCAGGCCGAGCCCGGCGAAGCCCACGGTGGCCACGACCATGACCGCCGCCGCCGCCACGGCGCTGCCCTCTGGGCGCCAGCCCAGCACCACCGCCACGGCGACGAGCACGGCGACCTGGAGCACCTCGATGACCAGCACGGCCAGGGTCTTGGCCGCCAGCAGGGCCGGACGCCCGAGCGGCGTCGAGCCCAGGCGCTTCAGCACGCCGTACTGGCGCTCGAAGCCGGTGGCGATGGCCAGGCTGACCATGGCCGTCGACATCACCGCCAGGGCGAGGATGCCGGGGGCGAGGAAGTCGACCGGCTCGCGCACACCAGCCGGCAGCGGCAACACCGACACGAGCGAGAAGAACACCAGCAGGCCCACCGGGATGCCGAGGGTCAACAGGAGCGACTCCCCCCGGCGCAGGGTGAGCATGAGCTCGACCCGGGTCTGGGCGGCGACGGCGGCGGGGGTCACCTCGGGGACGGCGAACCGTCGTCGGCGGTGGTCAGGCGCAGGAACACGTCCTCGAGGCGCTGGCGGCCGGCGCGCAGGTCGGCCAAGGGCAGGTCGGCGTCGGCCAGCCAGGCGGTCAGCGCCGCGACCGCAGCCGGTGTGGGTGCGGTGTCGACGCGGTACTCGCCCGGGGCCACCTCGGCGACGGTGGTGCCCATCGCCGCGGCCAGGCCGGCGACATCCAGGCCGGCCGGAGCGCCGAAGCGGATCTCGTCGCCGGGCCCGGCTCCGGTCAGCTCGGCGGGCGTCCCGGCCGCCACCACCGCTCCCCGGTCGACGATCACCACCCGGTCGGCCACCCGCTCGGCCTCCTCGAGCTCGTGGGTGGTGAGCACCACGGCGGCACCGGCGTCGGCCAGCTCGCGGACCACCTGGCGGACCACCCGCCGCCCGCCGGGGTCGACGCCGGCGGTGGGTTCGTCGAGGAAGGCGACCTCGGGTCGCCCGACGATGGCCAGCGCCAGCGACAGCCGCTGCTGCTCTCCGCCCGACAGCGACCGCCACGTCGATCCCGCCACGCCGGCCAGACCCACCCGCTCCAACAGCTCGGCGGGGTCGCGGGGATCGGGATAGAACGAGGCGAAGAGGCGGAGGGCCTCGGGGGGGCGGATGCCGGGATACACGCCACCGCCCTGGAGCATGACGCCGATGCGGGGGGCCAGGCGGCGCCGGCAGCCCGCGTCGTGACTCACCTGCAAACTGAGACAGGAGATGAGCAATGCGGTCGAAGAAGCGTTTTCTTGCCCTGCTGTTCAGCGGATTGATGCTGTTCAGCGGCGTAGCCATGGCTGCGCCACCCGAGGATGACCCGACGTGTGGCAACCCTGGCGGCCCCGCCTCCGGCCAGGAGTGTGCCGGCGACAACGGCGACCCAGGTTGCCAGGGCATCAACATCGCCCGTGAGCACGCGGAAGACACACCGGCAGCCGACGCCATCGACCTCGTGACGGACATCCTCGATGACGGTCCCGTGGCCGAGGAATGCGACACCGACGACCGCGGCAGGCCGTAACGACACGTAAAGGCGCCCCCGGCACATCTGCCGGGGGCGCTTTTCGTTTGCGAGCCGCCGCGCGCAACTACGACGCCAGCCCCGCCACCTCCTCGACACGCTCGATCGCGTCGGATTTCGTGTTCTCCGTCAGGAGCTCGAGCACGG
>JAHWJH010000125.1 GCA_019348555.1 Actinomycetota bacterium
CCATCTCGTGGAGCTCCCCCTCCGACTCGTTCTTCAGGCGGAATTCGGTGCCGGCTTCCACGGTGTCGGGAATGCCCTGGAAGGAATAATCCACGGCAGTGACCTCCACCGTCTCGCCGGCGGCTCCATTGCCCGACGCCTTGGTGGTGGACGTCTCTTGCGCTGGGGCGGTGGTGGGCGTTGCCCCCTGGTCCTGGCTGTCGCCGCAGGCGGCCAGGCCGAAGGACACGGTGAGCAAAGCTGCAGCGGGGACGGCCCGACGGCGGCTCCGCCGATTGCTCATGGGGCCTCTCTGGTTCGCTCGCATGGGTCTTTCCTTTCGACTTGTCCTGGTGGTCGGGATGTCGCCACCATGGCGCCGATGGCCGACGGGGGAAAGGGCGCAGGCATGCGAACCGGTGGTGGTGCTAGCCCCACCTGGGCCTCGGCTACGTCGGGCCGGTGACTTCGTCGTCCGAGCCAATCATGAGCCGGGCGGTGCGGTCGGAGGTGAGGTAGTTCCAGCCCCACGCGGTGAGGACCTCGAAGCGGTTGCGGTAGCCGACCAGGCGTTGCAGGTGGAGGACCAACCACATGACCCAGGCCAGCCTTCCCCGGAAGCGCATCCCGTTGGGCAGCTCGGCCACCGCGGCGTTGCGCCCGACGGTGGCCATGACGCCCTTGTTCTTGTAGGAGAAGCGCTCGGTCGCCAGACCCCGGTGACGTCGCCGGAGCTGCTCGGCCACGTGGTCGGCACCCTGTTGGGCGAGGGGCGCCATCTGTGGGTCGAGGGTGCCGTCCTCGCCGCGGCTGGCGGCCAGGTCACCGATGACGAAGCAATCGGGGTGGCCGGGCACCGACAGGTCGGGCTCGACCACGATGCGGCGGCCCTCGGCCTGGGCCAGGGCCAAGGCGTCGGCGAGGGGGTTGGCCCGCACGCCGGCGGTCCACACCAAGGTGCGGGTGGACACGACGTCACCACCGGCCAGGTGCACGGCCGCCGCGGTCACGGCCTCGACGGTGGTGCCCAGGCGGACCTCCACGCCCCGAGCGGCCAGTGTCTCGAGCGCGTTCTGGCGGGACTTGGGGCTGAACGGGTCGATGAGGTGATCGGTGGCCTCGATCAGCACCACATGGGCCCGGTCGACGTCGACGGAGCGGAAGTCCTTGCGTACCACGTTGTCGATCAGCTCGACCAGGGCGCCGGCCATCTCGACACCGGTGGGGCCACCTCCGACCACCACGAAGTTCAACTCTCCGGAGTCGATGAGGACCGGGTCGGCGACGGCCCGCTCGAAGCGGGCCAGCACGTGGTGGCGCAGCCGTAGGGCCTCCTCGGGTGACTTGAGCGGGAAGGCGTGCTCGGCCACCCCCTCGATTCCGTAGTCGCTGGTCACCGCGCCGGCGGCCAGGACGAGGACGTCGAACGGGATGGGATCGCCTTCGGCCACCAGCACCTGCTTGACGTCCCAGTCGACGCCGGTGACGTGGCCCAGGCGGACCTCGACGTTGGCCTGGCGACGAAAGATCGCCCGCAGCGACCGGGCGATGGCGGCGGGGTCGAGCATGGCGGTGGCCACCTGGTAGAGCAGGGGCTGGAAGGTGTGGTGGTTGCGGCGGTCGACGAGGGTGACCTCCACGGGATCGTCGGCCAACACCTTCGCCAGGCGCAGTCCCCCGAAGCCGCCACCGACGATGACGACCCGCTGCGCTGCTCCAGTGGCGACCATGGCGGCCATGATGCCCCGCCCCCGGTGGTCGGGACGGGAACACCGAGGCGTCGACGACCGGTGAGCAGATCAGGTGGCGTCCCTACACTACGGCCGCTCGAATCGCATCGGTCCAGGAGCCGCCGTGGAGCCCAACGCAGCGAGCCAGCCCGCCCCGGGCCGGGGTCGGCGGATCCTGCGGTGGGCGCTGTCCTCGGTGGTGGTCGCCGTCATCTTCGCCGGCGTGCTGCCCAGGGTCGCCGACGTGTCGGAGGTGTGGGCGACGGTCCGGGCCATGACCGGCCTCGAGCTGGCCACGGCCACGGCGGTGGCGGCGTGGAACCTCTACAGCTACTGGCTCGTCCAGGTGAGCGTGCTGCCGGGGCTGCGGCTGCACCAGGCCGCCGTGGCCACCCAGTCGTCGACCGCGTTGGCCAACACCGTGCCCGCGGGAGCAGCGGTCGGCGTCGGCCTCGTCTACGCCATCTACGGGTCATGGGGCTTCCCCCGCTCGGCCGTGACCCTGTCACTGCTGCTGTCGGGGATCTGGAACAACTTCGCCAAGGTCAGCATGCCGGTAGCGGCGCTGGCCCTACTGGCGATCCAGGGCGACGCCACCGCCGCCCTGGTGGGCGCCGCCCTGGCGGGTGTGGGTGCGTTGGTGGTCGCCCTGGCCGGCTTCGGCCTGGCGCTGCGCAACGACCGGTTGGCCCGAGGCATGGGTACGGCTGCCCAGCGGGCGTTGTCCCCGGTGCGGGCGCGACTGCGGCCACGGCCCGTCTCGGACTGGGGCGAGGGCGCCGTGCGCTTCCGGGCGCAGACCATCGGGCTGCTCCGGCGCCGGGGCGCCGCCCTCACCACCGCCACCGCCGTGAGCCACCTGTCGCTGTACCTGGTGTTGGTGGTCGCCCTGCGCCACGTCGGTGTCTCCGAGGCCGAGGTCAGCGCGGCCGAGGCGCTGGGCGCCTTCGCCTTCGTGCGGCTGGTCTCGGCCCTGCCGGTCACCCCCGGGGGCCTCGGTGTCGTCGAGTTGGGGCTGACTGCGGCCCTGGTGGTGGCGGGTGGAGACCAGGAGCTGGTGGTGGCCGGGGTGCTCGTCTACCGGGCGCTGACCTATCTGCTCCCGATCCCCTTGGGGGCCCTGACCTATCTCTGGTGGCGCCGCACCACCGGACCGGCACCGGTTCCCGAGGCGCCGGTGGCCTGACGAGCCGGTTCAGGGATCGAGGTCGAGGCCGAGGTCGTCGCGGATCTCGTCGGCCAGGGCCTGGCGGGGGAAGAGGGCCACGGCGTCGTGGAGGTCGGCGTGCAGGGCGATGTGGGCGCCCTCGGTGAGCTCGTAGCGGTAGGTGACACATCCACCGTCGAAGACGTCGTAGGTCGTGCCCACGAAGCGGGGCGTGAGCGACTGGAGCCGTTGGAAGCGTCGGGCGCCGTCCTCCTCGGGGTCCACGGCACTGGCTCCTGCGGTGTCGCACGCCGGTTGCAGCCCCACCTCGACGGAGCGCGGACCGGCCCGGTCGGAGTCGAGCCAGAAGCGGGCCCGACCGGCTTCGACGTCGAGGGCGGCGAAGCTCCATCCCACGGGCATCTCCCGTAGGCACGGCACCAATGATGCGCTGGGCACCGCCTGGGCCAGAACGGCCAACCGCCCCCCGGCCTCACACTCGGGAATGGCCATCTCCGGACCCGCACACCCTGAGAACAGCCCGCCCACGAGCAGCGAGGCGATCGCCGCCGGCAGCGAACGGCGCCAGAGGCGCCCCCTGCTGGCGACGCGAGAGTGGTCGGCGTCCCGGTCGCCGGCCCCACAGGGGGCGGGGAGCCGATCAAGCTCGTCCGAACCCAGCGAAGCGAGCGAGGACGAAAGGGCGATCAAAGGAGTCCAGCGGTGCGCAGGTTGAACGCCAGCAGCCCTACCGCGGCGGCCCCGCTGGCGGCCACGGCCAGGGTGAGGGCGATGCGCCGGATGCTCCAGAGCTGGATGGAGATGGGCGGCCGGCTGGGCGCCAGGGCCCGGAGCTGGGCCAGCAGGTCGCGCCCGTCGTCACGGAGGTGACGGCGTAGGTCCGCCGGCATGGTGACACTGCGACTGGCGGCCAGGGCCTCGGCGATCTCGTCAGGCTCGAACACCCGGCGAGCCCGCTCATAGACACGCTCGGCGCTGCTGCCCAGAGCCAGGGTGAGCATCATGTTGGTGAGGTCGACGGCCTGTCGCCAGGGGGTGGGTCGCACGGTGGCGAAGGCGACGTCGATGAGCAGGACCTTGCCGTCACGCACCATGACGTTGGCCGGCTTCAGGTCACGATGGGCCAGGCCTGCGTCCCACATGCGCCGGACCACGTCCATGGCGCTGTCGATGACGGCATCGTCGACTTCGGCCCGGTCGAGCTGCGTGGCCCCGGCCAGGAACTCGGTCACCATGAGGTACTCGCGCTCGGGGGTGATCTCGACGAAGCCGTAGGAGAGCGGGACGGGAAGGCCGGCGTCACCCATCACCCGCAGCAGGTAGTCCTCGTACTCCACCAGCCGGCGCACGCTGGAGAAGGTTCCCTCGTCCTCGAGCCGACCGTAGCGCACGGCCCGACCCAGCTTGTACCAGCGATCCGAGCGCAGGTGGTTGCGGGCGTAGAGCTTGGCGAACACGTGGGCCTCCACCGCTTCAGGGCCCTGGCACACCCGAAGCAGCAACGGGGTCGACCCGGCCGAGGCCTCTAGGCCGACCGGTCGCATGTCGACCAGCGTGAGGCTGAGCTGTTGGTGCAAGGCGGAGGCGATGGCCTCGCCCCGGCGACCGCCCACGTCGAGATGGGCCGTCTTGCCCCGCCGGTAGGTGATGGGGAATATCTCGCTCGGCGTCAGCATGCGGAAGGCGACGACGGGGATGGCCATGCCGATCACGGCGGCCACGAAGACGTCGCTCGGGTGGTCGATCCCGAGGTAGAGGCGGGCGGCGATCAGGGCCACGATGGGAACGCCGGCCACCCACTTGGCCCGGTTGCGCCAGACGCCTCCCGGCACCAACGTGTAGAGGATGCCCACGAGGCTGAGGCCCAGGGCCACCACGGGTGCAGACGGGTGCGAGTAGCCGTCCCAGCCGCCGATGATCTCCACCTCGAGCGGGCGCAGGCGTCCCACGATCAGCGAGCTGGTCGTGGTCACGGCCGTGACCAAGAGGGTGACGCCGAGGAAGACGGCCAGGTGCCGGAAGCGGCGCAGCACCACCAGGGCCACCAGCGTGCCCCAGCGCAGCCCCCGGACGGTCCACTCCGAACCCAGGGCGTGCAGGTCGAGCATGACAGCGGTGAGGGCGTCGCTGCGATGACGCTCGATCCACTGGAGGACGGCCACGTCGAAGCGGACCAGGGCCTCGAAGGGCTGGGATCCGAAGCCCAGGTACAAAAGGACCCAGGCGGCCAGGATCCCGGTGGCCACCGCCAGGTAGGCCCAGCCGCTGGCGCTGATGGGGTGGGGGAGCGGCGGGGCCTCTCCGGAGGGGCGGCGACGGCGGCCCGTGCGTGACACCACCGCCAAGCCTCCTCGCCCGTTCGTCTCCCCTCGGGCCGCCCCCTGCGTTGTCGCCATGTTCCCTCGCTCGGACAATCGGGCCGGCGTATCGTATCCAGCGGTGTTGGCCGCTTGGCTCGGGACCTCGGCGCGGGCGTGGCGGGTGGGCGCCCGCCGGCAGGTCGCCCTCGTGGCTGCCTGCGCCCTGGCCGTGCTCGGCTGCAGCTCGAGCATCTCCACGAAGGTCCCCGAGGCAGCTCCCGTCAGTGCCGAGGCCGTGGTGGTGGCGTCGTTCAACTTCCCCGAGAGCGTGCTGTTGGCCGAGATCTACGGCCAGGCCCTGGAGGACGCCGGGATCCCGGTGACCCTGCGCCATGAGGTCGGGCCGCGCGAGATCATGGAGCCGGCCCTGGAACAGGGCCTGGTCGACGTGGTGCCCGAGTACCTGGGCTCAGCTCTGGCGTTCTTCGAACCCGGCGCCTCGATCGCCAACCTCGATGCAGCCGGCGTGCGATCCCGCCTCACCGGGATCCTGGCCGACAAGGGGGTGCTGGTGCTCGCCCACGCCCCAGCCGAGAACCAGAACGGCATCGTCGTCACCTCCGACACCGCTGCCCGCCTCGGCCTCGCCACCATCAGCGACCTGGTCCCCCACGCCGGGGAATTGACCTTCGGTGGTCCTCCGGAGTGCCGGGAGCGCCCCTTTTGCCTGACGGGCCTCCAACAGAGCTACGGCTTGACCTTCGAGCGCTTCCTGCCCCTCGACAGCGGCGGCCGTCAGACCCGAGCTGCGTTGGCCAGTGGCGAGATCGACGTGGGTCTGCTGTTCACCACCGATGGCCACCTGGCCGAGGGGGACTTCGTGCTCCTGGCCGACGACCGCACGCTGCAGCCGGCCGAGAACGTCGTCCCCCTGGTGCGGGGAGAGGTGGCCGAGCGCTGGGGTGACGTCCTGGTCGACCGTGTCGATGCCGTGTCGGCCGTGCTGGGCACCGACACCCTGGTCGAGCTCAACGCCGAGGTGGGCATCGAGCGGGAACCGCCGGCCGAGGTGGCCTCCGACTGGCTGGAGGCCCAAGGCCTGGGGAGGAACTGAGCAGCGCCTCCAGGACCGGGGTGCCAGCCCCACCGACCAAAGGCATGCCCGCACCCTGGTCCCGGCCAAGGCTGTCCTTTACCGTGGCCCCATGCGCATGGAGTCGTCGT
>JAHWJH010000126.1 GCA_019348555.1 Actinomycetota bacterium
GTCTCGCCCCGCACGTTGAGGGTGCGCTGGTGGTCCATCTCCCGCATGAGCCGGCGGCCCAGCTCCACGGGGCGCAGGGAGCTCTTGAACGCCTTGGCGAACGCCCCCTCGACGAGCCGCTCGAGCCGTCGCTCGAACCCCTTGAGTCCCACGGGGCGAGTGTACCCACGGCCGAGGTCGGGATCGGCGAGCCGGCTGCGGTAGCCTGGGCCGCTCCACTCGGGCGAGTGGCGGAATTGGCAGACGCGCAGGATTCAGGTTCCTGTGTCCGAAAGGATGTGGGGGTTCAAGTCCCCCCTCGCCCACTGGGTTGCCAGGTCCATGGTGGTGGGCGACCCAGGCGTCGGGCCGGGGCCTTCGGGGACTCTGGAGCGCGGGTCAGTAGCGCCGGTCGACAACCGCGCCGGTTCTCGCCGACCAGGTCACGTAGCCACGCTGGAAGTCGTTGCGTCGGCCGCCGGGGACGCTGTACTCGCTGGTGCGCGGGTAACCGAGGTAACCGCGGTCACGGTCTCACTGTTCACGGGGTAGCCCATCGGGCCGAGCTCCCATCGCAGAGCCGCCCCAGCGCTGGCGGATGGCGCCCCAGACGCCGTGAGCGCCCGTCCAGGGCGTCCAGTAGATCGAGCTGCCCTTGGAGAAGTGGTTGAAGCGCACGATGCCATCCGGCGTCGGCAACTCGTCGGTCGTCGGGTAGCCCATCGGGCCGCGCTCCCATCCGAGGGCCTGCCAGCGCTGGCGGATGGCGCCTCCGACGGCATGGGCGCCGGTCTGCGGCGTCCAGTAGATCGACACGCCGGTCGAGAAGTGGACGTAGCGGCCGATGCCGTCCGGCGTCGTGCGCTCGTCATTCAGGGGCACTCCCTGGGTGACGTGCCCACCCAGCCGGAGGAACGTGGCCCTGATGGCGCCGATGAGGACATGCGCGCCTGTGGTGGGAGTCCAGTAGATGCGCCCGCGGTCGTAGTCGCGCCAGCGCAGGTCGGCGCTTCCCTGCTCCGGCCCCAGCGGCGCCCCGATCATGCGCCGCAGCGCCGGCTCGTCCGCATAGCGGCGCTCGATCGGCGTGGCGTACGGGGCGCTGAGCGAGACGTCGCCGGCACCCACGACGACCTGCCGGGAGCGGCCGGTGACGCCGTCGCCCCACGCCGAGAAGCTGGCGACGCCGTCCGTGGCGTTCGGCGGGAGCGTGACGCTGTTGGTGCTGCCCTCGGTGACGATCGCGTCCAGGCCGTCCACGCCGTTGATGGTGACGAGCACCGGCGTGTTCGTCTGGACGCTGAGCCGCCGCAACGACGGGCGGGCGGCGAACTGATGGGTGGTGGTCGTGCCCGTCGAATCCGTGGCGGTGGCCCGGACCACCAGGCGGGTGTCACCGCCGTGGTCGTCGAAGACCGTGGAGAACGACGGCCCAGCCATCGTCATGGGCTCGTGGTCGTGGCACGACGTGCCGCGGCAGTGGACGAGCGCCGACGTCCACGTGACCTCCAACGCGCCGTCCTCGGCGTCGGTGGCGGTGGCGCTGAGTTGCACCGGGTCGCCGACCGTGAAGGTCCCGTCGGGCCCGGTCCCCGTGCCCTCCACCACGGACAGGACGGGCTCGTGGTTGCCGGGCCAGACGACGACGTCGTGCACCACCGGCTCGCCGATGCCGTCCGTGAGGGTGAGCCTGGCGGTGAACGTCTCCCCGGGGGAGTACGTGTGGGAGACCACCGCACCGGTGGCCGTGTTCGTCGTCGAGCCGGGGTCGCCGAAGTCCCAGCTCCATCCCCGGGCGTCGCCGTCGAGGTCGCTCGACGCGGAAGCGTCGAACTCGACCGTCCGGGTCGCCGGGTCGGTCCTCGTGGTCACCAGCGGCGTCGGCCGGCGGTTGCCGGGGGCGTAGGAGAGCCGCACGACGTTGCCGCTGTAGATGTCGGCGTACATGACGTCGCCGTTGGGCGCGGTGCGGAAGTGCACCGGGCCCCCGATGCCGCTGCCAAACGGAATCGGCGCGCTGGCGATCCGGCCGTCGGTGTCGATCTGTGCCGTCCAGAGGCGCTCGCTGCCGTAGTCCCCGAAGAGATAGGCCCCGCGGTACCGCTCAGGCCAGAGGTCACCGTCGTAGAACACGCCGCCCGTCACGCTGACGCCCTCCGAGCGGGAGTAGGAGTAGGCGGGCGCGGTGTGGCCGACTCCGGCACAGCCGGGCAGGTCCTTGTACCCCGGCGTACGCTCGGGTCCCTCCCAGTCGCGGGCATAGGGTGAACCTCGCCGAAGGGCTCCTCCGGGCACCGTGACTGACCCGTCGATTCCAGCCCGTTGCGAGCGCCGTGCTAGGCAATGGCAATCTCAACTCACGGCGTGATCTTCGACGTCGACGGCACGCTCGTCGACACCAACTACCTGCACACGGTGGCGTGGGCCCGAGCGGTGCGCGACGCCGGCGAGGTGGCGCCCATGTACCGCATCCACCGCCTCATCGGGATGGGCAGCGACCAGCTGGTCGAGAAGCTCCTCGGCCACCCCAGCGAGGCGACCTCCGACGGGCACACCCGCCACTTCGAGAAGCTCATGGCCGAGATCCAGGCCTTCCCGAGCTCCAAGGACCTGCTCGAGGAGGTCCACCGCCGCGGCGCCAAGGTGGTGCTGGCCACGTCGGCCAGCCAGGACCAGCTCGACGCCATGCTCGAGGAGCTGGCCGTGCCCGACGGCGTCATCGGCCACATGACCAACAAGGAGAACGTCGAGCAGAGCAAGCCGGCGCCCGACATCTTCAGCGCGGCCCTGGAGGGCGCCGGGTTGGAGCCCGAGCAGGCCATCGTCGTGGGCGACACCGTGTGGGACATCGAAGCGGCGACCCAGAGCGGGCTGCGGGTGGTCGGCGTCCTCACCGGCGGCACCACCCGCCACCAGCTCGAGGAGGCGGGAGCGGTGGCGGTCTACGACGACCCGGCCGACCTGCTGGCCCACCTCGACGACAGCCCCATCGGTCAGCTGCTCTCCGGCTAGGTCCCAGCGGCGTCGAGGCGCCGCAGCAGCTCGAGGGTCAGCTCTGCCGGGCGCTCGCCCCACTTCGATCGGTAGGCCTCCAGCAACGTCCAGCCGGCGCTGCGCAGGGCGAGGTGGCGTTCGATGTGGCGGTCGGCCCCCTCCGGGTGCACCCGGCACTCGACGGCCACGTCGTGGCTGCTGTCCTCGAGGCAGACGTCGAGCACGTGGCGGCCGGTGGGGTAGGCGGTGGTGACCGGTACGCCGGCCGAGCACAGCCGGTCAGCCACGGCGCCGGCCCAGGCACCGACGTCCTCGACCGGGGCCGGACGCCCCGGAGGTGCGTCGGCCTGGGCCAGGTAGTCGGCCATCAGGCCGCCGGCCGGCGGATCGGCGGACACCAGCAACACCAGGCGCCGTCTCGCCCGGGTGACGAAGACGGTGAACAGGTGAGGGTCCTCGACGAACCGCCACGAGGTGGGCCCGTCGTCCGGCCCCAGCCCGAGGGAGGCGAGGACCACGTCACGCTCGTTGCCCTGGAAGGCGTGCACCGTGCCCACCCGCAGGTCGAGCGCTTCGAGGTCGTCCGCAGTGAACGCGTCCAGCACCGCCTCCTCCAGGGCGTCGGCCTGGGCCCGGAAGGGCGTGATCACCCCGACGCTGTCGGCCCCGGCGCGTCGCAGCCGGCGCAGCTCGCGCACCACCTCGGCGACCTCCGTCCGGACCACCTTGGCCTCGTCGCGCCGACCGTCGAGGCGGACGACGTGCACGCAGTCCCTCGATTCGGTGCTGGGGGAGCGGGTGGCCACCTGCACCTCGCCGGCGTAGATGCGCCGGGACACGAACTCCACGAGGTGGGGGTCGGACCGGAAGTGCTCGTCGAGGGCGAGCACCGGCGCCACGCCGGCGGCGACGTCGAAGGTGCTGTTGCGGCGCACGTCGAGGCGGGCGGCCAGCAGTGGGGAGCGGTCGAGTCCGTGGTCGGCGACGACGGCACCGATGGTGTCGTCGGAGAGGAAGGACACGTGCCGGAGCTGGCGTGGGTCGCCCACGACGACCGCCCGCCTCGAACGGAGCAGCGCCGGCGCCGCCAGAGGCTGATCGACGGAAGAGGCCTCGTCGATGACGGCCAGGTCGAACAGCGCGGGCAGCGGCGGGAGCAGGTCGTCGATGTCGGGAAGCGTGCCCACCCAGAGGGGCAACGCCCGGGTGAGGGTGGCGTCGTCCAGGCGGCGGAGCTGGGCCCGCCGGGCCGCCCGCCCGCTGCGCAGGGCGGTGGCGAGGGCGGCGACGGCGGGCAGCGTCCGGCGGTTGAGGCGCTCGTCCGAGCGGCTGTCGGCCGCCAGCCACCTGGCCACCGAGCTACGGACGTCGTCGTCGAGGGCAGCCAGGCGCTCCCACTGCCGGCCCAGCTCGAGCCCGCCCTCGGCCACCAGATCGGCCGCCGACCGCCAGGCCCGGGCCACGCCGAGAGCGGACGACACCTCGGACAGCGGCGTCTCCGGCCTCGACCGGGCCAGATCGTCCAGCGCCCGGCGAGCCGCCCGCCGCCGGCGCCGCGCCCACCACCCCGGCCCGCCCGCCGACGCCCGCTGCACCAGCGTGCCGGCCTCGGCCAGGTCGGTCACGGTGTCGAACAGCGCCGGCGCCGCCAGTCGGGCACGGTCCACTTCGTCGCCGGCGCCGGCCAGCAGCGACTCGGCGTGCAGCCGACCGGCCATGGCCTGCCACAGGTCGTCGCGGGCGGAGACGGCGTCGTCCATCCGCCGGCGGGCGGTGCGCACGGCGGCGTCGCCGGCTGGGTGGAGCTG
The DNA here is from genome assembly GCA_019348555.1 of Actinomycetota bacterium. Taxonomy (GTDB): domain Bacteria; phylum Actinomycetota; class Acidimicrobiia; order Acidimicrobiales; family CADCSY01; genus JADDRA01. Next base: position 4,782 of record JAHWJH010000126.1, read on the forward strand.
CCCGCCGGCGAGCCGGGTGGCGAGTGCCTCCCGCCGCTCGGAGGAGCCGAACACGACGGGCTCGGGCCCCGGTGCCCGTTCCAGCAGCTCCATCAGGGCGTCGACCGTCGCCTGCGACTTGGCGGCGACGAGCACCCGCTCGCCCCGCGCCAGGGCGTCGAGGGCGATGGCGGCGACGCCGTGCGACTTGCCCGTCCCCGGGGCACCGGAGACGAGGGTGACGGGATGGTGGCGGCTGCGGACCACGGCCTCCCGCTGCACCGGGGTCAGGGGATAGGGGGACTCCAGGCGGTCGTCCGCCGGGTCTTCCGGCGCCGGCGCCGGGCCGTCATTCCGGTCCAGGTACAGCGAGTGGAACGCCGTCCACTCGTGCAGCGGGGCTCCCGCCCACGAGCGCAACGAGTCGGCACGGCCGGAGCCGCCGGTCTCGTGCACGGCGTAGACCCCGACGCCGGCGACCACCACGAGTCCAGACGAGCGGGCCAGCTCGTCGGGGCCCCGGTCGGCGGGGACGACCCGCTTGGTGGGAAGCCCGGCGGCCGACGCCAGGTCGCGGGCGAAGCGCTGCAGGCGGGGCAGTCGCCGGAGCAGGTCGCCCGGCACGGCGACGCCGGACATCCCGTCGAGGGCGCCCCCACCGACCTCCAACGACGCCTCCAGTGCCTCCCGGGCCTTGCCGTCGCCGACCAGCTCGGTGATCTCCACGTCGCCGGCCGCGACGAGCCGGGCGTCACCGAGCGCCGGCGGCCGGTGGACCCGCACGGGGATGGTGACCAGCGGGTGGAACACCCGCCGGGTCCGGCCCTCGCCGGCGGGCACGCTGCCGGCGACGAAGAGCCATCCCACCCGAAGGGACCGGCGCTCGGGGCGGACCTGGTCGACCGCGGCCAGCCGCTCGCCGAACCGGCGGTCGACGACGGCCATCCTCACGGCCTCGTGCTGGCGTGTGCCCTCCAGGCGAGGGTCGCTCGCCCCGAACAGCAGAACCGACTGGACCGCCAGCCACCGGAACCACTCGGTGGGGACGGTCAGGCCCGTCGAGCGCTGCTCGGCCGAGGGGGTGAGGTCAGCGAGGGCGAGGAGGACTTCCCGAGCCGTAGGCGTAGCCGTGATGGGCTCGTCCACCGGCCAACCGTACCGACGGGGCGCCGACGCCGGCGACGCCGGCGGGTCCCGCTGGGGGCGTCGTCGTCCTCGTCGTCGGCATCGTGCGCCCTCGACTGGGGCTCGAGGCGGGGACTCTCGCCGGTCGGCGGCGCCGTCCAATGCGGGAGCGGACCCGTGTCGTCCGGGCCGAAGCTCAGGCGGCGGCCACCACCACCGGTGTCGTCGACGTTGTCGGCATGGTCGCCGGCTGGGTCGTCAGCGGGGTCCTCGGGAAACAGCGGTCCGCCGAACTCGCTGGTCTCGGAGTCCTCACCACGGCCCTCGCGCCGCCGTCACATGTCGTCGCTCATCGCTCGATCTCTCCCTTGTCGTGTCCGGCCCCGAGGTCACACCTCGAGAAGCTCGGCCTCTTTCCG
>JAHWJH010000127.1 GCA_019348555.1 Actinomycetota bacterium
AGGACCCACACACGCTTTCCAAGCGTGCCGATTCGGCCGCTCTCGCATCCCTCCCGGGACCGCAGGCTAGCCCGCCTGCCCTCCGGCACCCCTGCGCCTATGCTGGCCGGCGGCGTGGCGGTCGGGTCCTGTGCAACGGCTCCCCGTGAACCGAGTCAGGGCCGGAAGGCAGCAGCTCTCAGCGGGTTGAGCGGTGTGCCGCAGGTTGCCTGGCCGCCACGTCGCTTGGTGCCGTCGTCCGGCGAGGGCGACGAGCGCCAGGGATAGCCTCGCTGACGTGGCCATCCAGTCGCTCTACCGGCGGTACCGGCCCCAGCGCTTCAGCGAGGTGAAGGGCCAGGATCACGTGGTGGTGGCGCTTCGCAACGCCGTGGCACGAGGCACCACCTCCCACGCCTACCTGTTCAGCGGCCCCCGGGGCACGGGCAAGACCTCCACGGCGCGCATCCTGGCCAAGGCCCTCAACTGCGAGGCGCCGGTCGACGGTGAGCCGTGCTGCACCTGCTCCTCGTGCGTGGCGGTCGAGGCCGGCACATCGCTGGACGTCAGCGAGCTCGACGCCGCATCCAACAACGGGGTCGACGCCATGCGAGATCTGGTGGCCCGGGTGGCGCTGGCCGGTGCGGGGCGGGCCCGCCTCTACATCCTCGACGAGGCGCACATGCTCACCGCCGGCGCTGCCAACGCCCTGCTGAAGACCCTGGAGGAGCCACCGGCGCACGTGGTGTTCGTGCTCGCCACCACCGATCCGCAAAAGATCCTGCCGACGATCCGCAGCCGCACCCAGCCCTACGAGTTCCGCCTCCTCGGCGCCGACATCCTGGCCGAGCACCTGCGTTGGGTGGTCACCGACGCCGGGCTCGACGTGGGCGACGACGTCATCGACCAGGCCGTGCGGCGGGGTCGGGGCTCGGCTCGCGACGCCCTGTCGGCCCTCGACCAGCTCGTCGCAGCCGGCGGCGCCTCCGTCGACGACCAGGCCATCGACGAGATGGCCGAGGCGCTGTGCGAGCGCGACACCGCCCGGGCCTTGGTGGCGGTGGCCCAGGCCTGCGCCGCCGGGCGCGACCCCGCTCACCTGGCCGACGCCCTGCTCACCCACCTCCGCGACGCCTTCCTGTCGGTGATGGCGCCGGAGGTGGTCTCGCTTCCGGCCACCGCCGAGGAGCTGGTGGCCGACCAGGGCCGGCGCCTCGGGCCTGCCGCCATGGTGCGGGCGCTCGACGCCCTCGGTGAGGCGCTGATCGCCATGCGCGAGGCGCCCGACCCCCGGGTGGTCCTCGAGGTGGCGTTGGTGCGGGTGACCCGCCCCGAGACCGACGCCTCGCCGGCAGCGCTGCTGGAGCGGGTGGAGCGTTTGGAGCGGGCGATGCGCGGCGGTGCCGGTCCCACCACCACCGGCGCCGGGGCCGGCGCCCGCCCCGAGGCGCCGGCTGCCGCGCCGGCCGGCTCGGCCCGCGACGCCGCCCGCCAGGCGGTACGCGCCGTGCCCGTGGCCACCGCCGAGCATGCCCCGGCTCCCGGCGCCGCCCCCGACGGCCGCCCCGCATTGGGCGCCGTGCGCCGAGAACCGGCCACCCGCGTTCGTCTGCAGGCCGCTCCCGCCCCGGACCTGGACTCGACCCCGGAGGCCTCCGAGGGCCGCTCTCCAGGCGAGCTTCCCGCCATGCCGTCCCGGGACGCACTCACGCTGGCCTGGGCCGACCACCTCCTCAACGCCCTACGCCCGGTGGCCAAAGGCGTGTTCGGGTACGGGCGCTTCGCCGCCGTCGACGAACGTGGCGCCACCTTCGCGCTGCCCAACGAGGCCATGCGGGCCAAGTGCGAGGCCCGCCGGCGGGAGGTGGAGGAGAGCCTGGCCCGCCACTTCGGTCGCCCCGTGCCGCTGCGCATCACCGTCGATCTCTCGACCGCCGCTGCGCAGCTCGACGGGGCCGCTCCCGGCTCGTCGTTCGACGAGCCCGTCGACCTCGACGAGCTGCAGGACGCACCTCCCGACCGGCGCAGCTCCCTCGATCGCCTGGCCGAGACCTTCCCGGGGGTGGAGGTGATCGACCCTCCCGAGGTCCGACCCTGATGGAGGAGCCTCGGGGATGCTGCACGTGGTTTCGACCGGTCCGAGATCCGGGCCGGCCAGCTACCCTCGCCCCGTGGCCGACCAGTTCGATCTGAACCAGCTCATGGCCCAGGCGCAGGCCATGCAGGAACAGCTCCTGGCGGCCCAGGCCGAGGCCGCCGAACAGGTCGTCGTGGGTCAGTCCGGCGGAGGAGTCGTCCGCGTCGAGGTCACCGGTGGGATGGAGTTCCGCTCGGTCACCATCGATCCGGGCGCCGTCGACCCCGACGACGTGGAGATGCTCCAGGACCTGGTGCTCGCCGCCCTCCACGACGCCATGGCCAAGGTGGGAGAGCTTCGCCAGGGCCTGACCTCGGGCATCGGTCCCCAGGGCGGCCTCGACGGCCTGCTCGGCTGAAGGCGGCCGAGACGGCATGCCCCCGCCAGTGCTCGACCTGGCCGCCGGACGTGCGGGGCAGGGCGCCGGATCTCGTGTGGCCGGCGCCCCCTGAGGTCACTTGTACGCCGGCCCCGTCCAGGACCTGATCACCGAGCTCGGTCGGCTCCCCGGAGTCGGGCCCAAGTCGGCACAGCGCATCGCCTTCCACCTGCTCAAGCTGCCGGCGGAGGACGCCCTTCGCCTGGCCAGGGCGATCACCGAGCTGAAGGCCCGGATCTCGCTGTGCACCCGGTGCTTCAACGTGGCCGAAGGCGCGGAGTGCGGGGTGTGCACCGACCCCAGGCGCGACTCGCAACTCCTGTGCGTGGTGGAGGAGCCTCGCGACATCGTGGCCGTGGAGAAGACCCAGGAGTTCCGGGGCCGCTACCACGTCCTCCAGGGCGCCATCAGCCCGATCGAGGGCATCGGGCCCGAACAGCTGAAGGTGCGTGAGCTCCTCTCCCGCCTGGAACCCGAGGGCGTCACCGAGGTCATCTTGTGCACCAACCCCAACATCGAGGGTGAGGCCACGGCCATGTACCTGGCCCGGCTGCTCGCACCTCTCGGGCTGAAGGTCACCCGTATCGCCAGCGGGCTGCCGGTGGGCGGAGACCTGGAGTACGCCGACGAGCTGACCCTTGGCCGGGCTCTGGAAGGGCGTCGCGAGGTGTAGCGCTGGGCCAAGGCCCTCGGGACCGATGTCGCACCCCCTGCGTAGGGTGGGGGCATGGTGAGGTTGGTGTCGGCGGCGGAGCAGCCGTACGCTGTGGTGTCCGATCCCACCCTGCCCCCGCTCGGGGGCCCCGAGCGCCGAGCGCCGGGCCCACAGGGAAGTGAGGCTGCACATGCGGCCGTATGAAGTCATGGTCATCCTCGACGCCACCCTCGAGGAGGCGGCCGTCCAGGCGGTGGTCAACCGCACCAGCGAGGCGCTGGCGTCCGCCGGCGGCTCGGTGGCCCGGGTCGACAAGTGGGGCAAGCGCCGTCTGGCCTACCCGATCGACCACCGGACCGAGGGCTACTACCTCCTCCTCGAGGTCAGCCTTCCCAGCGATGCGGTCGCCGAGCTCGATCGGTCGCTCCGGCTGACCGACCAGGTGGTCCGCCACAAGATCGTCCGGGTGCCCGAGCATCGCAGCCCACGGCCCCAGCGGGCCCGTGCCAGCGAGCTGGTCGCCGCCCGGACCGACAACGACGCGTAGAGCGAAGGACGAGAAGATGCCCGGAAACAACGTGACCCTGGTCGGCAACGTCACCCGCGACCCCGAACTGCGCTACACCGCCTCGGGGCAGGCCATGGCCAAGTTCGGCCTGGCGGTCAACCGCCGCTGGCAGAACCGCCAGACCCAGGCCTGGGAGGAGGCGACGTCGTTCTTCGACATCGTCGCCTGGCGGGAGATGGCCGAGAACATCGGCGAGTCGGTGCAGAAGGGGGCCCGGGTCCTCGTCACCGGCCGGCTCGAGCAGCGGTCCTGGGAGACCCAGGAGGGCGACAAGCGCTCGGTGGTGGAGGTGGTGGCCGACGAGGTCGGGCCCAGCCTGCGCTGGGCGACGGCCACCGTGGTCCGCAACGAACGCCGGGGAGGCGAGGGCGCGCCCGGTGGTGCCCCGCCGCCCCGGGAGCCCTCGGGCGCACCCAGCTACGACGACGAGGAGCCCTTCTGATGGGCCGCAAGTCGAAGGCGCAACCACCCCGTGGCGAGCGCAAGCCCAAGGACAACGGCAAGAAGTTCAAGCAGAAGCCGTGCATGTTCTGCCAGGAAGGCCTCGACTGGGTCGACTACAAAGACGTCAACCTCTTGCGCCGCTACCTGTCCGATCGCTCCAAGATCAAGGCCAGGCGAGTCAACGGCAACTGCGTCCAGCACCAGAGCGACGTGGCCATGGCCATCAAGACGGCTCGCGAGCTGGCACTGCTGCCCTACACGATCAAGGTGACCAGCAGCCGCACCGGGCGGGGCGGTGGCCGCGGACGCGATCGCGACGACCGCGGCCCCAGCCGTGACGACCGGCCGCCTCGTCCCGGGCCGGGCAACGCCCCTCCGGTGCCGTCTCGGGCCGGGGCGACACCCCCGCCGGCCTCCGTCGGTGCGACGGCCGGCGCCGATGGGGCCTCGGAATGAGAGTGAGGCGACGTTGAAGGTCATCCTGCGAGCCGACGTGGCCAATGTGGGCAAACGCGGCGACGTGCTGACCGTGGCCGACGGCTACGCCCGCAACTACCTGCTTCCTCGAGGGGTCGCCATGGTGGCCAGCGCCGGCGCGCTGAGCCAGGCGGAGTCGATGCGTCGCTCGCGCGACGTCAAGGACGCCGCCGCCCGGTCGAGCGCCGAAGACATCGCCCGCCGGCTCGTCCCGGCCATCATCCAGATCGGCGCCCGCGCCGGAGGCGAGGGACGGCTGTTCGGATCGGTGACCACCACCGACATCGCCGAGCAGGTGCTGGCCCAGACCGGCATCGAGCTCGACCGACGCAAGATGCACCTCGACGAGCCGATCCGCGAGGTGGGGACCCACCGCGTGCTGGTCAAGCTCCACAGTGAGGTCGAGTTCCCCGTCACCATCGAGGTCACCCCCGCCTGAAGCGGTACGGGTGCACCTCCGACCGGTGCACCCGCCCTAACGGTCCACCACCGCGCGCACGTTCGGCGCCAAGCTGTGCGGGTGGACCACGTGGCGGCGTCCGAGCGGGGTGATCATGCCCTCCGGAGGCCCGGTTGTCCCCCGCCGGTAGCCGCTACCCACACGGCGTCCACCGACAACTCACAGCCTTGTGCCCCTGGCACCGCACAGGCCCGGGAAGGGAGGGTGGGACATGGCGGTCACCGACGATCCACGTCCTCCTGCGCGCGCTGACGGCCGCCTTCCGCCGTACAACCTCGAAGCCGAGGAGTCGCTGCTCGGCGCCATGCTGCTGAGCAAGGACGCCATCGTCGCAGCCTCGGAGCTCGGCGTGTCGGCCGACGACTTCTACAAGCCGGTGCACGCCCACATCTACGACGCCATCACCTCCCTCTACAGCGCCGGTGAGCCCGCCGACCCCGTCACCGTCGCCGAGGAGCTCCGGCGAGCGGGTCTGCTCGGCGACATGGGAGGCCCCGGGCCGCTGGTGAGCCTTCAGGTCCGTACTCCCGCCACGTCGAGCGCCGCTCGCTACGCCCGCATCGTGAGCGAGCACGCCCTCTTGCGTCGACTCATCGCCGTGGCCGGGGAGATCGCCGAGATGGGCTACCGCGTGCCCGACGACGTGGCCGAGACCGTCGACCGGGCGGAGGCCATGGTCTTCGACGTCGCCCAGCACCGGGTGAGCGACTCCCTGGCACCCATCCGTGACCTCCTCGACCACAGCCTCACCCGCTTGGAGATGCTCTACGAGAAGGGCGATGCCATCACCGGCATCCCCACGGGCTACGACGGCCTCGACCAGCTGTTGTCGGGCCTCCAGCCCTCCAGCCTGGTGATCGTCGGGGCCCGCCCGGCGACCGGCAAGTGCGTCACCGGCGACACCCTGCTCGTCGATCCCGGCACCGGCGCCCGTACGACCATGGCCGAGCTCCACGCACAGGGCCGTCGCGGCGCCACCGTCGAGGTGTTGAGCCTGGGCGGTGACCGCAAGCTCCACATCCGCCGCCCCAGCGCCTTCGTCGACGATGGGGTGCGCCCGGTGTTCGAGGTCCGGACCCGCTCGGGCCGGGTGGTCCGCACCACCGCCGCCCACCCGTTCCTCAC
>JAHWJH010000128.1 GCA_019348555.1 Actinomycetota bacterium
CGATCTCGCCGCCGGGCAGGCGATGACGGTCGCCGCCAGCGACCGCGGCTGGTTCGAGCACCTCAGCGGCGACGACCTGAGGCTGCTCTCCGGCGTCGCCTCGAGTGCCGGAGTGGACCCTGACGACGTGCGGACGCATCCCGACGCCCTCGCCGAGGTCATGGCCCATCCGGTCACCTTCGATTCGGTCTTCGCCCCAGCCGATGGCGAGGCGCTGGCCCTCACCTCGCCGTTCCTCACGTTCGCGTTGATCGTGCATCGGGGCTGGGCCGAGCTCCGGACCGCCCGCCACATCGACGAGTGGGTCGGTCCAGGCCGGCGGCTGCCGGTCCTGGGCGGTGACGACATACGTGGCTGCCTCGCCGGCGCCCAGCGCAGACTGTTCCTCACCGAGCTCTTGGCGTCCTACCCCCGGGTCACGAGCGGCACCACGTGGGTCCGCACCGCCAGGGGATGGCGCCGTCGCCGGTTCAGCGAGCTCGATCCCGTCCGGCTCGCCTCGCTGCTCGACGTCGTGCCCCCCGCAGAGCACCCGGGCGTGTATCGGCGACTCGGTGACCTCGCCCTGTTCCTCACCGGCGTCTTTCCCGACCACACCGAGATGCATGGGCTCGGGCCGCTGGACGAAGGACGTCTGCTGCGAATCAGCGGGCTCGACGCCGACCCCCAGCGCGGAGCAGGGGGACGGTCAGAGCTTCCTTCGACGGGCACCGTCAGCGTGTTGGAGCGGCTCGGCAAGCGCTGGTACTGCCTCGCCTCCCGTACCACTCAGGGCCCCCTCACCGGGACGATGCCGGTGGTGGCCGAGCTCGCCGAACGCTTCGGGGTGGCCCGACGGACGCTGAACTTCCTGACCGATCGCCATGTGTTCATCCATCGCCGGGACTGGTTCGGAGAGCCGGCCTTCTGACCCACCAGCGCGGGTCTGGGGGCTACCTCGGGCGCGACGTAAACCGGCTGAGCGGAGTTCGATTCCCGTCGGGCGCTGAAGGAACCAGGCTGGCGCTGTACGGTGAAGTGTGAGCGGGGGGCACTGCCTTCCACCACCACCACCACCACCGCGGTCACGGGAGGCGGACTTGAGCTTCTCGATCCTCGAACCGAGCTCGGCCGTCCTCGGTGCCCTGGGTCGGGAGCAGTCGGGCCAGGGGTTCTCGTACCCGGACGTCGGCGCAACTCTCGGCGCCTGGCCCCCGGGCTATCGACACTGCCGCCACGAGGTCGAGCTCGGTCGCGGCGAGGGCGTTTTCGATCAGGCGTCCGAGGGCCTGCGGCGGTGGCAGGCGCACCTGCGCTCGGGTGCCAGGGTCCACCCCGAAGACACCGCAGTAGAGGGGCTCACCGTCATCATCGCCGTCCGGATCGCCTTCGTCTGGGCGAGCGTCGCCTGCCGGATCGTCTACGCCACCGAACAGGCGAGGCGCCGGGGCTTCGCCTACGGGACCCTTCCGCACCATGTCGTAGAAGGGGAGGAGGCGTTCCACGTCGAGCGGGACGACGCCGACGTCGTACGGTTCGTGGTCTCGGCCTTCCTGCGCCCTCGTGGGCCGGTTCTGGCCGCGGCGGGCCCTGTGGTGCACGCCGTCGATCAGCAGCTGGTGCGTCGGTACCTGCGAGGGCTGCAGGCACACGTCGGCGACGGACCCGGAACGGCCTGAGACGGGTCGCCCATTCGCCCTCGAGTAGAGCTCTCTCGGGAGGACGAGATCGAGGGCACCGGGTCCTCGTCGTCGATGCTCACGCGGTCGACTCCCCGCGTTCCTCGCCTTACTGGAATTGCCTCCGGCGTTCGTCACCCGCTGCAGCGAACCTCGCCGCCGAGTGCCGCACCTGGGCCAGCCGTCTGAGAGCGACGAGGGCGGCCTCGAAGACGACGGTGCCGACCACGGCTCCTTCCACCGCCTCGCCCCTCGACTCCGACGGGATCGTCTGCAGCTCGCGGGCAGCGAGGTGGTCCGCAACCTCGGCGTAGGGCTCGAAGACCTGGGCCGGATGGTCCCGCCCCAGGCGCCGCAGCGCCACCAACGCGTCGGCCAAGGCTCGGCGAGCAGGATGGCTCCCGTCGATCTCCCAGCCGAGATCCTCCAAGAAGGCGTCCACCTCACCGCGGGCCCGCACCACGTCGTCGGGCACGGGCTCGCGGTCGGGAGGGGGGCCGAGCGCCTGGTGGGCCACCCCCAAGAGGTCGTGCAGGGAAAGCTCCGGGTCGGCGATCGCGTCGAGCACGGCCCGCACGGCGCCGACCCCGAGTCCTCCCACGTCCATGAGCGCTCTGATGAGCCGGAGCCGATGGACGTGGTCGTCGCGGTAGTCGGCCTGGTTGGGTCCGGTGGGTGTTCCCGGCTCCAGGAGGCCCTCGCGGAGGTAGTACTTGATGGTCGGCACCGAGACACCGCTGGTCGTGCTCAGCGCTGCCATCTTCATCTCCTGCCTCCCCTGAGCCCTTGACAGCCCGCATGGATAGTAGCACTATCCATACCGGAGGGGTCGTCGTCGCGACGCACCGTCGGAGGTCCCGGCGCCCGACGATGTGGTCACCGCCGAACTTCAGGGTGGACCGGGAAGGCTCGGAGGACTGCCAGTGTCTGATGGATCAGCGCTCTCACAGCACTGGCTTCGCAGGATGGGGTCGGTCGCCCTCGTCGTCGGAGCCGTGGCCGGGATGGTGGGCAACCTGGTGCACCCGGCCACTCCGATCGGCGACGCCGAGGGCGTGGCTCACAGCATCGCCGAGAGCGGGACATGGTTCCCGATCCATCTCGTCATCGTCTTCGGGATCATCCTCATGCTCGGTGGGCTGGTGGCCATCGCCGACACGATCACCGGGGGCCTGGCCGGCGCCCTCGTGCGCCTGGGCCTGTTCGCCGCGGTGGCGGGGGCCGCCGTGGGCCTCGTGCTGGTCACCCTCGATGGCGTCGCCGCCAAGCAGCTCGCCGATCAGTGGGCCACCGCCCCTCCCGAGGAGGCGGCCGTCGCACTGCGCATCGTCTCGGCCAACGAGACGATCAACTACGCCCTGGCCAGCCTGTTCAACATCCTCTTCGCCGGCGTCACGTTCATCCTCTACGGATTGGCGGTGGCTTTCAGCGACGTCTACCCCCGTTGGTCGGGATGGATCGTCGCCGGCGCTGGCGTGGGATCGATCGGTGCAGGCTGGTCCAGGCGTTCTACGGCGAGCCCACCTCGTTCGCCCGGATCCTGACGATCATCGGCCCAACCGTCATCACGCTGTGGCTGCTGGCAATGGGCATCCGACTGGCCCGGAGTGGAACCCCTGAGCCGAGCCGGTGAAAGGAGCGGACCTGCCGTCGAGCGGCTGACCGTGCTGGGCACCGTGCGGAACGCGGCCGCTGGTTTGCGCTGGAGCGCTTCGTTCCGTCCTTCGGCGGGTAACGGAGACGAGCACCGACCCCGGCTGGCGGCAGGCAACGCTCCTGGCGCCGGAGAACCCGGAGGATGAAGGAGCGCTCGACCGCGGATTCGTTGGAGCACGGCGCCAACACACCAGAGACGGGAGATCATGATGAGCACGACGAAGGGACGCCGTCGGCAGTTGGCTTCGGCGGCGCTACGGGGCGCCGGAGCCGGGGCGCTCGGTGTCGCGGTCATGACCGCGGGCGAGAAGGTCGAGCAGTCATTCACACATCGGCCGAACTCCTACGTTCCCGGACGGGCCCTCATGACCCTGTTGGGCCGGCACCCGGACGACACCGTCCGGTCTCCGCTGTGGAACCACGCGATGCACTGGGGCACCGGGATCCTCCTCGGAGGGCTTCGCGGCGTCTGGGCGGCGATCGGGCTGCGCGGTCCGCGTGCTCACCTCGCCCACACCGTCGTGCGCCTGGCCACCGACCAGACCGTGGAGAACGCCACCGGTGTCGGCGCACCTCCTCGCTCCTGGCCTCGGCAAGAGCAGATGGTGGACATGTTGCACAAGGCCGTCTACTCCTTCGCCACCGGGCTGTTCGCCGAGCGGCTGGTGCCGGCATCTCTCGAGTCCCGGCGAGGCACGACCAGTCATTGATCCGAGTCCCCCGCCCCTGGACCGGCGAAGGGGAGATAAGACGGGAGGCCGAGGCCAATGCTGGCTCGGACGTCGGCTCGCTTTGGTATCTCCCACGGAGGCGGCCGGCGATCTGTCACGGCGGCCGAGGCGGTGGGGGTACCGGCCGTCGCTCGCCGAGGCTTCGGCTCGCCCAGGTGGCCCAGAAACCCACGACCGGCTGGCGCAGCGACAGGTACAGGTAGGGCAGGTTGACCCGCCAGCCCGGGAGGTGGTGGTAGAAGGCAGCGAGGAAGCGCTCGAGCCGCTCGAAGGCCTGCTGGTCACGCTCGGACGTCACCAGGCCGAGGGCCTGGCGGAGACGGGAATCGAGCGTGGCGAGGGCGGCGCGGCGAAGCGGTTCGAGAACCGGACGAGGCGCGTACCAGCGGGAGAACGACACGATCTCGGCGGCAACTTGGCGACTCGCCTCGGTCGAACCCAGCTCGCCGCCACTGACCATCTCCTCGAGGTAGGCGGCGAAGTGGCCACGGTTGGAGGGGATGACCGGTTCGGGGATGCCGAAGAACCTGGCGAAGGTGCACATGTCGTCGTAGAAGGCGTCTGCTTCTCCGGCAGACCACGGAGCGACCCAGCGGGTGTAGGCCACGGTGCAGCTGTCGACCAGCGCCGCCCACACCCACACCAGCAGGGTGACGTCGTGGGCGGTGTAGGCCTCGTCCGAGGTGCCGTCAGCGGCGGGGAGCCACCCGTTGATCCGGTCGTGCGTGCGGTAGATCTGCTCGGCTGCCTCCGTCGGCACCCGCCCCGATCCGAAGACGAGCCGCAGGGCAGCGTCGACGGTGACCCACAGCCGTCCGACCGGTTGACGTCGGAACCGGCTGTGGTCCTTCACCGCCGCTGCCACCTTGGGATGGGCGACGCACATCACCAGCGCCCGCTCCAACGCGAGTGCCATCACCGGCTCCCCGACCACCCGGCGAATGGCGCTCCCGCGGCGGAACGGAGCATCGGAGTCGAGGTCGCGAACCGCGAGGACGGCGTTGGTGCTGACCTTCACCGCAGGATCGACGCCGCCGACACGCCGAGCTGCCGCTCGATGTGGCCGGTCCTGTCCTGGTTCACCTCCCCGTCTGATGCTTGCGTCGATCCTGACCGCGGGCCTCCTCCACGTCGATCTCCTCGCTCGTGTCGCCACTTGCCCCGTCTACCCGAGACGAGCTGTGGCAACTGCCGACGATCCACCAGGTCTTGGAGTGGTGGCTCGAGGGCGGCGGCTCCGGCCGAAGCACCGGCAGCTACCCTTGCCCGGTGGTTGGCCGAGGCGAGGACACCTTCGGCGACGACTGCGTGATCGTCGCCATCTCGAACGACCAGCCCCCCGTGACCAGGGCCGACTGGCTACGACTTCTCGCGACGGACGGTTCCAGCGAGGTCGATGCGCAGGCCGCCGAGCTCGTCAGAGAGCTGCGAGAGCGCTGCGAAGGTGACGACGCCCGTCGTCCTTGACGCCTCGGCGGGAGTCGAGATCCTGCTCCTCACCCCCGTGGGCAGGCGGCTGCTGGCCAAGCTTCCCCTCGACGTGGAGGAGTGGGTACCTGAGCTGTACTTCGCCGAGGTGGCCGCCGTGCTTCGTCATCACAGCACCCGCGAGCGCTACCCGCTGGCGCGTCTCGAGGTCGCGCTCGGCCGGCTGCTCACCTCGCCCGTGCGCCGGGTCCAGGTCCGACCCCTCCTGCGGGACGCCCGGCGACTGCGCCAGAACCTGACCGTTGCCGACGCCATCTACGTCGTCATGGCCCGGCGCCTCGGCGCCCCGCTCGTGACCACCGACCCCCGGCTCGCCGCGACACCAGGACTCGCAGTGACGACCGTGCTCCCGTGAACGTCACTTGCTTCTTGGACGCCGCGTCGGGCCGGGCGCATCGAGCGGGCCCACTCCCGTCCTGGACGAGACTGTGCGGGTGCAACGATTGGTTCTGTGGCGTGGTCTCGACTCCTGGCGGACCGAGGCGGTCACCTTCGAGCTCGGCGTCGAGGGGATCGTCGCCGCCGGCACCCAGGTCGGCGTTGACCCGCTGGCCTATCGCCTCGACTACCGGCTGAACGCCGGGCCCGCGTTCGTCACCCAGAGCCTGACCATCGACGTGACCGGTGAGAGC
>JAHWJH010000129.1 GCA_019348555.1 Actinomycetota bacterium
CGCGCTCCCAGGCGATGGGTGACGGCGCTCGACGAGCTGCCGGAGGCGATGGTCAAGCCGGCGCTGCGCGCGGCCGCGCGCGAGCCGGAGGCGGTGACCCGGCTAGTGAGCGTGTATGGTCGCGAGGCGCTGGAGGCGATCGCGAAGCACCCGGGGATCGGCACGCGGCTGGTGGAGAAGCTCGGCGCCGAGGGCGCGGAGGTCGCCGGCCGGCTGACGACGGACCAGGCGATGGTGCTCGCCCGCCACGCCGTCGACATCGCGAATCTGTCGCCGGGCCGGCGGGCGCAGGTGCTGGGCAAGATCGGCCGCACGCCGGGGCTGGCGCACCACAACGTGCTGTTCCCCGCCGACTACGACGCCGAGTTCGACGCCGTCTTCGGCGATCCCGCCCTACCGGTGGCCGACCCGACGCTGTACGTCAGTGCGCCGGACGACCCTGCGGTGCGGCCCGACGGGTGCGAGGCCTGGTTCGTCCTGGTCAACGCCCCACGGCACGGCACGGGACGAGGTGCCGTCGACTGGCGCGCGCCCGGGCAGGCCGAGACGTACGCCGACCGGCTGCTGGACCTGCTGGGCCAGCGGGGGCTCGCCGTGCGAGAACGGGTCCGGTGGTCCCGCGCCGGTGCTCGCTGTGCTCGGCGGTCACTCCTTCCAGGACTACCGGGCCTACCGTGAAGCCGTCCTCTCCCAGCTGCCCGCGTTGGGCCTGGAGCTGGGGCGCGACGTCGTGGAGGTCGGGACCGTCCCCGATGCGGACATGCCGTCCTGGTACGCCGCGGCCGACGTCCTGGCCTTCCTCTTCGACCAGCTGGGCGTCGCCGTGGTGCCCTCGGCGTAGACGAGCCTCAAGGGAGGCGGTCCGGGTGCCGATGCACCTCTCGGGCGGCGAACGACCTCCGCCGAAACGCCAGGAGAGGGGACATCCCGATGACCGCCATCCGCCACCGGACCACGCCGCTGGTCGTCCAGCCGAGGGTCGCGTCGACCACCGCCCGCCACGCCACCTCCCCGCCGCCGGTCGTCGACCCCGCACCGGTCCACCGCAGCATCTTCTGGGGCGTGGTGTGGATGGTGCTGGCCGGGCTGGCGACGGGTCTCACGTCCCTGGTCGTGGAGGGCCCGGCCGCCGGAGGGGCCTACGTGCTGTGGTGGGGACCGCTCGTCTACGGGGCCTCCATGGTGATCCTCGGGCTGCGCGACCTGCGGACCATCCGAGAGGGCTCGGTGCCGGAGCGCTTCCTGCCCTAGGAGGTGCGGCGTGGCCGGGCGGCGGGTAGCACCGGGCGTGCATGTCCGCCCCGGAAGCCGCCTGCGCCGCCGAGGAGGCAGGGCTGCGCTACGTGAGCGACCTGACGCCCGGCATCACCCGCAGGCGCCAGGGCCGTGGCTTCTCCTACCGCCGGCCTGACGGCTCGGTCGTGGACGACCGGGAGCGCGCCCGCATCGAGGCCATCGTCATCCCCCCCGCCTGGACCGACGTGTGGATCTGCCCCCGCCCCGACGGCCACATCCAGGCCACCGGACGCGACGACCGGGGGCGCAAGCAGTACCGCTACCACCCCCGCTGGCGGGAGGTGCGCGACGCCACCAAGTACGAGGGCCTGGCCACCTTCGGTCGCGCCCTGCCCGAGGTGCGGGCCCGGGTGGAGGCCGACCTCGCCCGCCGCGGGCTCCCCGAGGAGAAGGTGCTCGCCGCCGTGGTGCGGCTCCTCGACGAGACGCTGATCCGCATCGGCAACGACGAGTACGCCGAGGCCAACGAGTCGTACGGCCTCACCACCCTCCAGGACGACCACGCCGAGGTCGCCGGCGCCACGCTGGCGCTCGAGTTCGGGGGCAAGAGCGGCACCGAGTTCGACGTGGTGGTGCACGACCGGCGCCTGGCTCGCATCGTCAAGCAGTGCCAGGACCTGCCCGGCGAGGAGCTGTTCCAGTACGTCGACGGCGACCGGATCGTCGACGTCACCTCCACCCACGTCAACGCCTACCTGCGGGAGGTCGCCGGCACGAGCCGTTCGGCGAAGGACTTCCGCACCTGGGGCGGCACGGTGGTGGCGACGGAGCACCTCGTCGAGCTGGGCGGCTTCGCCACCAAGACCGAGGCCGACCGCAACGTGGTGGCGGCCATCGACGCCGCCGCCGAGCGCCTGGGCAACACCCGGGCGGTGTGCCGCAGCTGCTACGTCCACCCCCGTATCCCCGAGGCCTACGTCGAGGGGTCGCTGGCCGAGGCCTGGCGCACGGCGCGCACCGCCCCCCGGCTGAGCCGGAGCGAGAAGGCGGTCCTGGCGGTGCTGGAGCAGGCGTCGCCCCCGGGCTGAGTCGGCCCTCGGCGAGGCCTTCTGGTCGCTCACGCAGGTCGCTCGTGACCCCTCGGAACCAGCGAACCCGTCGGTCCGGGCGTAGCCCCGTCCCCCTCGGGCGTAGCCTCGGCGCCGTGCTCGATCACGTCTTCACCGATGCCATCGGCGCGCTGCGCGACGCCCTGGAAGGCGCGCTCCTCGAGCGCCAGGCGTTCGAGGAGCGCTTCCAGGTCGACGTGCTGCTGGGCGACGTCACGTGGGAGACCAGCTACGGACTCCCCGGGGAGGGGTCACCGCCGCGGGTGCAGGCCGACATCACCCTCGACTGGCCGACGTGGTCGCAGACCGCCTATCGCAGCTGGTACATCGACGAGCCACCGGCCGAGCCGCCGGAGGTGCTGGTGGAGGTGGCGCTGCGCATCCAGCGCCTGGCCAAGCGGCCCGAGCCGGAGCGGGTGCTGGCCGTCCTTCCCGAGGCCAGCCCGCCCATCGGCGCCGAGACCCTCTCTCGGGCCAGCCACACCATCGAGCAGGTCTTCGCCAGCACCGATGGCGACAGCGGCGAGTTCGCCATCGAGGTGTCCTACGAGGGGAGCATCTCCCTCGACGAGGGCACCCTGGCCGACGGATCGGTGCTCGACGACCAGTTCGGCGGCATCGGTGGGTGGGTGGCGTCGACCCTGGTGCGCCTAGGCGACCTCAGCTTCGAGTTCCTGCCCCCCGAGGACGACGACGGCGACGGCCGCTGAGCGACTGCCTCCTGTCAGCGGCGGTCGAAGCGGGCCACCGTCTCGACGTGGAAGGTGTGGGGGAAGGCGTCGACCAGGGCCAGCGTCGACAGCTCGAAGCCCGACCCGGCGAGCAGACGGCTGTCGCGGGCGAGCGACGCCGGGTCGCAGCTGACCAGCACCAGCCTCGCAGCCCCTGCGGCGGCGAGGGCTGCGACGCCGGGACGCCCGAGGCCGGGGCGGGAGGGGTCGGCCACGACGACGTCGACCGGCAGCTCGCCCTGGCCCCGACGCCACCGGCCCACCTCCCCGACCACCACGCGTGCGTCGAGGTCGGCCAGGTTCTTGCGGGCATCGGCCGCCGCCGCCCGGTGCGACTCGATGGCGGTCACCCGCACGGCGTGGCGTCGTGATCCCAGCACCGAGGCGAACAGGCCCACCCCGGCGTAGGCGTCGAGCAGGTGGCCGGCGGGGGGCAGTGCGTCGCCGACGGCTGCCGACACGGCATTGACCAGGGCCTCGGCGGCGACCGGGCCGGGCTGGAAGAACGAGTCGGCCGAGATGCGGAACCAGCGGCCGGCGACCTCCTCGTGCAGGAACGCCCGCCGGCCCTTCGCCACGACGGCCACGTCGTCGGGGACCACCACCGCAGCCGGATCGGCGTCGGTGCGCACCAGCCGCTCGCCCGACGCCACGCCCGCCCGGAGCACCACCTCACCGGCCCCCGGGTAGCGACCGGCCACCACCAGGTCCTCCAGCAGGGGGTGGGCGACAAGGCAGCCGTCGGTGACCACCGGGTTCCCCGCACCGCGGCGGGCACGGTGCCCGGCCCGCCCGTCCGCCGAGACGGCCAGCCGGGCGGTGGTGCGCAAGGCCGGTGCCGGCATGGTCGCCATCCGCGGCTCCGGCGGCTCCGCCAGGCCGGCGATGCGCCGCAGGGCGTCGATCACGATGGCCGCCTTGTACCGGAATTGCGCCTCGGGCGCCACGTGCTGCCAGGTGCAGCCCCCGCAGCCGGCGGCGAGCGCCGGGCAGGGAGGGGCCACCCGGTCGGGCGACGCCTCGACCACCTCCACGGTCATCGCTCGGGCGAAGTCGCGCCGCTCGTCGGTCAGGCGCGCCCGGACACGCTCGCCGGGAAGGGCTCCGCCGACGAACACCACCCGCCCGCCGTCGTCGCGGGCGAGGGCGTCGCCGCCCGCCACCATCGCCGTCGGGCTGAGCACCACGTCGCCGGTCACGGCCCCCAGCATGCAGGCGACGGCACCGCCATGGTCACACCGACCTCAGCGCCTCGGTGGGGGCCAGCCGGGCCGCCCTCACCGCGGGGTAGAGACCGGGATTTCTGGACGATCGGAGCGGCTGAGCCGCCTCGATCGTCCACAAATGACGACGGCGGGGCCTCACGTGGGCGCGATCGGCGCCACCAGCTCGGCGAGGGACGTCTCCGGGCGGGCACCGAGGTGGGAGATGACCTCGGCGGCGGCGGCGGCGCCGAGGCGCCCGCAGGTGGCCGGGTCGGCGCCGCGGGTGAAGCCGAAGAGGAAGCCGGCGGCGTAGAGGTCGCCGGCGCCGGTGGTGTCGACCACCTCCTCCACGGCCTGGGCGGCGACCGAGGAGCGCCGGCCCCCGCTGGCCACCGTCGAGCCCGCCGGCCCCCGGGTCAGGGCCACGACCCTGCAGTGGCGTTCGGCGTGGCCGAGTGCCTCGTCGACGTCGTCGGTGCCGTAGAGCAGCCGCAGCTCGTGGTCGTTGGCGAAGAGCAGGTCGACCGACGACTCCACGAAGGAGAGGAACTCCTCGCGCGACCGGTCGACGCACCAGGAGTCCGACAGGGTGAAGGCGACCAGCCGGCCGGCCGAGGCGGCCGCCGAGGCCGCCCGGTCGAAGGCCTGGCGGGCCAGGTCCTGCTCGAAGAGGTAGCCCTCCAGGTAGGTCACGGCCGCCGACGCCACCACCGCCTCGTCGACGTCGTCGGGGCCGAGCTCGGCGGCGGCGCCCAACAGCGTCGACATCGTGCGCTCGGCGTCGGGGGTGATCGCCACCAGGCACCGCCCGGTGGGCGCCCCGTCGGCGGCGGGCGCGGTGGTGAAGGCCACGCCGGTGGCCCGGACGTCGTCGGCGAAGACCCGCCCGAGGCGGTCGTCGCCGACCCGGCCGATGAAGGCCCCCCGGCCACCGAGCGACGCCAGCCCGGCCAGGGTGTTGGCCGCGGAGCCTCCCGAGCGCTCCACCGCCGGGCCCATGGCCCGCTGCAGGGCCTCGGCCCGCTCGGCGTCGAGCAGACACATCGACCCCTTCACGAGGCGGTGCTCGACGAGGAAGGCGTCGTCGACCCGGGCCAGGACGTCGACCAGGGCGTTGCCGATCCCCACCACGTCGAAGACCGGCTCCACGCCGGCGCACGGTAGTCGGCACCCGGATCGGTGGCGCTGGTGCGCCGGTAGCCTCCCCTGGTGCTCGACGACGAGGCCGCGCATCGACTTCCCCGCAGCGTGGTGCCGCGGCGCTACCAGCTGCGCATCGAGCCCGACCTCGACGCCGCCCGGTTCCGGGGCAGCGAGCAGGTGAGCCTCGACGTCGTCGAGCCCGTCGACGAGATCGTCCTCAACGCCGCCGATCTCGGGATCGGCGAGGTCTGGCTGAGCGACCCCCACGGCCGGCGCGTCGACGCCGAGGTGCGCCTCGATGGCGACGCCGAACGTCTGGTCCTCAGCCTGGCCACCACGCTCGAGCCGGGTCAGGCGACGCTGCACGTGAGCTTCGCCGGCGAGCTGAACGACAAGCTGGCCGGGTTCTACCGCAGCGTCTACACCGACGCCGACGGCGCCGAGCGGGTGATCGCCACCACCCAGATGGAGGCCACCGACGCCCGGCGGGTGTTCCCGTGCTGGGACGAGCCGGATCGCAAGGCCACCTTCGCCGTCACCCTGGTGGTGGCCGACGGTCTGATGGCCGTGAGCAACGCCGGGATCGTCGCCGAGGAGCCCACCGGCGACGGGAGGGTGGCGGTCACCTTCGCCGAC
>JAHWJH010000012.1 GCA_019348555.1 Actinomycetota bacterium
GGATACCGCCGTTGCTGCGGTCACGAAGACCACACACTGCTCCCCCTGCCTCCACACCGGCTGGCGGGGTGTCAGTCGCCCCGAGGCGAGGGACTCGCGCAGCTGCCGCTCGGAGACCGGGCCGACTGCCCGGCCGTCCGTTTTGTAGTACCAACCGTCGAGCCGGTCACCGCCGTTCATGCCGACTTCTTCCCCGCCAAGGTCGCCAGCAGCTCTTGCAGGTCGTCGGGCTCCACCGGATCGGCCTCGAACAGCGACGACCAGGCGGATACGAGGTCGAAGGAGGGATCGAGCCCGTCGAGCAGCCGGTGGATGGCCCGCACCGACACCTCCGACTCGGTCAGCTCCACGACCAGGGCCATGATGAGGTCGTGCGGGCCCGGGGCCGCCCCGTCGGCGATCCGCTGCCGGCGGAAGGCCAGCGCCGTCTCGTAGCGGTGGTGACCGTCGGCGATCACCACCGGGGCGGAACCGACCAGGGCGGAGATGGCCTCCACCGTGCCAGGAGCGGACACCCGCCACAGCCGGTGATGGGTGCCGGTCTCGTCGGTGCACCGAGTCAGCGGTGGGCCCGTGGGCTCCACCAGGCCGGTCAGGCCAGCGGCCAGCGACAGGCCCCAGACCGGCGACAGGTTCACGCCGGTGGCCTCGAGGAGCGCCATGCGGTCGCTCTTGGCCTTGGGAGTGGTGTGCTCGTGAGGCAGGACGTCGCCCTGGCCGGGCTCGGCCAGCTCGAGGGCACCGATGACCCCGCTGGTCTGGCGGGCGCGGCCGAGCTCGTCGGTGAAGCCCATGCGGTACAGGCAGAACGAGGGGGCGTCGTCGGCGACGAGGATCCCGGCGTCGAGCCATTCGGCGAGAAGGCGGGCGGCGACCTGGTAGCGATCGGCGCCCGGCTCGTCGACCGGGAGCTCCAGGTGGACCGAGTTGTAGGGACTGCGGGCGGCCAGGGCCTTGCGCTGGAGCTCGTCGATCACGTCGTAGGGCGGAGCGGCCACGGCGTCGCCGTCGATGTCCGCTCGGTAGCGCAGGCCTGTGAACGGCTCGAACCGGGGCACCTCTGGTTGTTAGCAGACTCCGCCTTCGCCTCCACTGCCTCCGCGATCGATACGGTGCCGTCGTGGCTTGGGTGATCGACCTCGACGGCGTGGTGTGGTTGACACGGGATCCGATCCCGGGATCGGCCGATGCGGTGGCCGAGCTGCGGGCGGCCGGACACGAGGTGGTGTTCGTGACCAACAACGCAGAGTCCCGGGTGAGTGAGCTGGAGGCGAAGCTGGCCGAGGCCGGCATCGAGGCCGGGGGAGCGGTGATCACCTCGGCGCAGGCGGCGGCGTCGGTGCTCGACCCAGGGTCAACGGCACTGGCGTGCGGGGGCCCGGGGGTCGTCGAGGCCCTCGAAGCCCGGGGGATCACCGTGCGCAGCGAAGGCCCCGTCGATGCCGTGGTCGTGGGGTTCCACCACGACTTCGACTATGCGCGCCTCACGGCGGCGCACCGGGCGGTGTGGCAGGGCGCCCGGTTGATCGGGACCAACGCCGACCCGACCCTTCCCACCCCCGAGGGCCCCCTCCCCGGCGCGGGTTCCCTCCTCGCCGCCGTGGCCACTGCCGCCGGGGTCGAGCCCGAGGTTGCGGGCAAGCCGTTCCCGCCCATGGCGGCGCTCGTGCGCCAGCTCGTGGGCGACGGCCCCCACGTCATGGTGGGCGACCGCCCGTCGACCGACGGGCTGCTCGCCGTGGAGCTCGGCGCCCGCTTCGGCCTCGTGCTCAGCGGCACGACCGACGCCGGCGACCTCGAGGGCGAGGAGCACGCGCCGGACCGGGTGGCCGACGACCTGGCCGCCATGGTCGCCGCCGAGCTGGGGGGCTGAGGACGCTCACCACCGGCCCGGCCGGCGCCGGCCCTGGTCCCACGGGTCGGGGCTGGTGGGTTGGAGGTACCGGTCGCGCCACGCCAGCTGGCGGGCGGCGCCGCTCGAGCGCACCAGCAGCCCCACCAGCGCCCCGAAGACGAAGCCGCCGACGTGGGCCATCCAGGCCACCCCGGCATTGGGGTTGACGAAGAACTGCGAGATGAACCAGAAGCCGAGCAGCCACTTCGCCGAGATCTCCCGGAACAGCACGATGAAGAAGAACAGCACGGTGAGCACCGGGGCGTTGGGAAACCACACCAGGTAGGCGCCCATGATGCCGGCCACCGCCCCGGAGGCACCGACCAGCGGGATGGTGCTGTCCGGCTGGACCACGACGTGGGCGCCGGTGGCCACGATGCCGGCCACCAGGTAGAAGAGGAGGTAGCGCACCGGGCCCAGGTGGTCCTCGATGTTGTTGCCGAACACCCACAGGAACAGCATGTTGCCGCCGAGGTGCAGCAGGCTGCCGTGGAAGAACATCGAGAAAACCACCGCCAACCACACCTGCTTGTCGGGGAAGATCGGTCGTTCGGACCCCGGACGTCCCTCGTCGCGCGAGCAGGTCCCCTCGCCGGAGGCGCTCGGCAGCTCGTCGTGTGACAGGGGTTCGCCGGTGGTCACCTCGCAGGGGATGGCGGCGTACTCGAAGTTGAACCGGGTGGCCTCCCGGTCGGCGGCGTTGGGGTCGGCCATGTCGGTGTCGACCCGGCCGAGCAACTGCTGGCCCTGGGGTTGGAGGCCGAAGTAGATCCCGATGTTCAACACGATGAGCACGACGGTGACCACGGGGACCCGGCGGGTCGGGTTCTCGTCCCGCAGCGGGATCACCGGCGAACATTACCCCTGTCGGTCGCAGCCACCCTTCCGCCGCTCATGGCTCCGGATACGGCTGATGTCCCCGCGGCGCCGGGTCCCCGGAACGAAGTGGGGGGCGGTTAGCGTCGGCGGTCGTGCGCCGCCGGCTCGACACCGAGTTGGTGCGCCGCGGGCTGGCGCCGAGCCGGGCTCGGGCCCTGGCCGACATCGAAGCCGGACGGGTGCTCGTCGGCGGCGCCCCGGCCGCCAAGGCGGCCGCCCTGGTCGACCCGGCACAGCCCATCGAGCTCCTCGGACCGCCGCCGCGGTACGTCGGGCGCGGGGGCGAGAAGCTCGATGCCGCCCTCGAGCACTTCGGCGTCGAGGTGCAGGGGTGTCGAGCGGTCGACGTGGGGTCGTCGACCGGAGGCTTCACCGACTGCCTGCTGCAGCGGGGGGCGCTGTCGGTGGTGGCGGTCGACGTGGGCCGCGGCCAGCTCCACGAGCGCCTGCGAGGCGACCCCCGCGTCGTGGTGAGGGAACGGACCGACGTCCGTGCACTGGGCCCCGAGCAGATCGGTGGCCCGGTGCCGGTCGTGGTCGCCGACGTGTCGTTCATCTCCCTGCGAACGGTCCTGCCGGCCCTGCTCCGCCTCGCCACCCCGGCTGGGGCGGTGGTGGCGCTGGTCAAGCCCCAGTTCGAGTGCGGCCGTCGGGAGGCCAGTCGGGCTCGCGGCGTGGTGCGCGACCCGGCGGTGTGGCGGCAGGTGCTCGACGGGATCGCCGTGGCCCTGGTCGACGCCGGGGGGACCATGATGGGGGCCATGGTGTCGCCGCTGACCGGTGCCGAGGGCAACGTCGAGTTCTTCCTCCACGCCCTGGCCCCGGGGGCCTCGGCATGCCCGGAGGGCCCGGTGGTCGACCTCGACGCCGTGGTGGCCGAGGCGGCCCGACGCCACGGGGCCGGGTAGTGGCGTCGGTGGCGCTGTTCCTGCACCACCGCCACGCCGAGGCGGTCGAGTTGGCCCGCGACGCGACGGCCTGGCTGCTGGAGCGGGGCCACGAGGTCCGGCTGCTCCCGGGCGACGCCGAGCACGCCGGCCTCGACGGGCGGGCGTGCAGCGCCGAGCACCTCACCGCCGGCCTCGACGTGGCCGTCAGCCTGGGTGGCGACGGCACCATGCTCCGGGCCGTCGACCTGGTCGCCGGCGACGACGTGCCCGTCATCGGTGTGAACCTGGGCCACCTCGGCTACCTGGCCGAGGTCGAGCCCCAGCACCTGTGCGACACCCTCAGCCGGTTCTTCGCCGGGGATTACCACGTGCAGGAGCGGATGCGCCTCACCGTCGAGGTGAGCACCGCCAGCGGGCCCACGGCAGAACGCCGCGCCTATCCGGCACTCAACGAAGCGGTGCTCAGCAAGACCCCGACCGGCCAGATCGTCCGGGTCGACGTCGGTGTCGACGGCGAGCGTTTCACCACCTACGCCGCCGACGGCATCATCGTCGCCACCCCGACCGGCTCCACCGCCTACGCCTGGTCGGCCGGCGGCCCCATCGTGGCCCCCGACCACGCCGCCCTGCTCATCACTCCCGTCGCTCCGCACATGCTGTTCGACCGCTCGCTGGTGCTGCCACCGACGGCCTCCATCCGCCTCGAGGTCGCCGCTGACCGGGCGGCGGCGCTGTCGGTCGACGGCCGCAGCCTCGGCCTGCTCCAGGTGGGCGACGTGGTCACCTGCACCGCCGCCTCCTCGCCGGCCCGGGTGGTGACCTTCGAGCCCCGGGGCTTCCTCGCCATCCTCAAGGCCAAGTTCGGCCTCAACGACGCCGGCGCCACCGGCCGGAGGGAACGCGATGACCGGGTCGACGTCCGGGGGGACGCCTAACCTGGCGCGGTGACCATCGCCCCCGCTCGACGCCGGTAGGCATGCTGGTCGAGCTGGCGGTGGCCGACCTCGGGGTGATCGCCGAGCTGTCCCTGGTGCTCGGGCCCGGGACGACCGCGCTCACCGGCGAGACGGGGGCGGGCAAGACCCTGGTGGTCACCGCCATCGAGCTGCTGGTGGGGGGAAGGGCCGACGCCACCATGGTCCGCCCCGGTGCCGTCGAGGCCCGGGTCGCCGGTCGCTTCGTCGACGGTCGAGGCGACGAGGTCGTCCTCGAACGGGTGGTCCCGGTCCAGGGCCGGTCCCGGGCCTACGTCGACGGCCGGCCAGCGCCGGTGGGGACCCTGGCCGAGCTCGGAGCGGGGTTGGTCGACCTGCATGGCCAGCACAGCCACCAGGCGCTGCTGGCACCCGCGGCGCAGCGCCGGGCGCTCGACGACTTCGGGGAGGTGGGGCTCGATCGCCTGACCGCAGCCCGCTCCAGGCTGGCCGACATCGAGTCGTCGCTGCGCACGCTCGGCGGCGAGGCCGACGAACGGGCACAGGCGGCGGATCTGCTGCGCTACGAGCTGGGAGAGCTCGAGCGGGCGCGCCTCGGCGATCCCGACGAGGAGGCGGCGCTCGAAGCCGAGGAGGAGCGGTTGGCCGGCGCCGCCCGGCACCGGGAAGCGGCCGCCGACGCCTACGCCTGGCTCACCGACGAGGGGCGGGCCATCGACGCCGTCGGCGCGGCGCTGGCCGCCGTCGCCGGCCGCAGCCCCTTCGCCGAGCTCGAGGGCCGCCTGCGCTCCACGGCAGCCGAGCTGGCCGACGCCGCCGGCGACCTGCGGCGGCTAGGTGAGACCCTCGACGAGGACCCCGAGCGCCTGGAGGCGGTGCGCGCCCGGCGCCAGTTGCTGCGACAGCTCCGGCGCCGCCACCGGGTGGACAGCATCGCCGAGCTGGTGGCCGTCGCCCGCCGCAGCGTCGAACGCCTGGCCCAGCTCGACGCGCACGAGCGGCGTGCCGCCGAGCTCGAGCGAGCCCGTCACGAGGCACACGTGGCCGTGTGCGCCGAGGCGAGGCGGGTGGCGGACGCCCGTCGCGCCGCAGCGCCGGTGCTGGCGTCGGCCGTCGAGGCACGGCTGCGCCCTCTGGCCCTGCCGGGGGCGGTGGTGGAGATCGCCGTCAGCGGCGACGATCCGGCCGATGACGTCGTGTTCCTCTTCACCGCCAACCCCGGCGAGCCGGCGCTGCCCCTGGCCAAGGTGGCGTCGGGCGGGGAGCTGTCGCGCACCATGCTCGCCCTGCGCCTGGCGCTCGGCGGTGCCGGGGCGCAGACCATGGTGTTCGACGAGGTCGACGCCGGCATCGGGGGCACGGCGGCACTGGCGGTGGGCAGGGCGCTGTCGGCGTTGGGGGCTCGGTCCCAGGTCCTGGTGGTCACCCACCTGCCGCAGGTGGCGGCCTTCGCGGACGCCCAGGTGGCGTTGTTGAAGGCCGAGCAGGCCGGACGCAGCGTCGCCACCGCCCGGGTGCTCGACGGAGACGACCGGGTGGTCGAGGTGTCGAGGATGCTGTCGGGCCACCCCGACAGCTCCGCCGCCCAGGGCCACGCCGCCGAGCTCCTGGCCGTGGCCGCCGACCATCGACGGGCTCGCGCCGGGGCGGGCGTCGGTGCCGCCGGTAGGTCGGGCTGATGGCCACCGGCAGTGAGACCGCGGTGATCTGCGGTACGGCTCGGATCGGGCGGCGCACCAAGGAGCTGATCGGGCGTCTCCGTCCCGGCGACGTGGCGGTCATCGATCACCTCGACCTCGACCGGGTGGCGGCGGAGGGGTTGGTGCTGGCAGGTCCGGCGGCCGTGGTCAACGCCGCCGCGTCCATCTCGGGCCGCTACGCCAACGTCGGGCCGCTGCTGATCGCCGCCGCCGGCATCCCCTTGCTCGACGGCGTGGGGCCGGACGTCCTCGAGGCGGTCGCCGAGGGTGCCGAGGTCCGCATCGAGGGGGAGCTGCTGGTGTCCGGCGAATGGACCCGTCGGGGGACCCGCCAGGACATCCCCAGCCTGGAGCGGCTGGTGGAGGCGTCCCGCACGTCGGTCGGCGACGAGCTGGAGCGCTTCGCCACCAACACCTTGGAGTACCTGCGCACCGAGCACCGCCTGTTGCTCCGTGAGCTCGACGTCCCCAACCTCGGGGTGGGCCTGGCGGGACGCCACGTCCTCGTCGTGGTGCGTGGGCACGACTACAAGGACGACCTCGCCGCCCTGCGCCGCTACATCGACGAGATGAAGCCGGTCCTCGTGGGCGTCGACGGGGGCGCCGACGCCCTGTTGGAGATGGGACGGACCCCCGACGTGGTGATCGGTGACATGGACTCGGTCTCCGAGGGAGGGCTCCGCTGCGGCGCCGCCCTGGTGGTCCACGGCTACCCCGGGGGACCGGCCCCCGGCTCCGCCCGCCTGGCGTCGCTCGGCCTCGAGCACGCCGTGTTCGAGGCCCCCGGCACCAGCGAGGACATCGCCCTGCTGCTCGCCTACGAGAGCGGAGCCGAGCTGATCGTGGCCGTGGGGACGCACAGCTCCATGACCGACTTCCTCGACAAGGGCAGGGCGGGGATGGCCTCGACGTTCCTGGTGCGCATGAAGGTCGGGCCCAAGCTGGTCGACGCCAAGGGGGTCAGTCGCCTCTACCAGTCGCGAGTGCGCAAGGGCGATCTGGTGCTCCTGGTGGTGGCCGCCCTGTTCTCGCTCATCGTCGTCACCGCCGTCAGCCAGCCGGCCCGGCTGTTCCTCGAGAACCTGTGGAACGCCCTGCGCCTGGGCTGAGGCGCTTCCTGCCACCATGGTCAACTTCCGCTACCACATCATCTCGCTGGTCGCCGTGTTCCTCGCCCTCGGCATCGGGGTCGTCATGGGCTCGGCGGTGATCGACCGTGCCCTGGTCGACAACCTCGAGGGCCAACAGGTCGCCATCGGCCGCCGGGTCGACGAGGTCGTGGCCGAGAACCAGGTGCTGCGCGACGACCTGGCCGAGCTCCAGGCCCTGTCCGAGCAGCTGGCCGACGAGGGCAGCCAACGCCTCCTCACCGACACCCTGGTCGACGTGCCCGTGCTGGTGCTGGCCGTGCGGGGGGTCGAGTCCCAGGGCCTCGACGACCTGGTCGCCCTTCTCGGTACGGCAGGAGCCGACTACGCCGGAACCGTCTGGTTCACCTCGCGCCTGGGCCTCTCCACCGATGAGGAGCGGCGGGATCTGGCCCGGGCACTCGGCCAGCGCGAGACCATGTCGACCGTGGCCGTGCGCGAGCTGGCCATCGAACGGGTGGCGACGGCTCTCGCCGCCGGCGCCCCGTCGCAGAGCCCGGGCGATGGGACCGCCGAGGGAGCTGCGGCCGGGAGCTCGGGGGCCATGGCCGACACCATCGCCGACCTCCGCCAGGCCGGCTTCCTCGACTTCGACCCCCCGCCCGGCGGCACGGACCCGACGTCGAGCCTTGTGGTGCCCGGCACGCGGGTGGTGATGGTGTCGGGGCCCACCGCCGTGGTGGGCGACCGGCTGTGGTCGCGGCCGCTGGTGGAGGCGCTGGTCGGGCCGGCGCCGGCGCCGGTACCCGTCCCGGTGCTGGCGGTGGAGGCCTTCGCCGCCGGCGATCCTGATCGGGCCGAGTTCACCGAACCGCTCCGCGCCGACGTCGCGCTGTCGTCGCGCCTGTCGACGGTCAACAACATCGACGACTTCGCTGGACGTCTGGCGGCCGTGTTGAGCATCCAGGACCTCGGTGACGGCAGTGTCGGCCACTACGGCCGGGGGGCGCAGCGCCTGATCCCCGCTCCGGCGTGACCGGCGTCCCGGTCGGGTCACCTCCTGACCGGAGCAGGGCCATCGGTACCGAAGGCGGCGTTGCCGGAGCCGGCAGCGGCGTGGTCAGGGCCACGGCAGCCCTGACCGCCTTGACGCTGATCTCGCGGATCACCGGGGTGGTGAGGGTGCTCGTGATCGCCGCCGTGCTCGGGACCACGTTCCTCGGCAACACCTTCCAGAGCGCCAACGCCGTTCCCAACCTGATCTTCGAGCTGTTCGCCGCGGGAACCCTCCAGGCGGTGATGATCCCCTCGCTGGTGGAGCGCTTCGACCGGGGCGACCGCGTCGGCGCCGAGCACCTCGCCGGCGCCCTCCTCGGCCTGGCCCTGGTGGGCCTCGGCATCGTGGCCGTGGCCGGCATGGTCGCCGCCCCGTGGCTCATGCGCGCCCTGGTGGCGGGCGTGGAGTCGCCGGAGGTGCGCTCCGCCGAGGTACGGCTCGGCACCGTGCTGCTGTGGTTCTTCCTGCCCCAGGTGGTGCTCTACGCCGCCGGCGCCGTGGCCACCGCCGTCCTGCACGCCCGGGGCCGGTTCGTCGCCCCGGCGGTGGCACCCATCGCCAACAACGTGGTGGTGGTGGCCATGTGCGGCGTGTTCTGGCTCATGCTGGGCGGGCGGGCGCCCGGGCTCGACCTCTCGGCACCGCAGATCGCGGTCCTCGGCGTGGGGACGACCCTCGGTGTGGTGGCGTTGTCGGCCCTGCCGGTGGTGGCGGCCTTCCGGGCCGGCATCCCGTTGCGCCCCCGCCTGGCGATGCGGCATCCCGAGGTCCGTCGCGTGGTCCGCCTCGGGGGGTGGGCGGGGTGCTCGGTGGCGGCCACCCAGCTGCTGGCGGCGGCGGTGCTGGTGCTCGCCAACGCCGTCGAGGGCGGTGTCGTCGCCTACCAGGTGGCCTTCACCGTGTTCCTCCTTCCGTACGCCCTGGTCGCGCTTCCCGTGCTCACCGCCCTGTTCCCCCAGCTGGCCCGCCAGGCGGGGACCGGCGACCAGGCCGGCTACGCCCGGGGCGTGGGAGCGGGCCTCCAGGTCATCGCCTTCGGGGCCCTGCCGGCGGCGGCGGCGCTGGCTGCCCTGGCGGCGCCCCTGGCCCAACTGCTGCTGTTCGGGAACAGCCGGGGCGACACCGCCGTGGTGGCGGCCACCCTCGTCGCCTTCGCGCCTGGCCTGGTGGGCTACGGGGCGTTCATGTTCCTCACCCGGGCGCTCTACGCCCAGGGCGACAGCCGGACCGCCGCTGTGGTCCACCTCGGTGCCGTGGGGGCCGGGGTCGTGGCCATGGTGGTCCTCGCCGGCGCCCTGCGGGGCTCGGAGAGGGTGCCGGCGCTGGCCGGGGCGCACTCAGCCGCCTATCTCCTGGCGGCGGTGGCGCTCGGTGTCGTGGTGTGGCGGCGACTTCCCGGCGGGGCCCGTCCCCGGCTCGCCCGTCCGCTGGTCGGTGGGACCGTCGCCGCTGCGCTCGGCGGCGTGTCGATGTGGGCCGCCCAGGAGCGGGTTCCCGTCGCCGGTACGGGTTCGGCGATGACGGCGGTCGCGTTGGCCGGGGTGCTGGGCCTCGGCGTCTACCTCGGTGCCCAGGCGCTCGCCGGCACCCGCCCCGCAGGCGTGGTGCGGCTGCTGCGCGAGCGATGACGGCGCTGCGACGGGTCCCCGTGCTGCAGCTGCTGGGGCCCTCGACCGGAGGAGTCCGCCGCCACGTCGTCCACCTGAGCGGATGTCTGCAGGAACGGGGATGGCCGGTGGTCGTGGCCGGCCCCGACGGGGTGCTCGACGGCTTGCGGGCGCTCGACAGGGTGGTCGAGGTGCCCCCGGCGCTGGCCGGCCGGGGCCTGGCGGGGTCGCTGCGCCGCGCCCGGAGCCAGCTGCAGGCCGCGGTCGCCGGCGCCGGCCTGGTCCACGCCCACGGGCTCAAGGCCGGCTGGTTGGCGGCGTCGGTCCGGCCGCCGGCCCCGGTGGTGCTCACGCTGCACAACGTCGTTCTCCCCGGTTCGGGCCGCGGGGTCGACGGAGCCCTACGGGCGTTCGAGTCGGCCCTGCCGGCGCGATCGGCGGTGACCATGGTGGTGTCGGCCGAGATGGCCCGACGCTTCACCGGCACCTCCGGTGCCCACCGTGTCCGGGTGGTCGCCCCGGTGAGCCCGCCGCCGGCGCCGACCGGGACCGTCGCCGAGACCCGGGCTCGGCTGGGTGTGGGTCCCGACGAACCGCTGGTGGTGTGCGTGGGCCGGCTGCACCCCCAGAAGGGCCTCGATGTGTTGCTCGGCGCCACGGCAGCGTTGCGGCGGCGACGGGTGGAGGTCCGGGTGGCCTTCGTCGGGCAGGGACCGCTCGAGGGCCGGCTGCGCCGCCAGGCGGCGATGCTCGGCGTGGACGGCATGGTGACGTTCGCCGGTCCCAGCGCCAACGCCGCCGACGAGCTGGCGGCCGCCGACGTGGTGGTCGTGCCCTCCCGCTGGGAGGGCTGGCCGCTGGTGGTCTCCGAGGCCCTGCACCTCGGCCGCCCGGTGGTGGCCAGCGCCGTGGGTGGCGTGCCCGACATGCTCGACGGTGCCCCGGGCTGGTTGGTGGAGCCGGGGAACGCCCAGCGCCTGGCCGACGCCCTCGAGCGGGTCCTCGACGACCTGGCGGCGGCGCGCCACACGGCCGGCGCCGTCCACGCCGCGCTGGTCGGCCGCTACCCGCCTGCGGCGCTCGTCGACCAGGTGGAGGCCGCCTACGGCCACGCCCTGGGACGGCCGTGAAGCCCCGGGGTCGGCGCTGCTCGCCCCGGTGGTGGAGCCTGGTGGCGGCGGCGGGGCTGGCCGGCCTGGCCGTGTTCCCGCTGGCGTCGCCGCCGACGGTGGCTGCTCCTGCCGGTGCTCCCCGACTCGCCGAGAAGGTGCTGGTGCTCAGCCTGCCGTCGTTGGACTGGCCCACGGTCGTGGCCGAGCAGCCGGCGGCCCTCCTGGCCCTGCTGGAGCGCAGCGCCCTGGCCGCGCTGAGCGTGCGGACCTTCGGCCCCACCACGTCAGCGGGCGAGGCCTATGCCACCGTGGGCGCCGGCAGCCGGGCCACCGCCGACGGGGCCACCGAGCCGGCGGTGATGGTCGGGCCTGACGCCGGCAGCCCGGGCGGCCTCGACCGCCTGTCCGCCTCGTGCGGGTGTTCGCTCGCCGGGTGGCGCATCCTCCAGCCAGGAGCCGCGGCGATCCAGGCGGCCAACGAAGAGTTGCTCTACGGGGCCAGGTCCGGCGCCCTCGGTGACGCGCTGGTCGGCTCGGGACGGCGCACGGCAGTGGTCGGCAACGCCGACACCGCCTCCTCGCCGGGGGAAGTGCAGCGTCACCGCGAGGCGGTGCTCGCCCTCATGGACGGTCACGGCCGGGTGGCCTACGGTTCGATCGGGCCGGAGGTGTCGACGGTGGACCCGTCGGCGCCGGGGGGACTGCGCAGCGACATCGACGCCACTGTCGCCGCGTTCCGTCGAGCCTGGTCCGACGCCGACGTGGTGCTCCTGCACGCCGGCGACCTGGCTCGCACCGACGTCGCCGATCCGGCGCGGCGCTCGGCGCTGGCGGCGGCCGACCGGCTCGTGGGGCTGGCGCTGTCCGACGTCGACCTCGACCGCCATCTGGTCGTGGTGGTGGCGCCGACGTCGGGGCGACCGGGAGGCGACGGCCTCACGGTGACGGCGGTCGCCGGCCCCGGCGTGGCTCCGGGCCTGGCCACGAGCGCCAGCACCCGTCGTCGCGGGTACGTGACCCTTCCCGACGTGGCCCCGACGGTGCTGGCGGCGATGGGCTCGGTCGTGCCGGGCCACATGACCGGTGCGCCGATTCAGGCCGGCGCCGCTCTCGAGCCCTCCTCGCTCGCCGGGCGCAGCGCGGCCCTGGCCCGCATCGACACGCTGACCACCTTCCGCGACCGCGCCGTCGGGCCGGTGAGCGTGGCGTTCGTGGTGGTGCAGGTGCTGGCCTACGTCCTGGCCATGGGAGCCGCCGTGCGCTGGCCGGCCCTGCGGCCCGGTGCCGCCTTCCTGGCCCTGGTGACGCTGGCCGTGCCGCCGCTGGCGTTCCTGTCGGGGCTGGTGCCGTACGCGTCGCTCGGCATCGTCGGCTACCCCGTCGTGCTGTTCCTCGCCGCGGCGGCGTTGGCGGCCGGCGCCCTGGCCCTCGCCTCGGTCACCCGCCACGCCACCGGCCGGGCCAGCGCGCTGGTGGCCCCGCTCGTGCTGGTGGGCCTGAGCGTGGTCGTGCTCGTCGTCGACGTCCTCACCGGGGCGCGCCTGCAGCTCAACACCGTCTTCGGCTACTCGCCCACGGTCGCCGGCCGCTTCACCGGCTACGGCAACCTCGCCTTCGCCGTGCTGTCGGCCGGCGCCGTCGTGATCGTGACCGGCGGGTGGGCGGTGGCCTCACTCCTGCGGGGTCGTCCCGGTCGCTTCGGGCTGGTGGCCGCTGTGGCGGTCCTCGCCGCCGTGGTGATCGCCGACGGCCATCCGTCGCTCGGGGCCGACGTGGGCGGCGTGCTCGCCCTGGTGCCGGCGGCCATCGTGGTGGTGGGGCTGCTGGCCGGTCGACGGCTGTCGATCCGGCTCGGCGCCGCCATCGCCGCCGCCACCGTGGTCGTGCTCGGCGCGTTCGTCGCCGTCGACCTCGCCCGCCCGGCCGACGCCCGGACCCACCTCGGTCGCACCGCCGCCTCGTTCTTCGGCGACGCCTCGGCGATGACGGCCATCGTCGAGCGCAAGGCCAGGGCCAACGTGGCCATCTTGACCTCGTCGCCCTGGGTGTTGGCCATCCCCGCCGTCCTGCTGGGATGCGCGGTGCTGGTCTGGCGACGACCCCCGGCGCTGCGCCGGATGGAGGCGCAGGTTCCCGGCCTGCGGGCGTGCCTGGTCGGGGCACTGGTGCTGGGGGTGGCCGGAGGTGCCTTCAACGACTCGGGAGCGGCGGTGCCGGCGATGATGATGGCTGTGGTGCTGCCCTACGTGACGGTGCTGGCGACGGCCCGGCGATGAGCCGCGTCGCCGCCGTGGCCGACCTCTCCACCACCGACGGCGTCGACGCCGAGGAGGCGGCCGCCGTTCCTGATGGCCGGCGCCTGGCCACGACCCTGGCCGGGCTGGCGGGGCTGGTGGTGGTGTCGGCCCTTCGGCGCCTGGAGGGACAGAAGTTCCCGCTGTGGTCCGACGAGGGCATCTCGCTCGGGATCGCCTCGCATCGCCTGGCCGACATCCCGACGGTGTTGCGCCTCGACGGTTCGCCGCCGTCGTACTACCTGCTGCTGCACGGCTGGACGAGGTGGTGGGGCGACTCCGCCACGGCCGTCCGTTCGCTGTCCCTGCTCCTCGCCCTCGCTGCCATCCCCGTCTCGTACTGGGCGGGGAAGAGCCTCTTCGGTCGCCGGGCGGGGTGGATGGCGGCGGTGCTGGCGGCCACCAGCCCCTACCTCACGCTCCACAGTCGTGAAGCGCGCATGTACACCCTCGTCGTCGTGCTCTCCCTGGTTGCCGCCGCTGCCTTCACCCATGGCTTCGTCCTCCGGGAGCGCCGGTGGCTTCCCGCCTTCGTGGCGAGCACCGCCTTGCTCGTCCACACCCACAACTGGGGGGTGTTCTTCGTGGTGGGGACGGCGACAGCGGCGGCGTGGTGTGCGGTCACCGCCGGCCCGCAGCGCCGCGCGCAGGTCGTCGACTCCGCCATCGCCTTCGTCGCCGTGGGGGCGCTGTGCCTGCCGTGGATGGCGGTCCTGGTCGACCAGGTGGCCCACACCGGGGCGCCCTGGTCGCGCCGTCCCGCCATCGGGGCCATGGTCGTGGCCCTCGGGTCGGTGCTCGGGGGGGTGGCCGTGGCGGCGGTGGTGCTGGCGGGCCTGGTGCCACTCGCCCGAGCGGTCCGCCGCCAGCCGGCGCTGGGCGAGCACCGGGGCGCGGTCGCTCTGGCCGTGGTGGTGTTGGCCACCCTCGGAGCGGCGTGGTCCGCCTCCCAGGTGGAGCCGGCGTGGTCTCCCCGGTACACCGGCGTGGTCCTGGGCCCGCTGCTCCTTCTCGTCGCCCTGGCGCTGGCGCGCGCCGGGCGCGCCGGAGTCGTCGGCGTCGCCGTGGTGGCCGTGCTGAGCATGGTCCCGCTGGGGCGGGCCGTGCCCAAGAGCAACGTGGAGACGGTGGCGCAGCAGGTGGCGGGCGTGGTCCGCCCCGGCGACGTGGTGATGTCGACCCAGATGGAGCAGGTGCCGCTGCTGCGCCACGAGCTCGGGCCGAACCTGCGCTACGCCGACCCGACCGGGCTGGTCGACGACCCCAGGGTCGCCGACTGGAGGGACGCCTTCGACCGGCTGAGCGCCGCAGACCCGGCCGCGGTGCTGGCGCCGCTGGTCGAGGGGCTGGCCGAGGGCGGCCACGTGATGGTGGTCTGCCCCCGCCCCTCGGCGACGCCCGACGACCTGGCGTGGTACCGCCTGATGGACTCGCACTGCGAGGCGGTGCACGACGCGCTGTCCCGAACACCGGGCCTGACCCGGGTGCTGGGGCCCTTCCCCGATCCGTCGTCGGCCGGCCCCGGCGTGTCGGTGGTGGCCTCGGTCTACGAGCGCAGCGTGGCGCCACGGTGAGGGTGCTGCTCGGCGCGCTCGTCGGGGCGGTGGTGGGCGCGGGGACCTCGCGGGCGCTGGCCGGCATCCTCGCCACTCCGGTCTTCGCCAGGTCGAACGCTCGCGGCGTGGTGCTGCCCACGGCGGCGGGCCTGGTGCCGGCGCTCGCGGCGCTGGCGGTGGCGGCTGCGGTGGCGGTGGCCGGGGCCGGGGGGCACCTCGACGGCGGCGTCTCGGAGGCCGACCGAGCGGCGCTGGTGGCGGTGCTGGGCTTCGCCTGGCTGGGGCTCATCGACGACCTGGTGGGAAGTGGGGAGGACGGGCGGGGCTTCCCGGCCCACCTGCGGGCGCTGGCCCGGGGACGCGCCACCACCGGTGCCCTCAAGCTGGGAGGTGGAGCGGCGCTGGCGCTGGTGGTGTGCGCACCGATCTCCGGCGCCGGGGCCCTGCGCCTGGCCGCCGACGCCGCCCTGGTGGCCCTGGGCGCCAACCTCGGCAACCAGTTCGACCGAGCACCCGGGCGCACCCTCAAGGTCAGCGGTCTGGCGTTCGCCGTGCTCGTGCTCGCCACCGGCGCCGCCCCGGAGCTGGCCGGTGGCGCCGTGGTCGTCGGCGCCGCGCTCGCCCTGCTGCCCGGTGACCTCGACGAGCGCTTCATGCTGGGTGACACCGGGGCGAACGCCCTCGGGGCGGTGCTCGGGGTCGCCGCCGTGGTCGCCCTCGGTCCCACCACCAGGCTCGTCGTCCTCGGCGTCGTGGCGGCGCTCAACCTCGCCGGCGAGGTGGTGTCGTTCAGCCGGCTGATCGACGCCGTGGGGCCGTTACGCGCCGCCGACCGGGCGGGCCGGCGGCCCTGAACCCGGGTGACCGGGCGAATGCCGCGCCCGCGCCGGTGTTGGCTCTAGGCTGATCTCCCGAGCGTGGTGCGGCCGACTCGGGGAGCGAACGTGGTTGGAATGATCGGGTGACCAAGTACATCTTCGTCACCGGTGGGGTCACCAGCTCCCTCGGCAAGGGGCTCACCGCCTCCTCGCTGGGGCGGCTCCTGAAGTGCCGGGGGCTGCGGGTCACCATCCAGAAGCTCGACCCCTACATCAACGTCGACCCCGGCACGATGAACCCGTTCGAGCACGGAGAGGTCTTCGTGACCGACGACGGCGGCGAGACCGACCTCGACCTCGGCCACTACGAGCGCTTCATCGACGAGAACCTCTCCCAGGACTCCAACGCCACCACGGGGTCGATCTACCAGACCGTCCTCGCCGCCGAGCGCCGGGGCGTGTTCCTCGGGCGCACGGTGCAGGTCATCCCCCACATCACCGACGAGATCAAGCGGCGCATCACCCGCCTGGCCAGCGACGAGGTCGACGTCGTCATCACCGAGGTCGGCGGCACGGTCGGTGACATCGAGATCCTTCCGTTCCTCGAGGCCATCCGCCAGTTCCGCAAGGACGTGGGCCGGGAGAACGTGTGCTACGTGCACGTCACCCTGGTGCCCTACCTCGGGCCGTCGGGCGAGCAGAAGACCAAGCCCACCCAGCACTCGGTCACCGAGCTGCGAAGCCGGGGCATCCAGCCCGACGCCATCGTGTGCCGCAGCGACGGCCCCATACCGGAGTCGCTGAAGGTCAAGATCTCCA
Source organism: Actinomycetota bacterium (assembly GCA_019348555.1). Taxonomy (GTDB): domain Bacteria; phylum Actinomycetota; class Acidimicrobiia; order Acidimicrobiales; family CADCSY01; genus JADDRA01. The sequence goes on from JAHWJH010000012.1 coordinate 16,650, forward strand.
ACCTGTGCGACGTCCCGTTGCGCGGCGTCGTCAACGCCATCGACGCCCGCCACCTCTACGAGATCCCGCTCGTGCTCCACGACGAGGGCCTCGACGACGAGGTGTGCCGCATCCTCGGCCTCGCCGGCCAGACCGACCTGTCGGCCTGGGAGGCGCTGGTCGCTCGCATCGACGCCTCGGTACGCCCGGTGCGGGTCGGGGTCATCGGCAAGTACGTCAGCCTGCCCGACGCCTACCTCTCGGTCGCCGAGGCCCTGCACCACGCCGGCTACGAGCACGGGGCACGCGTGGGCATCGACTGGATCCAGGCCGAGGACGTCGAGGGACTGCTGGCCGAGGGCCGCCTGCGCGATCTCGACGCCGTGGTCATCCCCGGTGGCTTCGGGGAGCGGGGCATCGAGGGCAAGGTGGCGGCTGCCGGCTACGCCCGCGACCACGGTGTCCCGTGCCTGGGCCTGTGCCTGGGGATGCAGGTCATGACCATCGAGTTCGCCCGCAACGCCGCCGGCCTGGCGGGGGCCAACTCCAGTGAGTTCGACGCCAGCTCGCCCCACAAGGTGATCGACTTGATGGACACCCAGCGCGACGTGATCGAGCTGGGGGGCACCATGCGCCTGGGCGTGTACCCCGCCCGCCTGGCAGCGGGTTCGGTGGTGGCCCGCTGCTACGGCCGAGAGCTGGTCTACGAGCGCCACCGGCACCGCTACGAGTTCAACCCCCGCTACCGCGGCCGCCTGGAAGCGGCAGGGTTGGTGTGCTCGGGGGTGTCGCCCGACGATCGGCTGGTCGAGTTCGTCGAGCTCGCCGACCACCCCTTCTGGGTCGGCACCCAGGCCCACCCGGAGTTCAAGAGCCGCCCCGACCGACCGTCGCCGTTGTTCCGTGCGCTGGTGGGAGCCGCCCTGCAGCGTGCCGACGGTCGCCGCCCCCGCCTGCTCGACCTCGACGACATCGCTGCGTCGCCCCAGCCCGCCGGGTGAGCGGTTTCGCCAAGCGGGGCGAGCGGGTGGTCCACCGGGGCCATCTCGTGACCGTCTCGGAGGCCACCTTCGTCGATCCCGACGGTGTGGAGTTCGAGCGAGACGTCGTCCGCCACCCCGGTGCCGTGTCGGTGGTCCCGCTCCTCGACGGCGGCGACACCGTGGTGCTGGTCCGCCAGTACCGCAGCCCCATCGAAGCCGACCTGCTCGAGATCCCAGCCGGCAAGCTCGATGTCGATGGCGAGGCACCCGACGTCGCCGCCGCCCGGGAGCTGGAGGAGGAGGTCGGCCTGCGGGCCGGCCGACTCGAGCGCCTGGCCGAGTTCTACAACTCGCCGGGCTTCTGCGACGAGCACTCGATCGTCTACGTGGCCACCGATCTCGAGGCCTGCGAGTTGTCCGCCCAGGGGGTGGAGGAGCGATACATGAGCATCGAGCACGTCGCTCTGGCCGACGTGGCGGCCATGGTGGCCGACGGCCGCCTGGTCGACGCCAAGACGATCATCGGCCTCACCCTGGTGCTGCTGCGCCGCTGACCTTCCCGGGTGGTGGGCCCCATTAGCGTGGCCCGGTGCTCGTGGGGGTGCCGGCCGAGGTCAAGGACTCCGAACGACGGGTGGCGATGACCCCCGACGGGGTGCGCGAGCTGATCGTCCACGGTCACCGGGTGCGCGTCGAACGGGGAGCCGGTGAGGGCTCGGCCCTCCCCGACGCCGACTACGCCGCCGCCGGCGCCGAGGTGGTGAGCGTCGACGCCGCCTGGGACGCCGAGCTGGTGGTGAAGGTCAAAGAGCCCCAGCCCGAGGAGTACGCCCGGCTCCACCCGGGCCTGGTGCTGTTCACCTACCTGCACCTCGCCGCCTATCCGGCCGTGGCCGACGCGCTCCTGGCTTCGGGCGCCACGGCGCTCGCCTACGAGACGGTCCAGCTGGCCAACGGGGAGCTGCCGCTGCTGGCGCCCATGAGCGAGGTGGCCGGGCGCATGGCGCCCCAGATCGGCGCGCACTGGCTCGAGGCCGAGAACGGGGGGCGGGGAGTTCTGCTCGGCGGGGCTCCCGGGGTGCGTCCGGCGCGGGTCGTGGTGCTCGGGGCGGGCAACGTGGGATGGAACGCGGCGTGGATCGCCGCCGGCATGGAGGCCGAGGTGGTGCTCCTCGACAAGCGGGTCGACCGGCTGCGTTGGGTCGACCAGATCCACAAGGGCCGGATCATGACCATCGGCTCGAACCGGGGGGCGGTGGAGCGGGCCGTCGCCGAGGCCGACCTGGTGATCGGGGCGGTGCTGGTGCCCGGTGGACGAGCGCCGATCGTGGTCACCGAGGCCATGGTGGCGGGCATGAAGCCCGGCTCGGTGGTCGTCGACGTGGCCATCGACCAGGGCGGCTGCATCGAGACCGTTCGGGAGACCACCCACAGCGATCCCGTGTACCGCTGTCACGACGTCCTCCACTACGCCGTGGGCAACATCCCCGGGGCGGTGCCGCACACCTCCACCTACGCGCTCACCAACGTCACGCTGCCCTACGTCGTGGAGCTCGCCCACCACGGCGTGGCCGGAGCGGTGGCCACCGACGCCGCCCTGCGGGCCGGCGTCAACGTGGTGGGGGGTCGCCTGGCCAACCCGGTGGTCGCCGAGGCGCTGGGGGCCGTCGCCGGCGACCCCGTCGAGCTGTTGGCCTCGGCCTGAGCCGGTGGCGACCTCCGAGCACGCTGCGCCGCTCCCCATCGTCGGCGGCAAGGTGGAGCTGCCGCTCGAGGCCGAGGAGTTCCTGGCCTGGTTGGGGTCGGAGCGAGGACGCTCGGCCAACACCCTCGGGGCCTACCGGCGCGACCTGCGCACCTACGTGGCCTGGCTGACGACCAGCGGCATGACCCTTGCCGACGTGACGTCCGAGACCGTCGAGGGCTACGTCGCCCACCTCCGGCGGCTCGGTCGGGCGCCGGCGTCGGTGGCGCGTGCCCTGGTGGTGGTCCGTTCCCTCCACCGGTTCCTCAGCCTGGAGGGCCACCTCGGAACCGACCCGGCGCTCGGCGTCGAGGTGCCCCGGGTGCCCCAGGGCCTGCCCAAGGCCTTGAGCGAACAGCAGGTCGCCTCCATCATCGCCGCCGTGGTCGGGTCCGACCCGGCGGCGCGGCGCGACCGGGCCATGCTCGAGGTTCTCTACGGCGCCGGGCTGCGCATCTCCGAGCTGGTCCGGCTCTCGTTGCCGGACCTCGACCTCGACAAGGGCGTGCTGCGGGCCACCGGGAAGGGTTCCAAGGAGCGCCTGGTGCCGCTGGCGGGGATGGCGCACGAGGCACTGTCCGCCTGGCTGTCGCCGTCGGGGCGCGACCGCCTCGTACCCGAGCGCTGGGCCCGCCGGGGAGACGCCGACGCCGTGTTCCTCAACGCCCGGGGCGGCCGTCTGTCGCGCCAGGGAGGGTGGGGCATCGTGCGCCGCTACGGCGAGCGGGCCGGGCTGGGGAACCGCCTCACCCCTCACGTCCTGCGGCACTCCTGCGCCACCCACATGCTCGATCACGGCGCCGACATCCGGGTCGTCCAGGAGCTCCTCGGGCACGCCTCGCTGTCGACCACGCAGGTGTACACCATGGTCTCCACCGAACGGCTGCGCCGGGTGTACGAGGCGGCCCACCCGAGGGCCATGGGCCGCGCCGGTCGTCGGGCGCCTGGACCTTCGCTACTCTGAACGGGTGCTGACCACGGACGCGCTCCAAACCCTGCGCACCACGCTGCGCGACGAGCGCGATCATTTGCGCCACCAACTCGCGGAGATGGGCGTGGGCGGCGAGGGCATGGCCTTCGACGAGAACTTCGCCGATTCGGGGCAGGTGGCGGCCGAGAAGGGCGAGCACCAGGTGCTGGCCAACAGCCTGCAGGACGCCTTGGCCGACATCGACCGGGCACTGCAGAAGCTCGACTCGGGCGGCTACGGCGTCTGCGAGCAGTGTGGCGAGGAGATCGCCGAGGCGCGCCTCGAAGCCATGCCGGCCACCCGCTACTGCATCCAGTGCGCCTCCCGGCGCTAGAGGTTTCGTTGCCGAACCAGAGGTTCGGCAACGAGGGTGGACGTGCTCGGGGCACCGGCGGAGCCCGGGCGGGGCCGGCGACCGTTCCCGTCCGGGGATGAACGTCGACTGGGCCCAGGTCGCCCTGGTGGTCGGGGTGCTGGTGCCTTCGGTCATCCTCCACGAGGTGTCGCACGGCGTCGTAGCACTGTGGTACGGCGACGACACGGCCAAGGAGGCCGGCCGCCTCACCTTGAACCCGCTGCGCCACGTCGACCCGTTCGGGACGGTGATCCTGCCGGCCATGTTGGCCCTGGGCGGCCTGGGCGCGTTCGGCTACGCCAAGCCGGTGCCGGTCCAGCCGAGCCGCCTGCGCAACCCCCGCCAACACTCCCTCTACGTGAGCCTGGTCGGCCCGGCGGTCAACGTGGCGCTGGCGTTGGTGGCGGTGGTGGTGTACCGGACCTTCTACGAGGTGGAGCGCTTCGGGGGCGGCATCGCCATCGAGCAGTCGCTCGGAGCCCGGATCGTGTTCTTCTTCGGGTTCATCAACGTGATCCTGGCGGTGTTCAACCTCCTGCCCATCCCCCCCCTCGACGGCTCGGCCATGATCGAGCGGGTGCTGCCGGCCAGCTGGTGGCCGGCGTGGCACAAGCTGCGCACCTGGTCGATGGGGCTGTTGCTGGTGATCGTGCTGGCCGTTCCCGGTGCCCTCGCCGGCGTGTTGCGCCCGGCCATCGACCTCTACTCGAAGCTGCTGTAGCTGCCGCGGGGCGTCAGCGGGGGAGCAGGCCGACCGCGCTGCGGGCCCGAGCCAGGGTCGGGCCGGCCACGGCCTGGGCCTTGTCGGCACCGGCGCGCAGGATGGTCGTGACCTCGGCGGGGTCGGCGACCAGCTCGGCGTAGCGGGCCTGCACCGGGCGAAGCAGCTCCACGACGGCGGCGGCGCAGTCGGCCTTGAGGGGCCCGTAGCGGTCGTAGCCCTCGGCCACGGCCGCCGGGTGGCGGCCGGTGGCAGCGCCGAGGATGGCGAGCAGGTTCGACACCCCCGGCTTGGCGACGGGGTCGTAGCGCACGTCGGTACCGGTGTCGGTGACCGCCCGGCGGATCTTGCGCTCGATCGACGCCGGCTCGTCGAGCAGCAGCACGACGCCCTGGGGCGACTCCTCGGTCTTGGACATCTTGCGGGTGGGGTCCTGGAGGTCCATGACGCGGGCGGCAACGGGGGGGACGGCGGCCTCGGGCACGACGAAGGTGGCGCCGAAACGCGAGTTGAAGCGTTCGGCCAGGTCGCGGGTGAGCTCGAGGTGCTGGCGCTGGTCGTCGCCGACGGGCACGCGGTCGGTGTCGTAGAGCAGGATGTCGGCCGCCATGAGGGCCGGGTAGGTGAACAGCCCGGCGGAGACGAAGTGCTGGTCGTCGGACTTCTCCTTGAACTGGGTCATCCGCCGCAGCTCACCGACGCTGGCCGTGCACTCCATCAGCCATGCCAGCTCGGCGTGCTCGTGGACGTGGCCCTGGACGAAGAGCGTGCAGCGCCGGGGGTCGAGTCCGATGGCCACCAGCACGGTGGCGAGCTCCAGGGTCAGCGCCCGCAGCTGTGCGGGATCCGACGGCACGGTGAGGGCGTGGAGGTCGACCACGCAGTACACACAGTCGTCGGCATCCTGGGCGTCGACCCAGGTCCGCAGCGCGCCCAGATAGTTGCCGAGGGTCACGGGGCCGGTCGGCTTGATACCAGAGAACACACGGCCCATTCCGGCATGGTAGGGGTCCACCGGCGCCGAGGAGGTCCCCATTACCCTGTGCTCCGTGCCCTACGAAGTCCGCACGCCGCTGTTCGAGGGGCCCTTCGACCTGCTGTTGCACCTGATCCTCGGCGAGGAGGTCGACCTCTACGAGCTGTCGCTGACCACCATCGTCGACGGCTACCTCGCCGAGCTCGACCGCTTGCGGCTCGCCGACGTCCCCCTCGATCTGGAGGTGGCCACCGAGTTCCTGCTCATCGCCGCCACCCTGGTGGAGCTCAAGGCACGTCGCCTCCTGCCCCGGTCGCCGGAGGTGGACGTCGACGAGGAGCTGGCCCTGTGGGAAGAGCGCGACGTGCTCCTGGCCCGGCTCCTCGAGTGCAAGACGTTCAAGGACGCTGCCGCGGCGCTGGCGGCGATGGAGGAGCGGGCCGGGCGCTCAGTGGCCCGCAGGGTCGGCCCGGGCGATCGCTTCCTCGCCCTCGCTCCCGATCTCCTCGCCGGCGTCGGCCCCGCCGACGTGCGGGCGGCGTTCCTGCGGGCATCCAGCCCCACGCCCAAGCCCCGGGTGCCCGTCGACCACCTCGCCCTCGTCAAGGTCAGCGTGAGCGACACCGTGGCGGAGCTCTCCCGCTCGTTGCCGGGTACCGGGCGCACGACCTTCCGCTCCCTCACCGCCGGGCTCGGCGAGCGACTCGCCGTGGTCGTGCGCTTCCTGGCGCTCTTGGAGCTGTGCAAGTCGGGCCTGGTGGATCTGGACCAGGCCGGCCGCTTCGGCGACATCGTCGTGACCTGGATCGGCCCGACACCCGAGGTGTCCCGCCCGCTGGTGGGTGCCGCAGCCGCCCGGGAGTGAGCGAGCCCGCGCCTCGATCGGGCAACGACGAGGCCCGCCGGGCGCTGGAAGCCGTGCTGCTCGTTGCCGAGAGCCCGGTGCCGCCGGCGGAGTTGGGTCAGCTGTTGGAGCTGGCGGCAGACACCGTCGAAGCGCTGTGCGAAGCCTTGGCCGCCGACTACCGGGCCGGCCGGCGGGGCTTCGTCCTCGTGCGGGTGGCGGGTGGCTGGCAGCTGCAGACGGCCCCCGATCTCGACGCCTACGTGGAGCGTTACGTCCTCGAAGGTCAGTCGGTGCGGCTGTCGGCCGCTGCCCTGGAGACCCTGGCCATCGTCGCCTACAGACAGCCCGTCTCTCGGGCCCAGGTGGCGGCGGTGCGGGGGGTCAACGTCGACAGCGTCATGCGCACCCTCCAGGTGAGGGGCTACGTCGAGGAGGTGGCACGCGATCCCGGGCCCGGCCAGGCCTCGCTGTTCGGCACCACCACGACGTTCCTGGAGAAGCTGGGCCTCGACTCGCTCGCCGATCTGCCGCCGCTGGCCGGCTTCGTGCCCGCCCCGGAGACCGTGGAGGCGTTCGAGCGCGGCCTGCGACCCCTCGACGACACGCCATGACGCCTACCGAGCCCACCGGGGAGCGCATCCAGAAGATCCTCGCTCGTCGTGGCGTGGGCAGCCGCCGGGTCTGCGACGGGATGGTGAGCGCCGGGCGGGTCACGGTCAACGGTGAGGTGGCGGCGGCCGGTCGGCGCATCGATCCGGAACACGACGTGGTGGCCGTCGACGGCGTGGCGTTGGCCGTGCGCCCGGGGATGGCGCACTACCTGCTGAACAAGCCGGCAGGGGTGATCTCCACGGCGTCGGACCCTCGCGGTCGGCCGACGGTGGTCGACCTGGTGCCCGCGCAACCGAGGGTGTTTCCGGTCGGGCGCCTCGACGCCGACACCGAGGGGCTCTTGATCCTCACCAACGACGGCGACCTCGCCTTCCGCCTCACCCATCCGTCGGTCGGGGTGGAGAAGGCCTACCTGGCCAAGGTGGTGGGCACGCCGTCGCCGGCGGCGCTGCGCCGGCTCCGCCTGGGCGTCGAGCTCGAGGACGGGATCACCAGCCCGGCCAAGGTCGCCCTCACCCCTCCCGACCTGCTGCGCCTCGTCATCCACGAGGGCCGCAACCGCCAGGTCCGGCGCATGTGCGAGGCCGTCGGCCACCCGGTCGTGCGCCTGGCCCGCTTCCGCATCGGTCCCCTGACCGATCCGTCACTGCGCCCGGGTGCCTGGCGTGCGCTGACGCCGGCGGAGGTGCGTTCGCTCGAACAGGCGGCGGCCTCCGGCGACGCCGACGCCTGACCCCGACGCCAGGGCGGCGAGGCGCCGTAGCATCGCTCGGGTGCTGCGGGCCCTCCGAGGAGCGACGACCGTCGACGACGACACCGTAGAGCAGGTCACGGACCGGGTGGTGACCCTGCTGAAGGCCATGTTCTCGCGCAACGACGTCGACCACGACGACGTGGTGAGCATCGTGTTCACCGCCACCGAGGACGTGCGGTCGCTCTTTCCTGCCGCCGCCGCCCGCACCATCGGGCTGGGCGACGTGCCGATGCTGTGCGCCCGGGAGCTCGACATCGTCGGCAGCACGCCTCGGTGCATCCGGGTGCTCGTGCATCTCGAGACCTCGCGCCGTCGGGCCGACCTTCGCCACGTCTACCTCGAAGGGGCGAGCATGCTGCGCGATGACCTTCCCGGCTGACGGCGAGGCCCGGCGGGCGGTGGTCGTCGGGACCGGCCTCATCGGGGGGTCGATCGGCCTCGCCCTGCGAGCCCGGGGCTGGCACGTCACCGGCCGTGACCATGATCCCCGTCGGGCGGCGCAGGCCGTGGCGCTCGGTGCCGTCGACGCCCTCGGCTACGACCCCCACGCCGAGCTGACGTTCATCGCCACCCCGGTGGGCGCCGTCGCCGCCGAAGCCGTCGCCGCCCTCGACGGTCGGGGAGTGGTCACCGACGTGGGCAGCGCCAAGGCGTCGATCGTGCGCGCCGTCGACCACCCTCGGTTCGTGGGCGGCCACCCCATGGCCGGCAGCGAGCAGGAAGGTGTGGCCGGCGCCGATGCCGAGCTGTTCTCGGGAGCGGTGTGGGCGCTCACCCCGGTGCAGGCCACGGATCCGGCGGCCCACTCGCTGGTGCGCTCGGTGGTCGCCTCCCTGGGGGCCGAGGTGGTCGAGCTGGCGCCGGAGCGCCACGACACGCTGGTCGCCATGGTGTCGCACGTCCCGCACCTCACCGCCGCCACCCTCATGCGCCTGGCCAACGACCGGGCCGACGCCCATGGCGTGCTGTTGCGCCTGGCGGCCGGGGGGTTCCGCGACATGACCCGCGTCGCCGCCGGGCATCCGGGCATCTGGCCCGACATCTGCGTGGAGAACGCACCGGCGATCGTGGAGCTGCTGGCGTCGCTGGAGGAAGCGCTGGCCGAGGTCCGGGCACTGGTGGCCAGAGGCGACCGCCCCCGCCTGCTGGCCACCCTCGAGGAGGCCCGCTCCGCCCGGGTGAACCTCCCGGGCAGGGTGGCCCAGCCCGACCGCTTGGCCGAGCTGCGGGTGCCGGTGCCGGACCGTCCCGGCGTGCTGGCCGAGATCACCACGCTGGCCACCGAGCTGGGCGTGAACATCGACGACCTGGAGATCGCCCACTCCAGCGAGGGTGGCGCCGGCGTGGCCATCCTGTTGATCGACGTGGTCTTCGTGGAGCGCCTCGCCGAGGCGCTCGTGGGGCGGGGCTACCACCCCTCGAGCCGGCCCCTGCAGTGAACGCCCTGCCCATCGAACCGATCGAGGGGCCGCTGGACGCCGTCGTGGTCGTTCCGGGCTCCAAGAGCATCACCAATCGGGCGCTGGTGGCGGCCGCCCTGGCCGACGGACGATCGGTGCTGGAGGGGGCGCTGCACGCCGACGACACCGCTGCCATGGTCGACGGCCTGGCCCGCCTGGGTGTGGGCATCGGCGTCGACGCCCACACCGGCGACCTGGTGGTGCAGGGTCGGGGCGGTCGACTGCGGCCGGGTCCCGTCGAGCTCGATGCCCGGCTGTCGGGGACCACGGCCCGCTTCTTGTTGCCGGTGCTGGCGCTCGGGCGTGGCCGCTACCACCTCGACGGCCTTGCCCCGCTGCGGCGACGGCCCATGGGGCCCAGCCTCGACGCCCTGCGCCTGCTGGGGGCGGTCGTGGAGGAGGACGCCGAGGCGGGCCGTCTTCCGGTCACCGTGGTGGCCTCGGGCCTCGCCGGCGGGTCACTTCGAGTGCCGGGTGGGGCATCCAGCCAGTTCGCGTCGGGGCTGTTGCTGAGCGCACCGGCCATGGACGACGACCTGCACCTCCAACTGGCGCCGCCGGTGGTGTCGCGTCCGTACCTGGAGCTCACCGTGGCGACCATGAAGGCGTTCGGGGCCGCGGTGGTCGGCGACGTCGACACCGGCGTGACGGTGAGAGCCACCGGCTACCGGCCCCGGCGCTACCGCGTCGAACCCGACGCCAGTGCCGCTGCCTACTTCTTCGCCGCCGCGGTCATCTGTGGTGGGCGGGTGCGGGTGTCGGGTCTGGGTCCCATCTCGGTCCAGGGCGACGCCCGGTTCGTGGAGGTGCTGGCGTCCATGGGCGCCGAGGTGGACCACGACAGCGAAGGGATCGAGGTCCGTGCGGGCGAGGCGCTCCACGGGGTCGACGTCGACCTGGCCGACCTGTCCGACACCGCCCAGACCCTGGCGGTGGTGGCGGTGTTCGCGTCGTCGCCGACGCGTGTGCGCGGGATCGGCTTCATCCGGGACAAGGAGACCGACCGGATCGCCGCCGTGGTCAACGAGCTTCGCCGCTGCGGCGTCGAGGCGGTGGACCACGATGACGGCTTCACCGTGTATCCGGGGCGTCCCGTCCCGGCTCGCATCCGAACCTACGACGACCACCGCATGGCCATGAGCTTCACCCTGCTCGGCCTGCGCGTGCCGGGGATCGAGATCACCGACCCGGGGTGCGTGGCCAAGACCTTCCCGCGCTTCTTCGACGTCGTCGACGGCTTGCGGCGGCGTCCGACGCCGGTCGCCGGGTAGCGTCGCCCGCCGATGCACGTGATCGCCATCGACGGGCCGGCGGGATCGGGCAAGTCGACCGTCGCCCGTCGCCTCGCCGAGCGCCTCGGCCTCGACTACCTCGACACCGGGGCGATGTACCGGGCGGTGGCCTTCGCCGCGCTGCGTCGCGGGCTTGATCCCGAGGATCTCGAGGCGGTCGCCCGTATGGCCCGTCAGCTCGAGATCGTCGTCGACGCCGACGGCGTCCGGGTCGACGATGTCGACGCCACCATCGAGATCCGGGGCCCCGAGGTGACGCGGGCGGTCAGCGCGGTGGCGGCCAACCCCGGCGTTCGCACCGAGTTGGTGCATCGCCAGCGGGAGTGGGTGCGGGGCCGGGCCGGTGCGGTGGTCGAGGGCCGCGACATCGGCACGGTGGTGTTCCCCGACGCGGCGTTCAAGGCCTACCTCACGGCTCGCCTCGACGTGCGGGCCGGTCGGCGCCACCGCGAGGTCACCGACATGGCGTACGAGGCGGTGGCCGCCGACATGGCCCGTCGCGACACCATCGACTCGGGGCGGGTCGACGGGCCGCTGGCGTGCAGCGACGACGCCGTGCAGATCGACACGAGCGACCGTGACGCCGACGCCATCGTCGAGGAGCTCCTGCAGGCGCTCGGCGAGGCAACCACATGACGACGGCGACGAGCGTGGTGGCGAGCTACCCGGCGACCTGGCCGTCGTCGCCGGCGTTCCGGCGGCGTTTCTATGCGGTGGTCAGGGCCCTCATCGCCGGCTTCGCCGCCGTCTACTGGCGCCTCGACGTCGACGGCGCCGAGCGACTGCCTTCGACCGGGGCCTTCATCCTCGCTCCGGTGCACCGCTCCAACATCGATACGCCGATCATGGCGACGCTGACCCGTCGCTACATGCGTTACCTCGGCAAGGAGGAGATGTGGAAGTACGGCTGGTCGGCATGGTTGTGGGACACCCTCGGTGCCTTTCCGGTCAGGCGAGACACTGTCGACCGCGACGCCATGCGCAAGTGCCGGCTCGCCCTGGAGGCCGGTGAGCCGCTGGTCGTCTACGCCGAGGGCACCCGCCGGGCAACACCTGTCGTCGAGAACCTCTACGACGGAGCCGCCCACCTTGCGCTGCGTACGGGAGCGCCGATCTTCCCCGTGGGCATCGGCGGCACCACTCGCGCCATGCCGAAGGGAGCCAAGCTCTTCCGGCCGGTGAAGGTGTCCGTCGTGGTGGGGGAGGCCATCGTCCCCGACGTCTCCGAGCCGGGCCGCACGCCGTCGCGTCGGGCAGTCAAAGAGCTGACCGAGCGCCTCACCGCCGAGCTCCAGGCCGTCTACGACGAAGCCCGGCTGAGGGCGGGCGACTAGTCGGCGCCGTGCCGGTCAGGCGCGCAGTCCGGCCAGCACCTCGCTGGCGGCCAGCTCACGGTCGGCGGTGGCCGGGGCGCTGACCGGCGCCGCCAGCGCCAACGACGCCACGGTGCTGATGGCGCCGAGCAGCTCGCGAAGCTCCCGGGGTGGGGGGAAGTACTCCGCCTCGGCGGTGTAGGCGACCTCTTCGACGCCGTCGACGGGGCCCAGCCGGTCGATGACCGAGCGCACCAGCTCCTCGGGGGCCGAGGCTCCGGCGGTGACCCCGACCACGCCGGTGAGGTCGTCGGGAAGTTCCTGAGGGTCGTTGACCCGCAGCACGCGAGGACACCCGGCCGCTCGTGCCACCTTCTCGAGCGCCACCGTGTTCGACGAGTTGGCCGAGCCGATCACCACCACGGCGTCGCAGCGCTCGGCGATCTGCACCAGCGCCGATTGGCGATTGGTGGTGGCGAAGCACAAGTCGCTGCGCCCCGGCATCCACAGGCCGGGGAAGCGTTGGCGCGTCGCCTCGAGCACGTCGGCCCAGTCGTGGTGGCTGAGGGTGGTCTGGGCCAGCAGGGCCACCGGGTGGTCGGTGATCGGCAGCGCTTCGACGTCCGCCTCGCTCTCGACCAGGTGGATGTCGTCGGGGGCGACCGCCATCGTGCCGACCGCCTCGTCGTGGCCGGCGTGGCCCACGTAGACGATCGAGTAGCCCTTGCCCGCCCGCACCTTCACCTCGTGGTGCACCTTGGTGACCAGGGGGCACACGGCGTTGACCACGTAGCCACCCTGGGAGGCGGCCGCCCGGACGACCTCGGGGGCAGAGCCGTGCGCCGACAGCATGAGCGGGGCCCCTTCGGGCACGTCGGCGATGTCGTCGACGAAGACCACGCCGAGGTCGCGGAATCGATCGACCACCAGCCGGTTGTGCACGATCTCGTGGTAGCAGTACACGGGCGGCTCGAAGGCCCTGACCATCCAGGCCAGAGCCTTGATGGCCATCTCCACCCCGGCGCAGAAGCCGCGGGGAGCGGCAAGGAGCACCCGCTCGACCTGCACGGATCTACGCTAGCGGCGCGATGGCCGCCGACGCCGCCCGCTCGTGGAGCCGGGCGCTGGAGTCGTGGGCCATCCCTGCGCAGATCCTGGCGGCGGCACCGGAGTCGCCGTGGACGCTGCCACCGGCGGTGTTCGCCCGGTCGGCCGAGCTGGCCGTGGCCGACAGCACCGGGGGACCGTCCCGCCGCAAGGCGCTCGAGGTCCTCGACGCCGGTGCCACCGTGCTCGACGTCGGGGTCGGCGGTGGTGCGGCCAGCCTGCCCCTGGCGCCACCGGCGGCGCGTCTCGTCGGCGTGGACCAGAGCGCGGAGATGCTGGCGGCGTTCGCCCGGGCGGCCGACGCCCGCGGCGTGGAACACGTGGAGGTGGTCGGGCTGTGGCCCGAGGTGGCCGACGAGGTCGGGCCGGCCGACGTGGTCGTGTGTCACCACGTGGCCTACAACGTGGCCGATCTGGTGCCCTTCGCCGCCGCGTTGACATCGCACGCTCGGCGCCGGGTCGTGCTCGAGCTCACCGCCGAGCACCCACGGGCCCACACCAGGCTGTTGTGGCGCGAGCTCCACGGCATCGAACGTCCCAGCCGACCGGTGGCGTCGGATGCCGTGGCGGTGCTCGAGGAGGTGGGGCTCGACGTCGGCGTCGAGGAGCATGCCGTGCCGCCGTTGCTGTGGCGGGGAACGCCTCGCTCCGAGATCGTGGCGTTGCTGCGGCGCCAGCTCTGTGTGGGGCCCGAGCGCGACGCCGAGATCGACGCCCTGCTCGGCGACGGGCCCGACGTGGTCGCCCGCGAGGCGGTCACGCTGTGGTGGGACGGGGCGGCCTGACTCTGCCGCCCTATCCTCGACGCGTGTCCCTTCCGCGTATCGTCGCCGTCGCGCCCGGCTCGCCGGCCGAGCGCGCCGGCCTGGCTCCGGGTGACGAGATCGTGGCGCTCGGCGGGCGCTCACCGCGCGACGTGATCGAGTGGCAGCTGCTGGCCGACGAGGCCGACCTCGAGATCGAGCTGCGCCGCGGTGGTCTAGAACGCAGCGTCGAGGTGGCGAAGGCCGCAGGCGAGCCACTCGGTGCCGAGGTGCACTCGGCGCTGTTCGACCAGGTGCGGACCTGCGACAACCATTGCGAGTTCTGCTTCATCCACCAGCTGCCACCGGGGCTGCGTGCCAGCCTGTACCAGAAGGACGACGACTACCGCCTGAGCTTCCTCTACGGCAACTTCACCACCCTCACCCGCTTCACCGAGGCCGACCTCGAGCGGGTGGTGAGCGAGGGCCTGAGCCCGATCAACGTCAGCATCCACGCCACCGACCCCGACGTGAGGTCAGCGATGCTTCGGAACCGGCGGGGTGCGTCGAGCCTGCGCTGGCTACGGGCGCTGCTCGATCACGGCGTGGTGGTGCACGGCCAGGTGGTGGTCTGCCCCGGCGTCAACGACGGCGACGTGTTGGTCGACACCCTGGTGGGCGTGCTCGACGAGTACCCCGAGCTCTCGTCGCTGTGCGTGGTCCCCCTCGGCATCAGCCGGTTCTCGACCGAACCTCGGCTACGCGCCCACAGCACCGCCGAGGCCGAAGCCGTGGTCGACCTGGTCGGCGAGTGGCAGGAGCTCTATCTGCGACTGCTCGGACGGCGCCTCGTCCACGCCGCCGACGAGTACTACCTGCTGGCCCGGCGCCCCTTTCCCTCGCCCGAGACCTACGAGGGGTTCGCCATGCACGAGGACGGCATTGGCATGGCCCGGACCTTCGAGGCGGAGTTCCTCGGGCGACGCCAGGACGTGACCGGCGTGCGCCCCGGCTTCTTCGCCTGGGTCGATGGCGCCCCGGCGACGGGCTACCGAGCACCGCGGGCCGGGCAGTCGAGCGTGGCGGCCGTGAAGCTCCGAGCGGCGCGGAGCGCGCCGGTGGGCGTGCTCACCGGCTCGTACGGGGCGCGGGTGCTCACGCCGCTGGTGGCGTCGCTCCGGCGCAGCGACGTGCGGGTGATCCCGGTCGAGAACCGCTTCTTCGGCGGCAACATCGGGGTCAGCGGGCTGCTCGTGGGCGTCGACGTGGCCAGGGTCCTCGCCGAGGAGCCTGCCGGGAACCGCTACCTGCTCCCCGACGTCTGCCTGTCCAAGGGCCGGTTCCTCGACGGGACGGCACCGATCGATCTGCCTCGACCGGTCGAAGTCGTCGCCACCGACGGCAGGGCCCTGCGCCGTGCGCTGGCCATGGGGACGTCGGCCTCATCGTCGGCGACCATGGCCACGGTGGGCGCCTCGCCGGGGTGCGGTGGCGGCTCGTGAGCGAATCGGCGCCGTCGCCGTCGCTGCCCGTCGTGGCCATCGTCGGGCGGCCCAACGTCGGCAAGTCGACGCTGCTCAACCGCATCGTCGGGCGCCGTGAGGCGATCGTCGAGGAGCGACCGGGCGTCACCCGCGACCGCAAGGCGGTCGAGGCGGAGTGGTGCGGCCGCTCCTTCCTGGTGGTCGACACCGGGGGCTGGACCTCGAGCGGTGACCCTCTCGACGTCTCGGTCAGCCGCCAGGCCAAGCGGGCGTGGACGGAGGCGGACGTCGTGGTCCTGGTCGTCGACGTCACCGTCGGCGTGACGCCCGAAGATGCCGAGGTCGCCACCATGCTGCGCGCCGGCACCGCTCCGGTGCTGGTGGTGGCCAACAAGGTCGACGGCCCCAATCGAGAGCCCGACATGTGGGAGCTGGTGAAGCTCGGTCTCGGCGACCCTTGGCCGGTGAGCGCCCTGCACGGTCGCGGGAGCGGTGACCTGCTCGACGCCGTGGTCGACCTGCTGCCCGGCTCTGGCGACGAGGCTGAGGCACATGGCGACGGTCTCGCCGCCGCAGTGGCGAAGGTCCCGGCCGTGGCCATCGTGGGCCGCCCCAACGTGGGCAAGTCGACGCTGTTCAACCGCCTGATCGGCGACGAGCGCTCGGTGGTCCACGACCTCCCCGGTACCACCCGGGACACCATCGACACCGAGGTCGACACGCCCGAGGGCCGCATCCGCTTCGTCGACACCGCGGGGATGCGCCGGCGCTCGCGTATCGACCGGGGAACGGAGTACTACTCGCTCGTACGCGCCCTGCAGGCCGTCGACGCCGCCGACCTCGCCGTGCTGGTCATCGACGCCTCCGAGGGGATCACCCATCAGGACCAGCGCCTCGCCGAGCGCATCGACGCCGCCGGCTGCCCGACGGTGATCCTGCTGAACAAGTGGGAGACGCTCGACGCCGAGGCGCGGGCGCAGGTGCAGATCGACGTTGCCGACCGGCTCCACTTCCTGTCGACGTCCCCGGTGATCAAGGGCAGCGCCCTCACCGGCAAGTCCGTCCACAAGGTGTTGCCCGCCCTCGGCCAGGCCGTCGACGCCTACCGGCGCCGGGTGCCCACCGGCGAGCTCAACCAGGTGATCCAGGCGGCCCAGTCGTCCCACGCCTCGCCCGGAGGGCGTGTGCTCTATGCCACCCAGGGGGCCGTCGAGCCACCCACCTTCACCCTCTTCGCCAACCGCGACATCCCTCCGACGTACCTGCGCTACCTCGAGCGGGCGGTGCGCGAGCACTTCGAGCTGGGGAACACGCCGATCAAGCTCCGGGTCCGCCGTCGCTCGGGCTGAACCGCCGGAGACCTGGGGTCTTGGGCGGGGTATACGCTCGTCATCGTCATGATCGATCGCCCGATCCTCGGGATCGTCGCTGTCGGTGCTGTGCTGGCCGCCTCGGTGTGGGGGCGCTCGGCCCGACGGTTGCTCCGTGTGTCCCGGCGCATCGACACCAGTTCCGGGGCGCACTCCGAGGCCGCCCAGGTCGTCAAGGCCGCCCTGCTCAAGGACACCCACGCGGCGATGCTCTACGCCGCCGTGGCGCTCGCCGCCGCCGTGGGTTCGCTGTCGATGTCGGGATGGGCCGACGCCGTGAGCGTGGTGTTGCTCGTGCCGGTGGCCCTCTCGTTGCGTTACGCCCAGCAGTTGCTCAACCACGCTCGTCTCACCGAGAGCCGTAGCCAGCTGGAGCAGCGGGCCCAGGAGGTGCTCGTGCAAGAGGCGCTCGCCCCCAAGCGCTGGGCCGCTCGTCTTGCGCCCGAGGACGTGCCCGAGTTCGCCGGTTTCGAGCTCGGCACCGTCTATCAGGCGGGCACGGGGATGATGGCAGGCGACTTCTTCGACGTGTTCCGGGTGGCACCCACCCGGGTGGCGGCGGTGGACAGCTCGTCCAGCAGCGGCCGCGGCACGTCGGGAGGCAGCAGGGGAACGGCGGCGCGCAGCGCCCGGGACAGGTCGTTCTCCAGCGACTCCCGGTCCACCGGCCCGGCGACCAGCGCGGCCGTCGCGACGCGGCTTGGGTGCCGGGCGGCGACATTGGCGGCGAGGACGGCTCCCATGGAGTGCCCGACGAGGTGGGCGCGCGGCAGCCTCAGGTGATCCAGCAGTCGGACAACATCCTCCGCCATCACGGCGGCGGTGTACCGCTCG